>CAVALB010000023.1:0-34300 GCA_963589345.1 uncultured Selenomonadales bacterium | reverse complement strand
AAGCATTTCACGTCTGATTTATGAAATTTTGCTTGGCTCTGAACAGTTACAAAAAGTAAATCTTGGAAAGGCAGAGGTGTACTATGAATCTCACAGAAGAAGTAAAACAGAATTTAATCAAATTACCGACCGGTAATATCGCAGACAACAACAATTCAGCACCGAATCAGGGCGTGATGGATACCGCGATCAAACCGGTGGATTCGAAAATGAAAATGATCGGAAGAGCCTTCACGGCACAGTGTTATCCGGGAGATAACCTGGCGCTTCACCAGGCAATTTATGCAGCTAAGCCGGGTGATGTTCTGATTTTGGATCTGCACGGATATTCCAATGCCGGACATTTTGGTGACATTATGGCGACTGCATGTCAGGAATATGGACTTGCAGGAGTTGTCATTGACGGAAGCTGCCGTGATGCAGAGGATATCAAGGAACTGGGCTTTCCGGTATTTGTAAGAGGATTCAATCCGTCCGGGACCGTGAAAGAGAGCCTCGCAAAGCTCAATGTTCCGGTGTGCTGTGGCGGTATTCAGGTAAATCCGGGTGATATCGTGTTCGGCGACTGCGATGGTGTGGTTGTCATCCCGCAGGAGCAGGAGGATCTCGTATTTGAAAAGGCTCTGGCAAAATTTGACCATGAACAGGAGATCGTAGAAGAACTCCATGCGGGAAAAACCACCCTGGAAATTTACGGCTTTGACAAACTGATCGAAGCAAAGCAGAAACACTAAAGCACGAAAGCCGGTTACGTCTGTACCTGAAATTCCAGAGTCACCTTATCGTATTTGTAGGTATTCGGTGACATGCAGGAAAGGATGACATCTGTCCGTTCCTGTTCTAAGAGCTTGCGCGGAAAGATCTCCAGAGGATCGGAGTGGATTTCCCGCAGCTCCTGGAAGCATAAATAATTTCCGGCGCTGAGTTTTTGCACAACAGAAGCGTCGTCCGGCAATACTTCTAAAAACATGTTTGACTCCTGAAACTGCCCATTGCAATAGGTGGAAATGATCCCGTGCGGAAACGATGCCTGCAGCTTCTTTTCTCTGGCAAGAGACAGAAGATGGCTTAAGTTTTTCTCGTAGGTCTGTGCACTCATGATCGTTTCACAGGGAATCGCGATATAGTATCGTTCAAAAATATAACGGGAATAATATCCGCTTCGTCCATGAAAGTTTTTCTGGGCATTGATATGCTGCAAGGTCCGATTGATCGAATCGATGGTAGATTCGATCTTTCGGATCTTTTCTTTTGCAAGCTTTTTGCCGTCTGTCAGTAAATGTTCAAATTCCAATTCTCCCTGTTCGTTGACATAGTTTTTAAGATCCTTGAGCGGGATCCCGAGATCAATACAGAGAATGATCGTATCTAGGATCATGATCTGGTCTAAAGCGTAATAACGGTAACCGTTGTCTGGATTTGTATAAGCCGGGACTAAAATGCCAAGCTTTTCATAGTAGCGTAAAGACTGAACGTTCACATCTCTTAATTGCGCAAGTTCTCCGATCGTCAGAAAATGATTCACAAATATCCCTCCAAAACCTTCTATAGATAATAATGTATTTCACGATTATAAAAAAGATAGATAAATATTGCAAGATAATTTTGTAAAAAAATGTGAAATCTGTTGTTGACTCTATGATAATCATATAGTTTAAGATACACAACGAAAAGCAGCTGCAAGGTTTTTTACAGCTGCTGTGAAACAAAAAGTGGAGGCAGAAGGATTATGAGTTCAGAAAAAACGGAAAAAAATCCCCTGGCATCAGCACCGATCGGGGGACTTATGATGACCTATGCGATTCCCAGTGTTGTCGCTCTGGTGGTGAACGCATTGTATAACATCGTCGACCAGATCTTTATCGGCTGGGGCGTGGGTACTCTTGGAAACAGTGCGACGAATGTTGTATTCCCCCTCAATATGGTAGTTATGGCTCTGGCACTCTTGCTTGGAGACGGAGGCGCGGCTTATCTGAGCCTGGAGCTGGGACGTGGAAACAAAAAGCAGGCAGAAAAAGGAGTCAACAATACCTTTTCCTGGCTGATCATTGTCGGAATTGTATTTTGCATTGTTTGTGTATTTTTCTTAAAACCACTGGTCACCCTCTTTGGTGCGACACCGGATAACATGACCTATGCCCTGGAGTATGGAAGCATTGTCGTGCTGGGATTTCCCTTTGTGATCATTGGAAGCGGTCTGTGTTCCGTCATTCGTGCAGACGGAACCCCACATCTTACCATGGTGTCCATGATTGCAGGCTGCCTGGTCAATGTGGCATTGGATGCTCTGTTTGTCCTTGGATTTGACTGGGGCATGAAGGGCGCAGCCATTGCAACGGTCATCGGTCAGATCGTAAGCTTTTTGATCACCATGTGGTATGTGCCGCGATTTAAAAATGTCAAGATCACGCGAACGGCAATGAAGCCGGAGTTTGCCCTCCTGAGAAAAATGGCAGGGTTCGGTGTATCAAGCTTCGTTTCTCAGCTTGCCATTGCCATAATTATGACGGTGATCAACTATTACCTCGTTCATTGCGGAATGAATTCGGAGTATGGAGCAGATATTCCGTTAGCAGCCTTTGGCATCGTCATGAAATTTAACACGATCCTCACATCGATTGTGACGGGAATCGGAACAGGAGCACAGCCGATCGTGGGCTATAACTATGGAAGGGCAGATTATAAGAGGGTGAAGCAGACCTTCGCGATTGCCGTAAAAGCAGCTACCTTGTTTGCCGTGATCTTCTTTGTGATCTTTCAGGTATTTCCGCGAAGCATTACGGCCATGTTCGGTGATCAGGGTGAATTGTATACAGAATTTTCTGTCATGTCATTTCGTATCTTTACCCTGCTTTGTTTCCTCAACGGATTTCAGACGGTTGCAGCGATCTTTTTCCAGTCGATCGGAAAACCGCTGCTGTCGGGAGCAGTTTCTTTGAGTCGTCAGATCGTATTTTTGATTCCGGCCACCATCATCCTGTGCAGCTTTATGGGACTGACAGGCGTACTGTGGGCGGGACCGGTAGCAGATGGGCTGGCATTTCTTTTTGCCCTCATCCTGATCCTTGCTGAAATGAAAAAAATCAATAAAGCAGCGCATGAACAGTAACAAGGAGCAATCGGTTGGTTGCCCGGAAAGGAGTATCTATGAAGAAAATCGTTACGATCGGAAGGGAGCTTGGAAGCGGTGGGCGTACCATCGGAAAGCTGGTGGCAAACCATTTGGGGATTCCCTACTATGACAGAGAGCTGATCGATAAGGCAGCGGAGGAATCCGGCCTGGCATTGAAATATGTGGAAACCAATGAACAAAGAATCACAAACAGTTTCCTGTATAACCTGGCAATGGGAACAAGCTACGGATATGGGATTTTACAGAATGCCAACAGTCAGACGTTGCCGCTGTCGGAGCAGATCTATGAAGCGCAGAGGGAGGTGATCTTAAAATTTGTAAAACAGGGACGCTGTGTCATTGTAGGGCGATGCGCAGACCAGGTTCTGGCAGACCGAAATGACGTACTCCGGGTATTTATCTATGCCGATATGGAGAAACGTATCGAACGAGGCATCCGGGAATACGGAATGGACAAACAGACGGCAGCGAAAAATATTGAGAAATCAGATAAGGAACGAAGCCGACATTATAATACCTTCACAGACAAAGTCTGGGGAGACCGGCACAACTACGATCTGATGCTCAACAGCAGTACATTGGATTATGAAAACTGTGCAAAGATCATTTGCACCTTAGCAGAAGGGAGATAAAGAAGATGACAAACGAAGAAAAAATCAAATTAATGGAAAACCGGTTACATCGGCTGGAAACCACAGAGAAAGATAATTTCGGAGTCCGCAGAAAAATCAGACGCGATATTCGAAATCTTACCGCAGCACAGGAACAGTAAAACTTAAAACTGTGAAACCTCCTCCTAAAACCCGGCGCATGCTGTACATGCGCCGGGTTTCGTGTTATATTTATGGAATCATTACGAAATGGGTTCCAAAAGCCTAAATTTAAATTCGATGGGAGACGGCCTCGCCTTTCTTGCCATGGTATCCTGGGGTTTTTGATCCCGGTATTGATTATGGAGCACGCATTCTTTGAAGCGTCTATATTTATGTTTCACCGGTGGTAACGGTGGTTTTGTCGGTGTTTGTGTTACAGGAACGGATGACACAGGCGTCTGTTATGGGTGCACTTTTGATCTTTGCAGGGCTGATCGTTTCACAGCACAACCGCGAAAATGAAAAAAAGGGGAAATGTATAAATGAAACAGCTTGATTTTGAACATGGATCCGTGACCGGTAATATCCTGGGAGCTGCAGTTCCTATGCTGGTGGCACAGATTTTGAATTTACTTTACAATATCGTGGATCGTATCTATATTGCCCGCATCCCTAAGGTCGGAACGGCGGCCCTTGGCGCGGTGGGACTTTGCTTTCCGCTGATCGTGATCATCACAGCCTTTTCGAATCTGTTTGGAAGCGGCGGTGCCCCTTTATTTTCCATCCACCGTGGGAAAAAGGAGATTCAGGAAGCAAAAAATATCATGAACACATCGTTTTTTCTGCTCTGCCTGACAGGAGTGATCCTGATGCTGATCGGCATGATCCTGATCCGGCCGATTCTTCTGCTGTTTGGAGCATCGCAAGAGGCACTCCTTTATGCCTGCCCTTATATGTTGATCTATCTGATCGGTACGCTTCCATCTATGATCTCGGTGGGTATGAACCCGTTTATCAATGCCCAGGGATATTCGCTTACGGGTATGCTTTCGGTAGCCATCGGTGCGGCGGCAAACCTGGTGTTGGATCCGCTTTTTATCTTTGCTCTTGGATTCGGTGTGCGGGGAGCAGCCATTGCGACTGTCATTTCCCAGTTTTTATCGGCGGCCTTTGTCCTTCATTTTCTTACCGGAAAGGCAGAGCTTAAGGTGCGTTTTCTGCATGTGGATGAGCTTGCAAAATCGATCGGATATGCGAAAGAAATCATAAGCCTCGGCACCGCCGGCTTTATCATGCAGCTGACAAACAGCCTTGTGACCATCTGCTGCAACCATGTACTTTCCGCTGTAGGAGGAGATATCTATATTTCGGTCATGACGATTGTTTCAAGTGTGCGTCAGCTAGTAGAAACCCCGATCTCTGCGATCAATGACGGATCCTCTCCGATCTTAAGCTATAACTACGGTGCCTGCCGCCCTGCCAGGGTGCGAAAGGCAGGGCTTGTGATGGGGTGTCTGATCCTTGGATATACTGCGGTGATGTGGAGCGTCATTATCCTGGTTCCCGATGTCCTGATCCGTGTTTTCAGCTCCGATGCCGTTTTGATGCAGGATGCGGTTCCTGCCTTAAAACAGTATTTTGCGGCCTTTATCTTCATGGATCTTCAATACATGGGTCAGACCACCTTTAAGTCCTTAAATAAAAAGACTTATGCGATCTTTTTCTCGCTCTTACGAAAGGTATTTATCGTAGTTCCGCTCACCTATTTCATGCCCTATGTGCTTCATATGGGAACGGACGGCGTATTCCTGGCAGAACCGGTTTCCAATGTGATCGGAGGCATCCTCTGTTTTATCACGATGCTGTGCACAGTGCTTCCGGAGCTAAAACACATGGAAACAAAGGCAGTATAACATTTCCTTGACCTGGGTTCATTTTGCAGCAGTTGATTGCAAATTTTGCTTCAGCTGTTGCATTTTTTTATTGAATGTGATATAAGTGTATTAATATAACTAATACACTTATGCAAAAGGGAGGAAAGTCGGAATATGATTCATCTGGATTATAAGGACAGCCGCCCGATCTATGAGCAGGTGGCGGAACGGTTAAAGGAGCTGATGCTTCTCGGAGTTTGGGAGGAGGATACCCAGATGCCGTCGGTGCGTTCCCTGGCAACGGAGCTGTCCATCAACCCCAATACGATACAGCGTGCCTATGCAGAGCTGGAACGAAGCGGTCTTACCTATTCCGTGAAGGGACGCGGAAGCTTTGTGGGAAGTATAAAAAGGCTTCGAGAACAGAAACGTCTGGAGCTTGAAGGTAAGGTGGCAGTTCTTGCCACAGAGGCAAAAAAACTCGGCATGGATCGGGATGAATTCGTCAGCATGGCAAAGGAACAGTTTGGAGGGGAATAATATGATAGAGGCAATCAATCTCACGAAGAAATTTGATGACATCCTTGCAGTGGATCATATCAGTGCCAAAATTCGGGAAGGAAGTGTGTTTGGTCTCATCGGAACCAACGGAGCCGGAAAGAGCACCTTTCTTCGCATGGCAGCAGGTGTGTTAAGGCCGGATGAGGGAAGCATCACCATAGACGGTATGGATGTCTATGAAAATGAAGCAGCAAAGAAAAAGTTTTTCTATATATCCGATGACCAGTATTTCTTTGGAAATGCAACACCGGGGGATATGATGAATTATTATCGCATTGTATATCCGGAGTTTAACGCAGAACGTTTCGATTCTTTGTTAAAGAATTTCGGACTTCAGAAAAACCGGAAGATCAATACCTTTTCCAAGGGTATGAAAAAACAGGTGTCGATCCTTTGCGGAATCTGTGCAGGAACGGAGTATCTGCTTTGTGATGAGACCTTTGACGGTCTGGATCCGGTTATGCGACAGGCAGTAAAGAGCATCTTTGCAAACGATATGGAGGAACGTAATCTGACTCCGATCATTGCTTCTCACAATTTGCGGGAGCTGGAAGATATCTGCGACCACGTGGGACTCCTCCATAAGGGAGGCATACTTTTAAGCCGTGATCTGGATGAGATGAAGATGAATCTGCACAAGGTTCAGTGCGTCCTTCCGGAAGGAATGCAGCCGGAAAACATTACCGGTCTTATGATCTTAAAGACAGAGCGGCGCGGAAAGCTTCTTACTATGACTGTGCGAGGCAATTTAAATCAGGTGGAATTTGTCATGCAGCGCGTGAATCCGGTGTTTTATGAGACAATTCCACTGTCTCTGGAGGAAATATTTATCAGTGAAACGGAGGCAGTCGGTTATGATGTCAAAAAACTTATTTTTTAAGCTGATGAGAGAGGACTGGAAAAACCGCCTCTGGACACCGGCTCTGATCACACTGGTCGGTTTCTTTGTCTATCCGGTGTATCTGGCCTTTTTGGCAGGACATGCGGTGCGCGGCTGGGATACAAAGGAAAAAGCCCTGCGGTGGTTTTCTGAGCAGGCGAGAAGCTGGCTGTCCTTTGAAAATCAGACAGCAGTTGTCTTGGTAGTCATAGCAGCCTTTGTGTGCGGCCTTGGCAGCTTTCATTATCTGACTTCAAAAAGCAAGGTTGATTTTTATCACAGTCTGCCGATCCGTCGAGAAAAGCTGTTTCTGGTTCACTATGTGGACGGTATCCTTATGATGGCCATACCGAGCCTTTTCTGGCTGTTTATTTCCGTGATCGTGTGCACGGCAAACGGCGCAGACATGGCAGGTTTAGGGGGGATAGCAGCAAAGTCCTATGTTCTTCATATGGTCTACTATGTCCTCTGTTATACCACGATCGTGATCGCGTCCATGCTGACCGGACATCTGGTTGTCAGCTTTTTTGGCAGTCTGGTGCTGATGTTTTATATGCCGATAGCAGCGGGAATGTTTGAAAGCTTTTTCAATACCTTTTTTCTGTCTTACTATTATCAGGATCGAAATGTTCTGACAGAAACTCTTATGAGGATCTCACCGATCATGGAATATGCCCATACCGAGGCACTTAGCATGGATCAAGAGCCGGTAACCCTGCAGGCTTTTTTAGCAGTGGCAGCCTCTCTGATCCTGGCGGCAGCGGCGGTTTTCCTTTATAAAAAACGTGGTTCGGAGACGGCAGGAAGGGCAATGGCATTTTCGGCAAGTCAGCCGATCATCCGCATCCTGATCACAGTTTTAAGCGGTCTTGGCATGGGAGATTTTCTCTGGTCCATGCAGCAATCTGATGGCTGGATGGCCTTTGGCATTATCTGCGGCTGCGTGATCGCCCACTGTGTGATCGAAAGCATTTATCATTTTGACTTCCGAAGACTGTTCTCTCATAAAGTGCAGCTTGCAGTCAGCATGCTGGCGGCCTGTGCCATCCTGTTTACGTTCCGGTTCGATGTGTTTGGGTACGATACCTATCTTCCAAATTCCGGAAATGTAAAATATGCCGCGGTGGATATCGTTGACCTGAATAGTTGGGTCTCTTACGGGAAAACGAAAGAAAGCGAACAGGCGGACAAAAAGACGATGACTTATATCTATGAAGATTCCGGCTCAACGCCGTATATCCTGGAGCATATGCAGTGTAAAGATGTGGATACTGTCCTGAATTTGGCAGCAGCAGGGATCGAGGCAAACCGCAGCATAAGGCAAAGATGGAATCTCTCTGCAAATGGGGATGCAGGGGAGGACTCTGACCGGGAGTCTTCCTGGTACAGCACGGCAGTCATTCGTTATACTTTAAAGAGTGGGCGGATGGTAAACCGTACCTATACGATCAGTGCAGCAAAAAGCTATGATCTGATCCGGAAGCTTGTAGCCGATGAGTCTTATCAGAAGGCGGCTTACCCGCTCCTTTCTGCCGATGCAGGAGAGTTTGTGGGCGTGCGTTATCGTCAGAATCGTTTACAGGGGGATCAAAGTCTGAAAAATTTGACAAAGGAAGAAATCTTAAAGCTTCTTGACACCTACCGAGATGAATTTTCTTCCCTGACCCTGGATCAGATGAAGGATGAAGTGCCTATGGGACTTATCCGTTTTACGAATGAGTCCGATGAGAAGGCTATTGCCTGGTGGGATCAGTGCGAAAAGCAGGGCTATGCGGATGAAAATGGCTGGAGTTATGTATATGGGACAGATGTCAGAGATCAGGATTATTACCCGGTCTATCCGTCCTTTACAAAGACGATCGCCTTATTAGAACAGCATCAGATTTCTTTGAAGGATGAGCACCTTTCTGACAAGATCCTATCGGTGACGGTTGGCGGATATACACAAAATTCTGCTTCCTATCAGGAAATTACATTCACGGATCCTGCTGAAATCAAAGCCTTGGGGGATATCAGTCAAACGGAGAGGATGCTTTATTATGATCCGGTCTATGAAACCGAAAGCATGATTGCTGTCACTGTTACGTTAAAGGATGAGAACGGCAGTACCTACAACAGCTTTTTTAAGAAAGGAGAGATCCCGAAGCTTGTAAAAGAGCGGATGGGAATTTAAAAGAAAGATAATCGTAACAAAAAATGGGCTCCGAGAAAATTCCGGAACCCATTTTTAACTTTACGGCTTATGTGCGTTTTACAGAAAACAGCGCGATGCTACATCAGGTTTGCATCCGGCATATTGCGCTGTTCCTCAATCAGATCCGCGAGGGTGGTGCTGTCGACCACAGAGTCGATGGCTTCCTTTAGCTTTTGCCAGACAGTAAGGGTGGTGCAGCGTCCGGCGTGCTCACAGTGATTGATGTCTTCATCAAGGCAGGAGACCGGTGCAAGGCTTCCTTCTGCAGCACGAAGGATCATGCCGACCGTGTATTCCTCCGGCTTTTTTGTAAGCATATAGCCGCCCTGAGCTCCGCGGATGCTTCGCACGTAACCGGCCTTATGAAGAAGTGAGACGATCTGTTCAAGATATTTATCAGAAATGCCCTGGCGTGCGGCCACCTGGCTGATCTTGGTACATTGGTCCGGATTAAGACCAAATTCGATCATCATACGCAGTGCATAGCGTCCTTTGGTTGATACTCTCATGGGTTAACCTCCTTATGGTAACAAACGTTTACTATTGTACAGGAAAAAGTCGGGAATGTAAACGGAAACGGATTTTTCTCGTGCTTTATTTTTGATGCAGGATATGGTATACTGACCTGTAGTATGCACAGATCTTCTCTGTCATCGTCAGGAGGAAACAGATATGAGAGACGGCTTTATCCGCACAGCGGCAGCCACACCGAAGATCAAAGTGGCAGATCCGGTTTATAACCGGCAGCAGATCTGCACAATTATAGAAGAATATGAAAAGAAAGGCGCAGAGCTTTTGGTATTTCCGGAGCTTTGTCTGACCGGTTATACCTGCAATGACCTGTTTTTACAGGAGATCCTGTTAGATCAGGCAAAGGAGGAACTGAAAAATCTTGTAGATTTTACCAAGGGCAGAAGGATGCTGGTCTTTGCAGGCTTGCCCTGGGAGCATGAGGGAAAACTTTACAATGTGGCGGCAGCCATCTGTGATGGCGAGCTTCTTGGCCTGGTGACAAAAACCAATATGCCAAACTACTCTGAGTTTTATGAACTGCGTCATTTTACTCCGGGCATGGAAAAGCCGGTTTTAACAAACTGGCAGGATGGCCCGGTGCCGATGGGAACCAATCTTTTATTTACCTGTAAGGAAAATCCGAAGCTTACGGTGGCAGCAGAGATCTGCGAGGACGTATGGGTGCCGTGTCCGCCAAGCATCCGCCATGCGCTGGCAGGAGCAACGGTCGTTGTAAACTGTTCGGCCAGTGATGAAGTGGTCGGAAAGGATTCCTACCGCAGAGAGCTGATCTGCGGCCAGTCCGCAAGGCTGATCTGCGGCTATGTATATGCCAATGCGGGAGAGGGTGAGTCCACCCAGGATCTGGTATTCGGAGGGCACAACATCATTGCGGAGAATGGCACTCGCCTGGCAGAATCCTCCCGCTTTGTTCCGGAGACGATCCTTGCGGACGTGGATTTAGAACGCTTAAATGCAGAGCGTCGCCGCACGACCACGTATCCGGCAGCAGACCGAGACGGATATCAGACGGTTTATTTTTCTCTTGGCTTACCGGAAGAATCCTGCAAAGAGCCAACAAAGCTTCTTCGTTACATCGACAACCGCCCCTTTGTTCCGCACAATGAAGAGGAGCGAAGCCGCCGCTGCGAGGAAATCTTTACGATTCAGGCTATGGGTCTGAAAAAACGTTTGGAGCATACCGGCTGCAGCCATGTAGTCCTTGGCATTTCCGGAGGACTGGATTCGACACTGGCACTTTTAGTGGCAGCCCGTGCCTTTGACTTGCTGGACATCCCGCGAGGTCAGATCCATGCTATCACGATGCCGTGCTTCGGAACTACTGACCGGACCTATCAAAATGCCTGTCAGATGACAAAAAAGCTTGGAGCATCCTTAAAAGAAATCGATATTAAGGCATCGGTGACCCGGCATTTTGAAGACATCGGTCATGACAGTTCGGTACACGATGTGACCTATGAAAACGGACAGGCCAGGGAGCGCACGCAGATTTTGATGGATATTGCCAATCAGGTGGGCGGTATGGTCATCGGAACCGGAGATATGTCGGAGCTTGCTCTTGGCTGGGCCACCTACAACGGAGATCACATGTCTATGTATGGTGTCAATGTCTCTGTGCCAAAGACACTGGTGCGCCATTTGGTTCAATACTATGCAGATACCTGCGGAGAAGAGGAGTTAAGAAGTGTCCTTCTGGACGTGCTGGATACACCGGTAAGTCCGGAGCTTCTTCCGCCGGAAAACGGTGTCATCTCTCAGAAAACGGAGGATCTGGTGGGACCGTACGAGCTGCATGATTTCTTCCTGTATTATGTACTCCGATTTGGGTTTAAACCTTCCAGGATTTATCGGATGGCTCTGCAGGCTTTTGACGGAGAATATGACAGGGAGACCGTTTTAAAATGGCTGAATGTTTTTTATCGCCGGTTCTTTGCACAGCAGTTTAAACGTTCCTGCCTGCCGGATGGTCCTAAGGTCGGTTCTGTGGCGGTATCTCCGAGAGGAGATCTGCGTATGCCGAGTGATGCGGCAAGACGGATCTGGATGGATGATCTGGAAAAGATCCGATAGCGAAGAAGGAGAAGAAAACGTGATCAGCAGTACAACAAACAAACAGGTGAAATATGTGAATGCCCTGATCAAAAAAGCGAAGACCAGACGCGAGGAAGATCTGTTCGTGGCAGAGGGACTTCGCATGTGCTCGGAAATACCGAAGGAGCGCATTCATACCTTATATATTTCAGAAAGCTTCAGCAAAACAGAAGAGTGCAGACTCTTACAAAAAGGCGTGAAGCATATCGAGCTGGTGTCGGATGAGGTATTTAAAAGTCTGTCCGATACGCAGACCCCGCAGGGAATCCTTGCACTGGTAAAACAGTATCACTATACGCTTAAGGATGTCGCAGATGCAGGGAAAAGAGCAGGGAAACCAGCCCTTCTCATGGTACTTGAAACAATCCAGGATCCGGGAAATCTCGGAACCATCTTAAGAGCTGGAGAGGGCGCGGGGGTAACCGGAGTTATCATGGATGTGGGCACTGCAGACATCTGCAACCCCAAGGTCATCCGTTCTACCATGGGCTCCGTGCTTCGGATGCCGTTTACCTATGTTGAGGATCTGCATAAAACCTTGGATGCTTTAAAACAGGACGGTGTTCGCCTTTTTGCGGCTCATTTAAAGGGAAAACAGGCTTATGATCAGGAAGACTACACGAAGGATACAGCTTTCCTGATCGGAAATGAAGCCAACGGCCTTACCGATGAGACGGCAGCCATGGCAGATACCTACATCCGCATCCCCATGGAGGGTGCTGTGGAATCCCTGAATGCTGCAGTTGCGGCTTCCGTCCTCATGTTCGAGGCTGCCAGACAGCGCAGAACTGAAAAGTAAGTGAAAGGAGGGGTTGGTATGGAAGCGATTTACTGGCTGATCGCCTTTGTGCTACTTGTGGTAATTGAGATCATGACCACCGCCCTGACCACCATCTGGTTTGCCGGCGGAGCTCTGATTGCCTTTTTTACAGCGGTCTTCGGTGCGCCGCTTTGGGTGCAGCTTCTGACGTTTGCACTGATCTCATTTATCCTTTTGTTCCTCACACGGCCGCTTGCGGTGAAATATATCAATACTTCTACCGTGAAGACCAACGTCGACAGCCTGATCGGGAAGGAAGCAGTGGTAACCACAGAGATTGACAATGCAAAGGAAACAGGAATGGTTACGGTAGGCGGTCAGGAGTGGACTGCACGTGCTGAAAAGCCAGACGCGGTTTATCCGGAAAAGACCCGCGTTCAGGTCTTAAGGATCCAGGGAGTGAAGCTGATCGTAACAGAGAAAAAGGAGGAATCATAATGGGTTTATTGATCGTATTTCCGTTGTTTGTTATTATCATGGCTGTATTTGCATCCTGTGTCCGTATTGTGCCGCAGGCGCAGGCATTGGTTGTAGAACGCCTGGGAGCTTATGTGGATACCTGGTCGGTCGGAGTGCATTTTTTGATGCCCTTTGTTGACCGGGTTGCCAAAAAGGTCAGTTTAAAGGAACAGGTTGTGGATTTTGATCCGCAGCCGGTTATCACCAAGGACAACGTTACCATGCGGATCGATACCGTTGTATTTTTCCAGATCACAGATCCGAAGCTTTATGCTTACGGAGTGGTCAATCCGATCATGGCAATCGAAAACCTGACTGCGACCACCTTGAGAAATATCATCGGCGATCTGGAGCTTGATCAGACACTGACATCCAGGGAAACGATCAATACCAAGATGCGGGCTTCTCTGGATGTGGCCACAGATCCCTGGGGTATTAAGGTGAACCGTGTGGAGTTAAAGAATATCATTCCTCCGGCAGCCATACAGGATGCCATGGAGAAGCAGATGAAGGCAGAACGCGAACGCCGTGAAGCCATTCTCCGTGCGGAGGGCGAGAAGAAATCCACCATCCTGGTTGCAGAAGGCAAGAAAGAATCTGCGATCCTGGATGCAGAGGCAGACAAACAGGCAGCTATCCTTCATGCAGAAGCAGAAAAGGAACGCCGGATCAAAGAGGCAGAGGGCGAGGCTGAAGCAATTTTAAAGGTACAGCAGGCAAAGGCAGACGGCATCCGTTTCCTTAAGGAGGCCGGTGCAGATGCGGCAGTGCTTCAGTTAAAGGGTCTGGAGGCCTTCGCTGCAGCAGCAGACGGCAAGGCAACCAAGATCATCATCCCGTCGGAAATCCAGGGCATGGCAGGTCTTGCCACCGCCGTGACGGAAATTGCCAAAACCAAGACCGTCCGCTCGGCGGAATAGGGAACGAAGCATTGATATCAACATCATTTATATCATAGAGGAGAGACAATTATGAATTTAAAAGGAAGACATTTTCTGACACTCAAGGACTTTACACCGGAGGAGATCTTATATCTCTTAGACCTTTCTGCTGAGGTAAAGCGCAAGAAAAAAGAGGGGATCCCGGTAGACAATTACAGAGGAAAAAATGTAGCCCTGATCTTTGAAAAGACCAGCACCAGAACCAGATGCTCCTTTGAGGTGGCAGCCCATGATATGGGAATGGGAACCACCTACCTTGATCCGTCCGGCTCCCAGATCGGCAAAAAGGAAAGCATCGCAGATACCGCCCGCGTGCTCGGCCGTATCTATGACGGAATCGAATACCGTGGATTTGGTCAGGAAATCGTAGAAGAGCTGGCAAAATATGCAGGTGTTCCGGTATGGAACGGACTGACCAATGAATATCACCCGACTCAGATGCTGGCAGATATGCTGACAGTTCGTGAGCAGCTTGGCCGCTTAAAAGGTGTGAAGCTTGTATACATGGGAGATGCCCGCTACAACATGGGCAATTCCCTTATGATCGTCTGCGCAAAGCTGGGTCTTCACTTTGTAGCCTGTGCACCGAAAAAATATTTCCCGAACGCAGAGCTTGTAGCACAGTGTGAGGAGTATGCAAAGGCATCCGGCGGTACCATTACCTTGACCGAGAACGTGGAAGAGGGAACAAAGAATGCCGATGTCATCTACACCGATGTATGGGTATCTATGGGTGAGCCGGATGAGGTATGGGAGGAGCGTATCCGTGAGCTGACCCCGTATAAGGTAACCTCTGCTGTTATGAAAAACGCAGGCGAGCAGGCTATCTTCTTACACTGTCTGCCGGCCTTCCATGACTTAAAGACCAAGATCGGTGCTGAGATGGGCAAACGCTTTGGTATTACCGATATGGAAGTGACCGATGAGGTGTTTGAGTCTGCACAGTCCAGAGTTTTTGATGAGGCAGAAAACCGCATGCATACCATCAAGGCTGTCATGATGGCAACACTTGGAGAATAATCTATGGCAGGGCAGGAGAAAAAACATAATCCGCGCAGTGCCGCGCTGATTCTTGATCTGCTGCATATTGTGATCGGTATTCTGGTCGTCATCTGTGCGATCCTGGCATTTTTAGATCCGGAGGGGAACAGTATTCTGTTCCCCGTGATTTTTTGGCTGGCGGCCGTCTTAAACGGTGTAGTCGGCGTATTTCGATTGAAAATGAGCGGTCATGATAAAAAGAAACAGGCAGGAGGAGCTGTTCAGCTTTTGCTGGCGGTGATCCTGGTGATCCTGGGTGCACTCAGTGCCGTCAGCATCTGGAGGTAAACCTTGAAAAACGAAATTATAAAATACTTGAAAGAAACCGATGGATATGTTTCCGGCCAGGAGCTTTGTGAACGTCTTGGGGTATCCCGCACGGCTGTATGGAAGGTGATCCGCCAGCTGGAGGCGGACGGCTATGAGATTGAGGCCGTACGCAATCGAGGGTACCGTTTAAAGGACAGTGCAGATATCTTAAATGAGGCTGAAATCCGCGCTGTGCTGACATCCAGGTGGCTGGGACAGGAACTGAAATTTTATGAAGAAACAGATTCGACCAACAATGAAATCCGTCGTATGGCAGAAAACGGAGCTTTACAGGGAACTCTGGCGGTAGCGGAGATCCAGACAGCCGGAAAGGGCAGAAGAGGACGCAGTTGGAATTCTCCGAAGGGAAGCGGAATCTGGCATAGCTTTCTTTTGCGCCCGGAATTTGCACCGGATCGCGCCTCCATGCTGACCCTCCTTGCGGCCATGGCAGTTCGCAAATCGATCAAAGAGGTTACCGGTCTTGAGGGAATGATCAAATGGCCCAATGACATTGTGGTAAACGGCAAAAAGATCTGCGGGATTCTGACGGAAATGAGTACGGAGGAGGATACCATCCGCTATGTTGTGGTCGGGATCGGCATCAATGCCAATACCCCGGATTTTCCGGAGGAGATCCGTTCTACGGCTACTTCCCTGATGCTGGAACTTGGACATCCGGTCTGCCGTGCAAAGCTGATCAACGGCATCATGTGTGCCTTTGAGGAGTATTATGATGCTTTTTGTGAAACTCAGGACATGAGCCGGCTGAAGGAGATCTACAACCGGGAACTGGTCAATGTAGAGCGGGAGGTAAAGGTGTTAGCACCAGGCGGAGACTACACGGGTCTCTCCCATGGTATTAACGATGAGGGAGAACTGATCGTAGAGCTTGCAGACGGCACGATCCGGGAGGTGAATTCCGGCGAGGTGTCGGTAAGAGGAATTTATGGATATGTATGACGCAAAATCGTTATATGACCGTCTGAAGGTTTCGGAGCGTGACGATGAGCTTTTGGATCTTGAATCAAGGCTGCGGGCCATGAACGGACCGCTTTTAGCCTGGTATGAAGAGCATGCCAGAGTATTGCCTTGGAGGGAAGAACCGGAGGGCTACCGGGTCTGGATTTCGGAGATCATGCTCCAGCAGACCAGGGTAGAGGCGGTCAAACCCTATTTTGAACGTTTTCTTGAGGCGCTGCCGGATGTGGCTTCGCTGGCCTCCGTGGAGGATGACCGGCTGATGAAACTCTGGGAGGGCCTCGGTTACTATAATCGGGCGAGAAATTTAAAAAAGGCAGCCGGCATCATTATGGAGGAGTATGGAGGAGAAATGCCGCAGCGCTATGAAGAACTGCTAAAGCTTCCGGGAATCGGAAGCTATACAGCCGGTGCCATTTCCTCGATCGCCTTCGGATATCCGGTGCCGGCTGTGGACGGCAATGTGCTTCGCGTAATTTCCAGGGTAACAGCAAGCAGAGAGGATATCCTGAAGGCTTCCACAAAAAAGTGGATGGAGACGCAGCTGCGAAATACCATGCCGAAGGAGAGAGCGAGCCATTTTAATCAGGGTCTTATCGAAATCGGTGCGATGGTGTGCGTACCAAACGGACAACCGCACTGTGAGGAATGTCCGCTGCGATCCATCTGCCTTGCCAGCCGGTATAAATTGACAGCTGAGATTCCGGTCAAGACACCGCCAAAGAAACGTCGTGTAGAAGAAAAGACGGTCTGTATCCTGGAAAACGATGATCGGGTGGCTTTGAACAAGCGTGCTGATACGGGGCTTCTTGCATCCCTTTACGAGCTTCCGAACAGGGAAGGACATTTAAAGCCTAAAGAGATACCGGAAGCCTTTGGTCTGTCTTCGGATATGATCCTTGAGCTGGAATCCGTGGGAGCTGCAAAGCATATTTTCTCCCATGTGGAATGGCATATGATCGGATATCGGATCCGATTAAGGGATCCGATACCGAAAAATTATATATCAGTAAAAAAAGAAGAATTGAAAACAACCTATGCGCTGCCGAATGCCTTTGGCAGATATACCGGGATGATCGAGAATGAAGGATAAAGAGGAGGGTGATGCTGCATGGCAAAGAAAAAACAAATGCTTTTCATTATCAATCCCAGATCCGGAAGAGAAAAGATCCGGCAAAAGCTTTTAGATATCCTGGATGCCTATACGGCTGCAGGCTATCAGGTGCAGGTTTACGTGACGCAAAGACAGGGAGATGCCGGAAGGGCGGTGCAAGGCTGCGGTGCCAAAAAAGATCTGATCATCTGCAGCGGCGGCGACGGAACCTTAAATGAGGTAATCTCCGGTATGATGGAGCTTTCAAAGCCGATAACGCTTGGTTATATCCCGTCCGGCTCTACCAATGACTTTGCCTCCAGCCTAAAGCTCCCAAAGCAGCTTTTGCCGGCGGCATTAAACGCAGTGCACGGAATACCCTTTGCAATCGATATCGGCAGGTTTTGCGATGACCGCTATTTTGTCTATGTGGCAGCCTTCGGAGCTCTCACGGAGGTTTCCTACCAGACTCCGCAAGATAAAAAGAATCTGCTGGGACACCAGGCTTATATTCTGGAAGGAGTAAAGAGTCTTACCTCCATCAAAACCTATGTTATGAAGATCACCTGCCCGGAAACAGTTATAGAGGGGGAGTTTATCTACGGCATGGTGACCAACACCATCAGTGTGGGCGGATTTAAAGGCCTGGTCAATCAGAAGGTGGCACTGAATGATGGCCTGTTTGAGATATTGCTGATCCGGGCGCCGAAAACACCGCTGGAGCTGAGCGGTATTGTTGCGGCTATTCTGACACATGACGAGGAAAATAATGAATTCCTATGCAAGTTTAAAACGAAGGAACTGCAGATCGAAGCAGCAGAACCGGTGGACTGGGTGCTGGATGGAGAGTATGGCGGCAGCAGAAAAAAGGTTTCCATTGTAAATCTTCAAAAACAGATAGAAATGAATTGTCCGCCTTCCGTTTGCAATAAGGAATCTTGAAAAATGTGTTGAAATTCAAGAAAAAATGTAATATAATGACTAGTTGTGTAGGCTTTTGTAAACCTTCAACTGAAAGGATGTTACTGTGGAAAATACTGTAGAAAAAAGCAATTTTACAGATAAGCTGAAAAAGCTGGTAGAAGTTGCCAAAACAAAGCATAATGCATTGGACATCACTGAGATCAATGACTTTTTTAAAGGGGATAACTTAGGGACTGAGCAGATGGAACAGATCTATAATTATCTCGAGGAAAAGAACATTGATGTAGTCCCCGTGATTGATGATACTGTCCTTACAGATGACAGTCTGCTTCTCGATGACGATGATGTGGATATGGATGACAGCTTCATGAAAGAATCCGAGGATATCGAGATCGACGCAGTCGATCTGCTCGAGGGAATCGGAACAGAGGATCCGGTCCGCATGTATTTAAAAGAGATCGGAACCGTTCCGCTTCTTACTACGGAAGAGGAGCTGACTCTTGCAAAGCGTAAGGCAGAAGGCGATGAATATGCAAAGGAACGACTGATCGAGGCGAATTTGCGTCTGGTAGTCAGCATTGCAAAACGCTATACCGGCCGTGGCATGAGCTTTCTTGATCTGGTACAGGAGGGAAATCTTGGACTGATCAAGGGTGTAGAAAAGTTTGATTATACAAAGGGATATAAGTTAAGTACCTATGCGACCTGGTGGATCCGCCAGTCTGTGACCCGTGCGCTCGCAGATCAGGCTCGTACCATCCGTGTACCGGTGCATATGGTTGAGACCATCAACAAAATGTCCAAGATGCAGAGAAAGCTGACCCTGGAGCTTGGCTATGAGCCGTCGGTTGCAGAGCTGGCAGATGCTCTTGAAATGTCGGAAGATAAGGTTATGGAGATCATGCAGATTGCCAGAGAGCCTGCATCCTTAGAGACCCCGATCGGTGAGGAGGACGATTCCAATCTCGGCGATTTCGTTGCGGACAACAATGTGGTGACTCCGGAGAGCAACGTGGAAAACGTGATGCTAAGAGAGCACATTGACGCACTGCTCGGTGATTTGAAGGAGCGTGAGCGCCAGGTGATTGTGATGCGTTTCGGTCTGGAGGATGGTCATCCGCGTACGCTTGAGGAGGTTGGAAAATCCTTTAACGTAACCCGTGAACGTATTCGTCAGATTGAGGCAAAGGCACTCAGAAAACTGCGTAATCCGGTTCGCAGCAAGCGCATCCGTGATTTCCTCTAATCTCTTTTAAAGGAGCGATCATGAACCGCAGAAATTATCAGCGAGACCTGGAAGAGATCATAAAAGAAAACGAGAGCAAGAGTCGGGTTCCCCGGCTCTTGTTGCATAGTTGCTGTGCACCATGCAGCAGCTATGTGCTGGAATACCTTTCGAATTATTTCGAGATTACGGTATTTTATTATAATCCGAATATTTCTCCGGCAGAAGAATATGAAAAACGTGCCGCAGAGCAGCGGCATCTGATCCAATGCCTCCCGGAAAAGCATCCGATCCATCTGGTGGTAGGCACCTATGAGCCGGAACGCTTCTATGCGGTGAGCAAGGGGCTTGAAACCGTGCCAGAGGGCGGAGAACGCTGTTTTCGCTGCTTTAGGCTGCGCCTGGAGGAAACAGCAAAGATGGCTTTAGAGGGCGGCTATGATTATTTCACCACCACCCTTACCATCAGTCCGCTGAAGAATGCGCAAAAGCTCAATGAGATCGGCGAAGAGCTTTCTTTGATTTACCGGGTGGATCATCTGCCTTCGGATTTTAAAAAGAAAAACGGCTACAAACGGTCGGTGGAGTTATCCGCAGAGTATGGTCTTTATCGTCAGAATTACTGCGGATGCGTGTTTTCAAAAGCAGAGGTTTGTGCTACATCTTTGACAAAAAAAGAACCGGAGATTGGCACAATAGCTTGACACTTGCCGCATTTTGTACTAAAATTTATAAAGGTTGAAAACAATTCTAAAGGAGACGTGAACTATGCTTAGTAAGAATTTAACAGTTGTGAATCCGTCTGGACTGCATTTAAGACCGGCAGGAGTTTTATCCCAGACTGCCATGAAGTTCAAGTGCGATGTGATCATCGAGTGCGGTGAGAAACGGATCATTGCAAAGAGTGTATTAAACGTAATGGCAGCAGGCATCAAATCCGGCACCGAGATCACCCTGATCTGCGACGGTGAGGATGAGGCAGCTGCAATGGAGACCGTAAGCAAGGCAATCGAGAGCGGTCTTGGTGAAATGTAAGTCTTCTTTGAGCAAATACACACGATAGGCAGGAAAATGAGCGGTGTTTTCGAGAAAATATTTCGAGAAAAACCGCTCATTTTTTGTTGGATTTACAAATATTCTGAAAATATCAGAATAAAATATATAAACTCAAATAATCTGATAATTTAAAATAAAAAAGGGATTTACAAATGAGAAAATATGTAGTATTATCGTGAAAGATTCAATGAGGAAATCGCAAGGGAGCGAAAAGTCACTATGATTTTTTGCGCCCTTTTTTACTTCTAAAAAAGAATAATTTCGATTTCCATCAAAAAGTCAAGAAGTAAGGAAAGGAAATGATTTATGGACAGCGATCAGAGAACGTTAGTAGCATCCCCCGAAAATCCTGTTTCAAACTCCGTGCTCCCGGGTCTTTATGATCCGAGCTTTGAGCATGATAACTGTGGTATCGGTGCTGTAGCCAATATCAAAGGTATTCCGAGCCACCGCACAGTAGAACAGGCACTCCACATTGTGGAAAACCTGGAGCATCGTGCAGGTAAGGACGCAGAAGGAAAGACTGGAGACGGTGTTGGCATCATGCTGCAGATCTCCCACAAATTCTTTAAGAAAGTCACAAAGCCGCTTGGCATTGAGCTTGGAGATGCAAGAGAATATGGCGTCGGCATGTTCTTCTTCCCCCAGGATGAGCTTGCAAGAAACCAGGCAAAGAAAATGCTGGAGGTCATCGTAAAAAAAGAGGGACTGAAGTTCCTTGGCTGGAGAACTCTTCCGATCCATCCGGAAAAGATCGGCGACAAAGCAGTAGAAAAGATGCCTTACATCATGCAGGGCTTTATTGGAAAACCGGCTGAGGTAGAGAAGGGGCTGGATTTTGACCGCCGTCTGTATGTAGCACGTCGTGTATTCGAACAGAGTAACGATGATACCTATGTTGTATCCATGAGCAGCCGTACCATTGTATACAAGGGTATGTTCTTAGTAAAGGAGCTGCGCCAGTTTTTTGAGGATCTGCAGGATCCGGATTATGAATCCGCCATTGCTACTGTGCATTCTCGCTTCAGCACCAATACAAATCCGAGCTGGATGCGTGCACATCCGAACCGCATCATTGTCCACAACGGTGAGATCAACACGATCCGCGGAAACGTAGACAAGATGATGGCTCGTGAGGAGAACATGGAGACCAAGTTCTTTAAGTCTGACATGTATAAGGTTCTCCCGATCATCAGCCAGGAGGGTTCTGACTCTGCAATGCTGGATAATGCGCTGGAATTCATGGTTATGAGCGGCATGGAGCTTCCGATGGCTGTTATGATCATGATTCCGGCACCGTGGCAGCATGATCAGTTCATGCCGCAGGAGGTGAAGGATTTCTATCGCTATTATGCAACCATGATGGAGCCGTGGGATGGCCCGGCCTCCATTGTATTCAGTGATGGTGATGTGATGGGTGCAGTCCTTGACCGTAACGGCCTGCGTCCGTCCCGCTACTATATTACCGATGATGATCAGGTGATCTTAGCTTCCGAGGTTGGCGCAATCGATATTGACCAGAGCCATGTAGTGAAGAAAGAACGTTTGAGACCGGGCAAGATGCTCCTGATCGATACCGTAAAGGGTGAACTGGTGGAGGATGAGGACTTAAAGATGCGTTATGCCTCCCGTCAGCCGTACGGTGAGTGGATCGACTCCCAGCTGATTGAACTGAAAAATCTTCCAATCCCGAACAAGGGTGTGCCGGAGCTGACCGCAAAGCAGCGTGCACAGCTGCAGAAGACCTACGGCTATACTTACGAGCAGTACAAGACCATGATCCTTCCGATGGCATTAAACGGTGCTGAGGCCGTTTCTGCTATGGGTGCTGACAGTCCGCTTGCGGTACTTTCTAAAAAACACCAGCCGCTGTTTAACTACTTTAAACAGCTCTTTGCCCAGGTAACCAACCCGCCGATTGATGCGATCCGCGAGGAGATCGTAACCTCTACTACGGTATATGTAGGAGAAGAGGGAAATGTGCTGGAGGAGGCTCCGGAAAACTGCCATATCTTAAAGGTTGACAATCCGATCCTGACCTGCACGGATCTGTTAAAGATTAAATATATGAAGAAACCGGGCTTTAAGGTGGAAGTCATCCCGATCACCTATTATAAGAATACCTCCCTTGCAAAGGCAATCGAGCGTCTGTTTTTAGAGGTAGACCGTGCACATCACGATGGTGTTAACATTATCATCCTTTCTGACCGCGATATCGATGAGAACCATGTGCCGATCCCGTCACTCTTAGCCGTATCTGCTCTGCAGCAGCATCTGGTTAAAACAAAGAAGCGCACCTCCATGGCAGTGATCTTAGAGAGCGGAGAACCACGTGAGGTACATCATTTTGCAACCCTGCTCGGCTTTGGTGCCAGCGCGATCAACCCGTATCTGGCACAGGAGTCCGTACATTATCTGATCGAGTCTAAGATGCTGGATAAGGATTACTATGCGGCTGTAAATGATTACAACTCTGCAGTCCTTCACGGAATTGTAAAGATCGCATCCAAGATGGGTATTTCCACTATTCAGTCTTATCAGGGCTCCCAGATCTTTGAGGCGATCGGTATCTCGAAAGAGGTGATCGACAAGTACTTTACCAACACGGTAAGCCGTGTGGGCGGTATTACCCTGGAGGATATCGCAAATGATGTGGATGCGCTGCATTCTACTGCCTTTGATCCGCTTGGACTGGATGTTGATCTGACTCTGGAAAGTGTGGGAAGCCACAAGGAACGCTCCGGACAGGAGGATCACCTTTATAACCCGCGTACCATCCATCTGCTGCAGCAGGCTGCCTGGACCGGAAATTATGAGATCTTTAAGGAATACAGCCATGCACTCAACGAGGAAGAGCAGACTATTAACCTTAGAAGTCTCATTGACTTTAATTTTGACGAAAACGGCGGTATTCCGATTGATGAAGTAGAGAGCGTCGATTCCATTGTGAAGCGTTTTAAGACCGGCGCAATGTCCTATGGTTCCATCTCTCAGGAAGCTCATGAGACCCTGGCAATTGCCATGAACCGTCTGGGCGGCAAGTCCAACACCGGTGAGGGTGGTGAGAGCCTGGATCGACTGATTCCGGGATCAAAGAATAACAACCGCTGCTCTGCCATCAAGCAGGTGGCATCCGGACGATTTGGCGTGACCTCCCGTTATCTGGTGAGTGCCCAGGAAATCCAGATCAAGATGGCACAGGGAGCAAAGCCCGGTGAGGGCGGACAGCTTCCGGGCGGAAAGGTATATCCGTGGGTGGCAAAGACCCGTCATTCCACCACCGGTGTCGGCCTGATTTCTCCGCCGCCGCATCATGACATCTATTCCATCGAGGATCTGGCACAGCTGATCTACGATTTGAAAAATTCGAACACCCGGGCGCGGATTTCCGTTAAGCTGGTATCTGAGGCCGGTGTCGGTACCGTAGCAGCCGGTGTAGCAAAGGCAGGAGCACAGGTAATTCTGGTATCCGGTTTTGACGGCGGTACCGGTGCGGCTCCGAGAAACTCCATCTACAATGCGGGACTTCCGTGGGAGCTTGGTGTGGCAGAAGCGCATCAGACCCTGATCATGAACGGTCTGCGTGACAAGGTGATCCTGGAGACCGACGGTAAGCTGATGACCGGCCGTGATGTGGCAATCGCCTGCATCCTGGGTGCCGAGGAATTCGGCTTTGCAACGGCTCCGCTTGTAACC
Source organism: uncultured Selenomonadales bacterium (assembly GCA_963589345.1). Taxonomy (GTDB): domain Bacteria; phylum Bacillota; class Clostridia; order Lachnospirales; family Lachnospiraceae; genus Brotaphodocola. Next base: position 9,895 of record CAVALB010000023.1, on the reverse strand, counting down.
ATGGGCTGCGTTATGATGCGTGTCTGCAACCTGGATACCTGCCCGGTAGGTATTGCAACCCAGAATCCGGAGCTTAGAAAGCGTTTCAAGGGCAAACCGGAGTATGTAGTAAACTTTATGCATTTCGTAGCACAGGAGCTGCGTGAATACATGGCAAAGCTGGGCGTTCGCACTGTGGATGAGCTGGTAGGACGCACAGAGCTGTTAAAGAAAAAAGAAAATATTCCGTATGAGCGTGCAAACAAGGTAGATCTCAGTAACATTCTCGGAAATCCGTATGAAGGAATGCGTTTTAAGGGATACCATGATAAATTGGAGTACGACTTCAAGCTGGATCAGACGATTGACGAACAGGTGTTCTTGAAACAGTTAAAGACTGCCCTGAACAAGGGACAGAAGAAGAGCCTGCAGGTGGATGTTTCAAATGTAGACCGTACCTTAGGAACCATCTTTGGTTCCGAGATCACCAGACAGTATCCGGAAGGCCTGCCGGAGGACACATTCACCATCCAGTGCAGCGGAAGCGGCGGACAGAGCTTTGGTGCCTTCATCCCGAAGGGACTTACCCTAGAGCTTGTCGGTGACAGCAATGACTACTTCGGAAAAGGCTTATCCGGCGGTAAGCTGATCGTATATCCGCCGAAGGCTGTAAACTTTAAGGCAGAAGAGAACATCGTCATCGGTAACGTCGCTCTTTACGGTGCTACCAGCGGAAAGGCTTACATCAACGGTGTAGCCGGTGAACGTTTCTGCGTCCGCAACTCCGGAGCAACCGCTGTTGTTGAGGGCGTTGGCGATCACGGATGTGAGTACATGACCGGCGGCCGCGTGGTGGTGCTTGGTACAACCGGAAAGAACTTTGCAGCCGGCATGAGTGGCGGTATCGCTTACGTGCTGGATGAAAAACGCGATTTTTATAAACGCCTGAATAAGGAACTGGTTTCTCTCGAAGAGGTGACCAACAAGTACGATGTCCAGGAATTAAAAGAGATGATCCAGGAGCATGTGGCTTATACCAATTCGGAACGCGGAAAAGAAATCTTAGATCACTTTGGTGAGTATCTGCCGAAATTCAAGAAGGTAATGCCTCACGACTATCGCCGCATGATGAATACCATTGTGCAGATGGAAGAAAAGGGCTTAAGCAGTGAGCAGGCGCAGATCGAGGCATTCTACGCAAATCAGAGAAAGTAAGGAGGAGAGAAGATGGGAAAGCCAACAGGATTTTTGGAATTTGACAGAGTAAACGGCAAGGCGGCTGCACCACTGGACCGCATTAAGAATTTTAATGAGTTCCACACTCCTTTGACGGAGGCACAGCAGAGAAAACAGGGCGCACGCTGCATGGAGTGCGGCGTACCCTTCTGCCAGTCCGGCATGATGATGAACGGCATGGTATCTGGCTGTCCGCTCCACAATCTGGTTCCTGAGTGGAATGATCTGGTATATACCGGAAACTGGGGACAGGCCTATAACCGCTTAAAGAAGACCAACAGTTTTCCGGAATTCACAAGCCGCGTATGTCCGGCTCCCTGTGAAGCAGCCTGCACCTGCGGGCTGAACGGAAATCCGGTCAGCATCAAGGAAAATGAGCATGCGATCATTGAGAAGGCATATGAGACTGGAGAGGCAGGTCCGAAGCCGCCGAAGCTTCGTACAGATAAAAAAATCGCAGTTATCGGCTCCGGCCCGTCCGGCCTTGCTGCTGCAGATCAGTTAAACAAGCGCGGACACAATGTGACCGTATTCGAGCGTGAGGATCGCGTGGGCGGACTTTTGATGTACGGCATTCCGAATATGAAGCTGGAAAAACACATCATCGACCGCAAGATCGATGTCATGAAGGAAGAGGGCGTGACCTTTGTGACCGGTGCTAATGTCGGAAAGAATTATAAGGCGGCAAAGCTGTTAAAGGATTTTGACAGCGTGGTTCTGGCCTGCGGCGCATCCAATCCGCGTGACATCAATGTACCGGGGCGTGATGCAGAGGGTATCTACTTTGCAGTGGATTTCTTAAAATCCACCACAAAGAGCCTGTTAAATTCGAATCTCGAGGACGGAAATTATATCTCTGCAAAGGATAAGCATGTCATTGTCATCGGAGGCGGTGATACCGGCAACGACTGTGTCGGCACCTCCATCCGTCATGGCTGTGCTTCCGTAACCCAGTTAGAGATGATGCCGAAGCTTCCGGAGAAGCGCACCGAGAACAACAGCTGGCCGGAGTGGCCGCGCATCTTAAAGACCGACTACGGTCAGGAAGAGGCTATTGCGGTGTTCGGTCATGATCCGCGCATCTACCAGACTACGGTAAAGGAGTTTGTAAAGGATGAGAGCGGAAAGCTTATAAAGGCGATCCTCATCAGCTTAAAGGCAGAGAAGAACCCGGAGACCGGACGCATGTCCATGGTGCCGGTTGAGGGCTCGGAAAAGGAAGTGCCGGCAGATCTGGTACTGATCGCAGCAGGATTTTTAGGGGCTCAGGCATACGTAGCTGACGCATTTGGCGTAGAATTAAATGCAAGGACGAACGTAGCGACCGAAGCCGGAAAATATGCCACCAATGTCGAGAAGGTTTTCACGGCGGGTGATATGCACCGCGGTCAGTCTCTGGTCGTATGGGCGATCCATGAAGGCCGTGATGTGGCAAAAGAAGTAGATAAATATCTGATGGGATATACAAACCTGGCATAAGACAGGAAACTGTGAAAAAAAGAGCGTGTGAAAAAAATTATCTTTTCACACGCTCTTTTTAACTTTCATCCGTACTTACCTTGGAGTAGGCAGTTTTGACACTGACCCCATCCAAATTGCCAAGCTTTCCGGCCAGGGCCGAGATTGCATCCTGCGGTGCATCCAGGGCGATCGATACGATGCTTATGTGCTTTGCGCGATAAGGGATTCCCATTCTTCCAATAATATACCGGCCATACTCATGCAGCATGGCATTCAGTTTTTCCACGGAATCCGGATTTTCGACAATCACACTCATAACAGCAACACGTGTTTTCATAAGTCCTCCTGTAAATTATTTCCTGTCAAAAAAGATACCATAGAACAAAGTGGATTTCCAGTGGAAGATTGGGATAAAAATAATATTGATTTATAGAAGGGAATCTAGTATATTAAATTACGAAATGGATTTTATGGCAGATGCCAAAAAGGAGATACTTTATGATTCATGTAGCTGTTGACGCGATGGGCGGTGACAATGCCCCGGGCGAGATCGTAAAAGGTGCGGTCGATGCCGTGAACCAGCGAAACGACATTCATGTGATCTTAGTCGGACAGGAAGATGTTGTAAAAAAAGAACTTTCTTCTTATAATTATTCCAAAGAACAGATCACTCTGGTGCAGGCTTCTGAGGTGATCGAGACGGATGAACCGCCGGTGAATGCCATTCGCAAAAAAAAGGATTCTTCCATTGTGGTAGGAATGAACCTCGTGAAAAACGGGGAGGCAGATGCATTTGTATCAGCAGGCAGTTCTGGAGCTGTTTTGGTAGGAGGCCAGGTTTTGGTTGGACGTATCAAAGGAGTTGAGCGTCCGCCGTTTGGTGCACTGATCCCAACTGAAAAAGGTGTGTCCCTCTTGCTTGACTGTGGAGCAAATGTCGATTCCCGTCCGTCCCATCTGGTTCAGTTTGCACGCATGGGTTCCATTTACATGGAACATGTGATCGGAATCAAAAATCCGAGAGTCGGGATCGTAAACATTGGAGCCGAGGAGGAGAAGGGAAATGCATTGGTAAAGGAGACCTTTCCGCTTCTTAAGCAGTGTACCGACATCAATTTTACCGGCAGCATTGAAGCCCGGGAAATCCCTCACGGAGGAGCCGATGTCATTGTCTGCGAAGCGTTTACCGGCAATGTCATTTTAAAGCTTTATGAAGGAACCGGTGCAGCACTGATCTCTATGGTAAAAAAGGGGATGATGAGCTCTTTACGCAGCAAAATTGGTGCTTTGCTGGTAAAACCGGCGCTCAAGGAGACCCTGAAGGCATTTGATGCCAGTCAGTATGGCGGAGCACCCATGCTGGGCTTAAAGGGACTCGTGGTCAAGACCCACGGAAGCTCCAAGGCTAAGGAAATATGCAATTCCATTATCCAGTGTGTGACCTTCAAAGAACAAAAGATCAACGAAAAGATAAAGGAATGTCTGGACAGTCAGACTCAGAGCGAACAGTAACAAAAGCTCGGACTTCGGGCGATAAAAATAAGAGAAAAGAAAGTTAGGAGAAAAGTTATGGAATTCGAAAAGTTACAGAACATCATTGCAGAGGTATTAAACATTGATCCGGATGAGATCACCATGGATACCACCTTCGTGGAGGATCTCGGAGCAGATTCTCTGGACATCTTCCAGATCATCATGGGAATTGAGGAAGAATTCGATATCGAGATCCCGACTGAGGTTGCTGAGCAGATCGTCAGTGTTTCCGATGCCATTGAGCAGATCAAAAACGCACTGAACTAAAAGAGGAGCCGGTACAGGCCAGCATAGGAAAACTGAAGGATAACAGGGCAGAAAAGAAAGGGGCGGTGCATTTTTGTTCGCTCCTTTCCTTATAAAAAATAAAAAGGAGTATAAAACGGAATGAATCGTGATTTAAACGAGCTGGAGATGCGATGCGGTTATCAGTTCAAGGATAAGGATCTGTTTCACCGCGCGCTGACCCACAGCTCTTATGCGAATGAACATAAAAAGGATAAGGCTGTCTGCAATGAACGCCTGGAATTTTTGGGGGATGCAGTCTTAGAACTGGTTTCCAGTGATTTTTTGTATCACAAATATCCGGAAAAGTCAGAGGGAGAGCTTTCCAAGATCCGTGCAAGCCTGGTATGTGAGCCGACGCTGGCTTACTGCGCTGCTGACCTGGAGCTTGGCAGTTATCTTCTTCTCGGAAAAGGAGAAGAGGCAACCGGCGGACGCGAGCGCAATTCCGTTGTCTCCGATGCCATGGAGGCATTAATCGGTTCTATTTATCTGGATGGTGGTTTTGCTAATGCAAAAGAGTTCATTCATCGGTTTATCCTGAATGACATCGAGCACAAGCAGCTCTTTTACGATAGCAAGACTATTCTGCAGGAGATGGTTCAGGCAACGGCAGGAGCACATCTGGAATATGAAACCTTGCGAGAGGAAGGACCGGATCATCACAAAGTCTTTGAGGTGCGTGCACTTTCCGGCGGGAAAGAACTGGGACGCGGAACCGGCGGCACCAAGAAGGCAGCAGAGGCCGTGGCTGCTTACCACGGCATTTTGAAACTGAGAGGAAAAGCATGTATTTAAAAAGCATTGAGATCCAGGGCTTTAAGTCCTTTGCTAATAAAATCCTGTTTGAGTTTCACAACGGTATTACCGGTATTGTGGGACCGAACGGAAGCGGCAAGAGCAATGTTGCAGATGCAGTGCGCTGGGTGTTGGGAGAACAGCGGGCCAGGCAGTTAAGAGGCGGATCCATGCAGGATGTCATTTTTGCAGGAACAGAGATCCGAAAACCGCAGGGCTTTGCCTATGTGGCGATCACCTTGGATAATTCCGATCATCAGCTTGCAATCGACTATGATGAGGTTACGGTATCCAGACGCCTGTATCGTTCCGGTGAGAGCGAATACAAAATCAACGGAAGTGCCTGCCGACTGAAGGATATCAGCGAGCTCTTTTATGACACGGGTATCGGCAAAGAAGGATATTCCATCATTGGACAGGGACAGATCGATCAGATCTTAAGCGGTAAGCCGGAAGAACGGCGAGAGTTGTTTGATGAGGCTGCCGGAATTGTCAAATTTAAGCGCCGTAAGGCTATTGCACTGAAAAAACTGGAAGACGAAAAACAGAACCTGGTACGTGTGAGCGACATTTTATCGGAGCTTGAAAAGCAGGTGGAACCGCTAGCGAAACAGTCTGAAACGGCAAAAAAATATCTGGCATTAAGGGAGAGCTTAAAAACCTGCGATGTTACCCTGTTTTTGATGGAGTCAGAGGAAAACGGAAGACAGCTTGAAGAAATCCGTAAGAGGGAATCCATTGTTTCCGGGGATCTTGAAGATGTAGGTGCGCAGTCTGAACGTTTAAAAAAGGCATATGAGAAACTGGAGCAGGAGGTTTTGGGGCTTGATAAACAGCTAAGTGAAAAGCGTACCAGACTGAACCAGACAGAAATCCGTAAGGGGAATCTGGAAGGACAGATCAATGTCTTAAAGGAACAGATCAATACGGAGAGGATGAATGCAGAGCATATCCGCTCGAGACTCGAAACCATAGGCCGATCCCTGGAAGAAAAACAGGAGCAGATCCGGCAGTATCAGGAGGATCATGCAGAAATTGCCGAGACGGCAAAAGCAGGGAAAGCGGATCAGGAAGCAGCGGAGGCAAAGCTGATAGAGCTGGATGAAAACCTGATGCTTATGGAGCAGAAGATTGAGGATGCCAGAAGCCGCATGATGAACGGAATGAATGAGAGTGCTTCCATTCAGGCAAGGCAGCAGCGCTTTGAGGCAATGCTGGAACAGGTTCAGGTGCGCCGCTCTGAGGTGTGCCAGAAGCTTCTGAAGTTTAAAAGCGATGAATCGGCTCAGAATGAACAACTGGATGTGGAACGGGAAAAGCTTGCAGAGGCAAAAACCGGCCTGGAAGCGCTTGAGGTTTCGCAGACGGAATGTGAGGCACAGGCGGGTCAATACGAGGAAGAAATGCGCCGGATCAACCGTTCCTTAAATGAAACGCAGCAGGAATACCGTACCGCTTATACAAGACTGGAATCCCTGAAAAATCTGGCAGAACGCTATGAGGGTTACGGCGGCAGCATACGCCGTGTTATGGAAGTAAGAGACCGTGTGCGCGGGATCCGCGGTGTTGTGGCAGATTTGATCACTACAGAGAAAAAGTATGAGACTGCGATTGAGACTGCGCTGGGCGGAAGCATCCAGAATGTCGTGACGGATTCCGAACAGACAGCAAAACAGCTGATTGAATATTTGAAGAAGAACCGCTATGGGCGCGTGACCTTTCTGCCCTTAAACAGTATCGGACAGGGCGGAGGTTTTTTAAAACCGGAGGCATTAAAGGAACCCGGAGTCATTGGTCTTGCCAGTGAGCTGGTTTTTGTGAAACCGGAATACCAGGTTCTTGCCAGGTATCTTTTGGGACGTGTGGTGGTGGCAGATACGATCGATCATGCGATCGCCCTTGCAAAAAAATTCAAATATTCTCTGAGAATCGTCACGCTTGAGGGAGAGCTTTTGAGTCCCGGCGGTTCCATGACAGGCGGTGCCTTTAAAAACTCCAGTAATCTTCTGGGAAGAAAACGGGAGCTTGAGGAGTTAGAGGCTGCCTGCAAAAAAGCGCTGAAGGCCTCTGATCAGCTTCAGGAAGAGCTAAGCATGAACGAGGGGCTGGCTCAGCAAAAGAAAGAAGAGTTAGAAGGAATCAAAGCGGAGTATCATCAGCTGTCTTTGCAGGTCAATACCAGACAGATGAGTGTGAGACAGCTCGAAGACAAGCGAGATGAAATCCGGGAATCCTACCAGGATCTGGCTGTGGAAAACAGCCAGCTGGAGAGTCAGATCACGGAGATCGAGGCAGGAAGAAAAAAGCTTTTGGCGGAATGTGATCTTTTAAAACAGGGCAGTGATCAGGAACAGGAGCTTATGGAGCGCCTGTCCGGTGAACTGGAACAGCAAAAAAAAATCCGGGAAGAAAAGTCAAAAGCTCTCGAAGAGATACGCCTGAAGGCAGCAAATTTAAAACAGCGGGTTGATTTCGTGAAAGAAAACATTCACCGCGTCGAGCAGGAAATCGGGGCATTGAAGGAAGAACAGGAAAACCTTCAAAATCACGGTACCGACGCAAGCTCTGTGATTGAAGAAAAGAATCGCGAAATCTCCGGATTGCAGGATCAGATCCTTCAGGCAGGAGAAGAAAAACAGAAAATTGCAGCCGAGATCGAGACGCAGACCGCTTTGAAGGAAGAAAAAGCCGGAAAACAGAGGACCTTCTTTCAGGAACGGGAGGAATTGTCCTCAAAAACAGGACAGCTGGATAAGGATCTGTTCCGTCTCCAGAACCAGAGGGAAAAGCTGGAGGAGCGGCGCGAGAGCCAGATCAGTTACCTATGGGACGAGTACGAGCTGACGCCCGGGGCTGCGAAGGAGCTGCGAAGCGAGGAAACACATTCGCTTACTGAGGTGAAAAAACAGATCGAGGAGCTCAAAGGCGCGATTCGGTCGCTTGGCACGGTTAATGTCAATGCAATCGAGGATTACAAGGAAATATCCGGACGGTATGAATTCATGAAGACGCAGCATGACGACCTTGTGGAGGCAGAGGCTACCCTGCAGGGAATCGTTGAGGAGCTGGATGCCGGCATGCGCCGTCAGTTTGAAGAAAAGTTTCAAAAAATCCGACAGGAATTTGACCGGGTATTTCAGGAGCTTTTCGGCGGAGGCCACGGTACCTTATCCTTACAGGAGGATGAGGATATCTTAGAGGCCGGGATCCAGATCATAGCCCAGCCGCCGGGCAAAAAGCTGCAGAATATGATGCAGCTTTCCGGAGGAGAAAAGGCTCTGACTGCCATTTCCCTGCTGTTTGCCATCCAGAATCTGAAGCCGTCTCCGTTTTGCCTGCTCGATGAGATCGAGGCAGCGTTGGATGATTCCAATGTAGACCGGTATGCCGGATATCTGCATAAACTGACAAAAAACACGCAGTTTATCGTGATCACACACCGGCGCGGCACGATGGTGGCTTCGGATCGCCTGTACGGCATTACCATGCAGGAAAAGGGGGTATCAACACTGGTATCCGTCAACCTGATTGAAGATCAGCTGGATACTTGATATCCGGTTTGACATAGCTATAGAAGGAGGCTTGTGAATGGAAGAAAAAAAGAAGAAGGGTTTTTTCAGCCGCTTGGTTGAAGGATTAAATAAAACAAGAGAGAACATCGTATCCGGGATGGATTCCATCTTCAGCGGATTCTCTGCCATTGACGAGGATTTTTATGAGGAACTGGAGGAAACCCTGATCATGGGCGATCTGGGAATCCAGACCACAACGTCGGTGCTTGAGGATCTGCGAAAGAAGGTGAAGGAGCAGCATATTAAGGAACCGGCAGAGTGCAAACAGCTTCTGATCGATTCGATCCGTGAGCAGATGGATCTGGGTGAGAACGCATATGAATTCGAAAACCGCAGATCGGTTGTTCTTGTGATCGGTGTCAACGGAGTGGGCAAGACCACATCAGTCGGAAAGCTGGCCGGACAGCTGAAGGATGAGGGAAAAAAGGTGATCCTTGCGGCGGCAGATACCTTCCGTGCAGCTGCGATCGAGCAGCTTACGGAGTGGGCAAACCGGGCAGGGGTGGAGATCATTGCCCAGCAGGAGGGTTCCGACCCGGCTGCCGTGATCTATGATGCAGTGGCGGCGGCAAAATCCAGACAGGCCGATGTACTGATCTGCGATACAGCAGGGCGTCTGCATAACAAAAAGAACCTGATGGAAGAATTAAAGAAAATCAACCGTATCATCGACAAGGAATATCCGGATGCTTATCGGGAAACCCTGGTAGTTTTAGATGGTACAACCGGACAGAATGCCATGGCTCAGGCGAAGCAGTTCATGGAAGTGGCTGATATTACCGGAATCATCCTGACAAAGCTTGACGGAACCGCAAAGGGCGGAATTGCCGTGGCAATCCAGTCTGAGCTTGGCATTCCGGTGAAATATGTGGGTGTCGGAGAAAAGATCGATGATCTTCAGAAATTCAATTCGAGTGATTTTGTGACAGCACTTTTTGACACCGGCAATTCCGGACAATAAAACCATAAAAAACATGTAACTGTTCAGAACCAACCTCCAAAATGCTTCGCATTTCGTCGGTGTGGCGTAT
>CAVALB010000022.1:0-34768 GCA_963589345.1 uncultured Selenomonadales bacterium | reverse complement strand
GAATTTTCCGAGTGCGCGAGCATAGCGTCTCCCCGGAGGCCCTGTCTGAGCGTGCGAAGCACGCGAGTTTGGCCGCAGGGGAGACAATAGGCGGCGCAAGCGCACACGGTAAAAATTCCACAGGGTCTGCGTTTCTGTACGGCAGTCCCGGAACTTCGGACCCTTATAAAACAAGTTGCTAAATTGGCATTTAATAATGACGCACCTCTGCAGCCTCTCGAATTTTCTGGATGACAGGCACAGCGGCTTCGGAGGTGAAGTAGCGGTAGGTGCAGTCCGGCACCTTTCTTTTTAAGGTATCAAAGTTTCCGTCTTTGATCAGGCAGCGGACGTCGGATGCGCTGATGGCACCTTCTTCATCTGATTTCCGCGGGATGATATTGCACCGAAGGCCTGCTGCGGTCAGTTCCTCTGCCATTACCTGGTTGTAGATTCCGGTTACCTGGCTGAAGGGTTCTTCACCGACAAAGCGGTCGGTTACAGACAGCACCTTTGCAATGCGAAGAAAGATCTGGATATCTAGCTTGGCATGGGAGCGGATGACGGTGTCCGAATCCTTCAAAAAGTAGGATGGAAAAGTAGCATTGGAAATCATGTAAGGTCCGGTTTCGTGGCAGACTACATTGAAAAGATCGGAAGATCCTTCAGAAACAAGCTGCTTTCGAACAGCAAACGGAACCAAGGAAGCGTCTTCGGAAACCACGAAGACGTGAAGCAAATCAACCGCTGCGGATGCCTGCTCCAGCAGATATCGATGACCGAGTGTAAACGGATTAGCATTCATGATGACGGCACCGATTTTAGTCGGAGGAGCTGCTAAAGCGGAATTTTCCAGAAAGGAAGCGGTTTCCTTTTGCAGCCCTTTTAGGTAGTCCGAAAAGCCGGTTCGACGGTTTTCCATAAAGACCACCTTTCCCTCAACCCGGGCAATTTCATAAAAACCGAGATCAGCAAAAAACCGAGCGGTATTGCACTTTGTATACAGGAAAAGATTGGTGTTTCCCCGGCTGTACTGAAATTCAATCAGGTGGGAGATGACCTGGTTCATCAGTCCCTCGCCCTGGTGCTCGGATGATACTGCCATACAGCGCAGGGTATTGGCAAAACAGGAGCCGGTTGCCACAAGGTCATAGTTTTCATCAAACAGCCCGATGCTGTAATCAAGGTTTTTATCACGTTCGATCCCTTCTTTTTCTAATAAGGTGTCCATCTGACGAACTGCACGTTTATCAGTAGGGCGGATCTGGCTTACAGTATAATCTGACATAGTTTCACGTTCCTCCGGATTGTAAATATACTTCAGTATAGCGCATTTGTGTGAAAAAAGCGAATATATCTTCTATTATGAAGGAAATTTACCAATCCTTATGGCGTCTTGCATTTCCTGATATTTTTTTGTATACTAACTACATTGGAAAAGAGGAGGCCGAAATTTGTGGCAGCAAAGAAACAGCAAAACAGAGTAACATCAGATACATCAGGAAAAAAAGCAGGCGGCAGGCCGTCTACTCGTTCTACGCGCTCGAGAACATCGGGAAATGCGGACAGCCACAGAGGGGGCAGACAGCAAAGAAAAGTTAACCAGGAACCGGAAGAGGAAGGTCTGGTGCGCTGGGAATTGATCGTTCTTGGATCGTTTGCAGCGGCTGTGATCTTATTTTTAAGCAATTTTCACTTATGCGGTATTGCAGGTAATTTTTTGCGCTCCGTTCAGCTTGGATTATTTGGTCTTCCTGGCTATATTGCTCCGCTGGCACTGTTTATTGGGATATTCATATACCAGGCAAACCGTGGAAGCCGTCTGGCTGTACAAAGGATCATTGCTTCCGTTGCTGCATTTTTTTTGCTTTGTGGTTTTTCACAGATGATCTTCGGACAGCAGCCGGAGGAGGGAACGGGAATTTTCGAGTATTATCGTCTGTCAGCCGTTTCCGGCATGGGCGGCGGACTCGCTGGAGGGTTCCTGTTTGGTCTGGTCCGTTCCCTGATTGGAGGCATCGGTGCATTTCTATTTATGGCTGTTGGACTGATCCTCTGCATGGTTTGCATTACCCGGCGATCTTTTGTAAAGGCAGTGAAGCGTCGCAGTGATGTAGCCTATCAGTATGCGCGTGAGGACATGGAACGCCGCAGGGAGCTTTATTCAAGGCGTCAGGAAGAACGCAAACAACTGCGCGAAGAACAGCGGGTACGCGGTGTCAACCTAGGATCAACAAAGCTTTCATCGCCTGAAAACGAATATCAGGATGATGTGTTGGAAGACACGTTTGAAGATGGATATTATGAAAATGATGCAGACGATTACGATGATCATGAGAATATGTCGGCTGTGGTTTATGATCAGGATGTCCGGGAGTCCTATGAGGATGATTCTGACAGAGAAACTGCGTGGGGACGACGCAAAACTCCTTCTGAAGCTCTCGAACCGGATTTTGAAGCAATGCAGACCGAACGAGATTATGCAGAAATGCAGGTAAGTCACAGATCAGAACCGTCAAGAGCAGAATCGTCAAAATTAGATTCGACAGAAAAATCCCCTGTAAACGGCTCGATACAGGAAGAACATCACGATATGTTTCTGGAATCGGAGGACGATTATGATCTGGAGGCTGCTGCCAAACGACTGACACAGTCTGGATTCGGACAGTTTGAGCAGGCAGGCGAGGTGTTTACCGGCGGAGCGAGACGCCTGGATCCGAAATCTGAGGGAAAAGCCTCGTATGGTCTGCAGGCGGAGCACAACAATATGCAGGACGTGGCTCCGTGGGATGAGCCTGATTCTCAGATCCCGTTTGATACAAAGGATCAGGATGGATCGAAAAATCTTTACCTGCAGGAATCCTATGCAGAAATGAAAAAGCCATATAAGCAGGAAGAACTTTATACAGAAACACAAAATCCATATATGCAGGAAGACCTTCATGCTGAAACACAAAATCCGTACATACAGGAAGACCTTCGTGCTGAAACGGAAAATCCATATATACAGGAACAGTTTCAAAAAGAGCAAAAATCCGGCACCTATGCGCAGGATGCATCTGCTGGATATGACCGACAGCCGGAGCAAGAACTGGTATGGCAGGAATCAGATTCCCAGGAGGATTATTCGGATACCGATGTGGCCTATACCGTGAAAACAGAACAAAATACAGATTTTGCCATTCCGGAAGAAAGCAAGCGCGTTGTGACTGCCGGGGGCAAGGTGATCGAAACGGATACCGAAGCCCTTCAAAAAAAGCTGGAATCTGCCAAAAAGGCAGAGGCGGCAAGGAAGGCCGAGGAAGCAGAAAAGGAAACACCGGGATATCAGATCCGAGAACGGGAAGAGAAACCGATGCCGGCCTATGTAAAACCACCGCTTACTCTGTTAAAGCAGGGTACCCGCAGTGTAGGTGGCTTTTCCAATCAGGAACAGCAGAAAACTGCTATGAAGCTGGAACAGACACTGCGAAATTTTGGCGTTGGCGTTACGGTGACAAATATCAGCTGCGGACCATCGGTTACGCGCTATGAACTTCATCCGGAGCAAGGGGTTAAGGTCAGCAAGATCGTTAGTCTTGCTGACGATATCAAACTGAGCCTTGCTGCGGAGGATATTCGTATTGAGGCACCGATCCCGGGAAAATCAGCGGTAGGTATTGAGGTGCCGAATAAGGAAAAAACCTCCGTATTCCTGCGGGATCTTTTGGAATCGGATTCCTTTCAGAAGCATCCGTCCAATCTGGCTTTTGCGGTCGGAAAGGATATCGGCGGCCAGGTTGTAGTGACGGACATCGCAAAGATGCCGCATCTTCTGATCGCCGGTGCTACCGGATCCGGTAAATCAGTCTGCATCAATACCATTATCATGAGTATTATTTACAAGGCACATCCGGATGACGTAAAACTCATTATGGTCGATCCGAAGGTGGTAGAGCTTAGTGTATACAATGGAATCCCACATCTGATGATGGATGTGGTAACGGATCCGAAGAAGGCATCTGCTGCACTGAACTGGGCAGTAGAAGAAATGACCAGACGTTATAAATCGTTTGCCAAATACGGAGTTCGCGATTTAAAGGGCTACAATGCAAAAATTCAGACCATTCAGGACATCGAGGATGAGAATAAGCCAATCAAGATGTCACAGATCGTGATCATTGTAGATGAGCTGGCGGATCTGATGATGGTTGCTCCCGGAGAAGTGGAGGATGCCATCTGCCGTCTGGCACAGCTTGCGCGTGCGGCAGGCATCCATCTGGTTATCGCGACCCAGAGACCATCGGTTAATGTCATCACTGGTCTGATCAAGGCAAACGTGCCGTCTCGAATTGCTTTCTCGGTTTCTTCCGGAGTGGATTCGAGAACTATCATTGATATGAATGGTGCGGAGAAGCTTCTCGGAAAGGGTGATATGCTCTTTTATCCGGCAGGATTTCCAAAGCCGCAGCGTGTTCAGGGTGCCTTTGTTTCAGATGGCGAAGTTCAGCAGGTGGTGGATTTCTTGACAGAGCAGGGCTTTAAATCTCTCAACACTCCGGACGTGGAAAACAGTATGAATCTGGCTCCCTCTGCCTCAGCATCCGGTTCCGGTAACAGCCGGGACGAATACTTTGAGCAGGCTGGCCGTTTCATTATAGAAAAGGAAAAAGCATCCATCGGAATGCTGCAGCGTATGTTTAAGATCGGATTTAACCGCGCCGCAAGGATCATGGATCAGCTGGCAGAAGCCGGTGTGGTCGGAGAGGAAGAGGGAACAAAACCTCGTAAGGTTCTTATGACAATGGAAGAATTTGATCAGATCATTTAACTCACACAAGGAAAATGGAGGATTGTGCTATGAAAACAGATATTGAAATCGCACAGGAGGCGGTGAAGCTTCCGATCAAAGAGGTTGCAGAGCAGTATGGGATTACGGAAGATGATCTGGAACTGTATGGAAAATATAAAGCGAAGATCACCGATGAACTGTGGCAGGAAGTGAAAGACCGTCCGGATGGCAAACTGGTGCTTGTTACAGCCATCAATCCGACTCCGGCCGGAGAAGGAAAGACTACAACCAGTATCGGTCTGGCAGATGCACTCACCAAGCTTGGGAAAAAATCCATGATTGCACTGCGCGAGCCGTCACTCGGACCGTGCTTTGGTATTAAGGGAGGAGCAGCCGGCGGCGGTTTTGCCCAGGTGGTTCCGATGGAGGATTTAAATTTACATTTTACCGGTGATTTTCATGCGATCACATCTGCAAACAATCTTTTAGCAGCTCTTTTGGATAACCATATCCAGCAGGGCAATGCCCTTCAGATCGATACCAGACAGATCCTCTGGAAACGTTGTCTGGATATGAATGACAGGGTTCTGCGCAACATTGTGGTCGGACTTGGAGCAAAGGCGGACGGTGTGGTACGAGAAGACCATTTTGTCATTACTGTAGCATCTGAGATCATGGCAATCTTGTGTCTGGCAAATGACATGAAGGATCTCAAGGAGCGCCTCGGAAAAATCATTGTTGCCTATAATTATGCGGGAGAACCGGTGACTGCTGCCCAGTTAAACGCAGTGGGTGCCATGGCAGCTCTTTTAAAGGATGCGATCAAGCCGAACCTGATCCAGACTCTGGAGCATACAGGTGCATTGGTTCATGGCGGACCGTTTGCAAACATTGCGCATGGCTGCAACAGTGTACGCGCTACAAAGACCGCTTTAAAGCTTGCTGATATCGTTGTAACGGAGGCAGGCTTCGGAGCTGATCTTGGAGCTGAAAAATTCCTGGATATCAAGTGCCGTAAGGCAGACTTAAAACCGGATGCCGTGGTTTTGGTCGCAACCGTGCGTGCTTTAAAATACAATGGCGGTGTTCCAAAGACGGAGCTTTCTACTGAAAATCTGGATGCTTTAAAGAAAGGAATCGTGAATCTGGAAAAGCATATTGAAAACTTACAGAAATTCGGTGTGCCGGTTGTGGTAACCTTGAATTCCTTTGTGACCGATACCGAGGCCGAGTATGCGTTCATCCGTGATTTCTGCGAGGAGCGAGGCTGTGAATTTGCCCTTTCTGAGGTATGGGCAAAAGGCGGTGAAGGCGGAAAAGCCCTGGCGCAGAAGGTACTTGACACTCTGGAACATAAGGAGAGTCATTACCATGCCCTGTATCCGGATGAGATGAGTTTAAAGGACAAGGTAAAGACCATTGCCACGGAGATCTACGGTGCGGACGGCGTCTCTTATGCGCCTGCTGCCTCCAAGGCCCTGGCTCGCATTGAGGAGATGGGATTTGGCAGCCTTCCGGTCTGCATGGCAAAGACTCAGTATTCTTTATCGGATGACCAGACAAAACTGGGACGTCCGAGCGGATTTACCATCAATGTGCGAGATGCCTATGTATCCGCCGGTGCAGGCTTTGTTGTCGTTCTGACAGGAGCGATCATGACCATGCCGGGTCTTCCGAAAAAACCGGCTGCAGATGGTATCGATGTGGATGAAAATGGTGTGATCACCGGATTATTCTAAATTTGCCGATAGATATTAAGAAAGGATAGACAAAAGTATGACGATAAAAGACTGGTTAGAGGGACTTTCTTACAAGCTTGTTCAGGGAAGCCTGGATGTCGAGGTAAATGAGGTTATTTATGATTCCAGAAAGGCCGCTCCGGGTGCAGTATTTGTCTGCATGAAGGGAACAAAGATCGATTCCCATGATTTTGTTTCGCAGGTGACCGAGGCGGGAGTAAAGGTATTGATCACTGAGCATGCTGTTGATGCACCTGAGGGAGTGACCGTGGTGGAGACCGAAAACGGAAGAGAGGCACTTGCTTTATTATCGGCAGCGCGTTTTGACTATCCGTCCAAAAAACTGACCATGATCGGAGTGACCGGTACAAAGGGAAAGACTACGACCACCCATATGATCAAAACGATCCTGGAAACTGCCGGAAAAAAGACCGGCATGATCGGAACAAATGGTGTTTACATTGGTAGTGAACATTTCCCGACTGTTAATACAACTCCGGAATCCTATGACCTGCATCATTATTTTTCAAAGATGGTGGAAGCAGGCTGTGAGTGCTGTGTTATGGAGGTTTCCTCCCAGGCTATGAAGATGCATCGTGTAGCAGGGATCCATTTTCAGTACGGGATCTTTACCAACATTTCGCCGGATCATATCGGAAAAGATGAGCATGCAGATTTTGCGGAGTATTTATACTATAAAAAACAGATGTTTTATCAGTGTGACCGTGTCCTGATCAATGCAGATGACGAACATTTTGAAGAGATCATAGAGGATATTCCTTGTTCCTGGACCGGCTTCGGTCTGAAGGACGGCTGTGGATTTCAGGCGGAGAATATTCACTATGTTTCGGAACCGGATTTTGTCGGTGTGGAATTTGATATCAGGGGAGAACAGGAAATACCGGTACGTGTCAGCATACCGGGAAAGTTTAATGTATACAATGCACTGGCTGCTGCCGCTCTGAGCTTATGGATGGAAATTCCATCTGAAAAGCTGCAGCATGCCCTGGAGCATTTGAAGATCAATGGCCGCATGGAGATCGTATACACTTCTGAAAAGTGTTGTGTCATCGTGGATTATGCGCACAATGCAGTCAGCATGGAAAGCCTGCTTTCCACACTGCGGGAGTATCATCCCAAACGCCTGGTAGTTGTCTTTGGCTGCGGCGGAAACCGTTCTAAGGATCGCCGTTATTCCATGGGTGAAATTGGCGGACGCATGGCCGATCTTTCGATCATCACAGCGGATAATTCTCGTTTTGAGAAGGTGGAAGACATCATTGCGGACATTCGCGGCAGCATCGAAAAGACCGGCGGAGCCTTCCTCGAGATACCGGATCGGAAGGATGCGATCACCTACAGCATCACACATGCCAACCCTGGGGACATGATCGCCATCATCGGAAAGGGACATGAGGATTACCAGGAAATAAACGGTGTGCGTTATCCGTTTTTGGATCGCGCCGTGGTAGAAGAGGTTGTGAAAAACCTCTCATAAATCCGCCAAAAAAAATTTTAAATCAGCCTTGGAAATGCAGGAATTTCAAAACTGATTCGTGAAATTTTGCTTGGCTCTGAACCGTTACAATTTGAAAAAGAAAAGAGATCCGGAAAATGGAAAATATCACAGTTAATGAGATTGTGGCTGCCACAGGCGGCGAGCTTCTGTGCGGAAGCAAGGATCAAAAAATCGAACATTTAAGTATTGATTCAAGAACGATGAAGGGCAATGATCTGTTTGTCCCGCTGATCGGGGAAAAGGTAGATGCCCATCGTTTTATAGAACAGGCGTTTGGTATTGGTGCAGTTGCAGTGCTGACATCGGAGCATGAAGCAGCAGCGGATGCAGATCATGCATGGATCCGGGTAAAGGATACAAAAAAGGCGCTTCAGGATATCGGACGCTTTTACCGCAGCCGGTTGCACCTGCCTCTGATCGGCATTACCGGAAGCGTCGGAAAGACGACCACCCGAGAGATGGTGGCTGCTGCGCTTTCTGCAAAATATCAGGTATATAAGACACCCGGAAACTCCAACAGTCAGGTGGGTGTGCCCATTACCCTGTCCGAAATTACTAAGGCAGATGAGATCGGTGTGTTAGAGCTTGGCATGAGTATGCCGGGTGAGCTTACCGTGATCGCAAAGATTGCTCAGATGGATATGGCTGTGATCACCAATGTAGGCATTACGCACATCGAGCAGCTTGGGAGTCAGGAAAATATTTACCATGAGAAGCTTACGATCCAGGATGGTTTAAAGGAAGACGGAATCCTGTTTTTGAATGGAGATGATCCGCTCCTGAAAAACACCGCAGCCAGGGATGGGAGAAAAACCGTATACTATGGCACAGGAGAAAACTGCGAATACCGCGCAGAGGATATCCGAAGCGAGGACGGATATCCGGTGTTTACGGCGAACTGCCGCGGCGAAAAATATATGGTGCGCTTAAATGTCATGGGACATCACAATATCCTCAATGCTATGGCTGCTTTGGCTGTGGCAGATTTAAGCAAGGTTCCGCTTTCCGGTGCCGTAAAGAGTCTGGCGGCTTTCACTGGTTTTAAGAATCGCCAGCAGATTGTCACAAAACACGATGTGACCTTCATTGATGATACCTATAATGCAAGCCCGGTTTCCATGAAGGCCGGCCTGGAGGTTCTTGAAGCCAAGGCAAAGGGACGCCGTATTGCGGTCCTTGCTGACATGAAGGAGCTTGGAGCAGATGCCCCGAAGTTTCATTACGAGGTGGGGAGCTGGATGAAATCTCACCCGGTAGACATTCTCTTTACGTACGGAAAACTTGCGGAGCAGATTGCGTCAGGAGCAAAGCGTGCCGGTGTGAAGGCCGAGTACCTTCATTTTGATGAAGATCAAAGGGAAGCATTAACACAGGCCATCAGAGAAAAACTGCTGCCGGGGGACTGCGTCCTCTTAAAAGGCTCCAACAGCATGAAGTTAGGAGAAGTGGCGAAAAAGCTGATGATCTGACGAAAAAAGCACAGACAGGAGCAGACATGGCAGAGCAATACGCCAGCATCATTATCGATATATCCCATGAAGACGTAGACCGGATATTCCAGTACCGGATCCCGCCGGCGCTTTTGCCAAAGATCCGGGTCGGAGTGCAGGTCTGCGTCCCTTTTGGTTCAGGAAATCGATCACGCACCGGATATGTGGTGGATATCACCGATCAGCCGGATTATGACCGAGACCGGATCAAAGAAATCATCGGAATCACAGAAAAGAGCATCACAGCGGATACGAGGCTCATTGAATTGGCCTGGTGGATGAAGGAGCAGTACGGTTCTACCATGAACCAGGCATTAAAGACGGTTCTGCCGGTTCGAAAAAAGGTGAAAGCCAGAAACAAAAAGATCGTAGAAACCATGACAGGGATGACAGAGCTTGTCGGGCAAAGCCTGGAAACAGAACAGAATGGAAAGAACGGTGGAGATATCTCCTTAAATCCGGGACAGCAGTCCATTGCAGATGCCTTCGTATCCTCCTATGATGCAGGAGACCACCGTCCCTGCCTGATCCATGGCATTACAGGAAGCGGAAAAACAGAGGTATACATGGCCATGATCGATCATGTGCTCAAGCGAGGAAAACAGATTATTGTATTGATCCCGGAGATCGCATTGACCTATCAGACCGTGAGCCGCTTTTACAGCCGTTTTGGAGATCGCATCTGCGTGATGCATTCGCGGCTTTCTGCCGGAGAACGATGTGATCAGTTTGAACGGGCAAAGCGTGGTGAAACCGATATCATGATCGGTGCCAGGTCAGCGCTCTTTACGCCCTTTTCCAATCTGGGGCTTATCATTATGGATGAGGAACACGAGGGAGCATACAAGAGTGAAACAACACCTCGTTACCATGCAAGGGAAGTGGCCGTAAAGCTGGCAGAGCTTCATGGAGCAGCCTTTGTAATGGGCTCAGCGACTCCATCGGTAGAGGCCTATGCAAAGGCCAAGGCAGGTGACTTTCGCCTGTTTACCTTGACAAGACGGGCAATGTCAGGCAGTGAGATGGCTTCTGTGGAAGTGATCGACCTGCGAAAAGAGATGGAGGCCGGAAATAAATCCATCTTCAGCAACCGACTTCAGGAGCTGATTCGAGATCGGCTTGAAAAAAAAGAGCAGGTGATGCTGTTTATCAACCGAAGAGGATATTCCAATTTTGTATCCTGCAGAAGCTGCGGAGAGGCGATGAAATGTCCGCATTGCGATGTTTCTTTGACATTGCACAATCAGAGCCGTCTGGTATGTCACTACTGTGGTTACCATATCCCCATGCCAAGGCTTTGTCCAAGCTGTGGATCTCCGTATCTTGCCGGTTTTGGGATCGGCACCCAAAGAATCGAAGAGATGGCATTACGGATGTTTCCGCAGGCGCGTCTTTTACGGATGGATCTGGATACGACCTCGAAAAAGGGCGGCCATGAAAAAATCTTATCCGCCTTTTCAAAGGGAAAGGCGGATATCCTGATCGGGACCCAGATGATCGTGAAGGGGCATGATTTTTCCGGTGTAACACTTGTGGGAGTACTCGCTGCAGATATCTCCTTGTATGCACCGGATTATACGGCGGCAGAGAGAACATTTCAGCTTTTGGTTCAGGCGGCCGGACGTGCCGGGAGAGGGCAGAAAGCCGGCATTGCACTGATCCAGACCTATATGCCGGAACACTACAGCATTCAGACGGCAGCAGCGCAGGATTATACCGCGTTTTACCGACAGGAAATGGGATATCGAAAGCTTATGCATTATCCTCCGGCCTGTCATATGCTTTGCTTACAGGTCGCAGGAGAAGATGAGAATCTAATGATCCGGATCATGGACAGCATCGCGAAAGCAGTGTTAAAGCATTTCGGGGATCAGACTGAGGTGATCGGCCCGGTACCTGCATCCGTGTATAAAGTTCATGATATCTACAGAAAAATTTTATACTTGAAACAGGAAAACTATGATATACTTGTAAAGATACAGAAGTATATCAAAACGCGCTGGGATGAGACGGAAAATTGTAAGAAACTCACGCTGCAGTGCGATTTCAGATAAATAAGGCTACAATTCATATAAGAAATATGTAACTGCAGAAAGGATAAATAGGAATGGCAATCAGACAGGTAAGAACCATTGGAGATGATATTTTAAGAAAGGAATGCAAGCCGGTAAAGGAGATCACACCGCGTATTGCAGAGCTCATAGAGGACATGTTTGAAACCATGTATGAGGCCAACGGTGTGGGGCTGGCAGCACCGCAGGTGGGGGTGTTAAAACAGATCGTGGTTATGGATATTGACGACGGCAATCAGTATGTGCTGATCAATCCGCAGATCATCGAAGAGAGCGGAAGCCAGACGGGTCAGGAAGGGTGCTTAAGTGTACCTGGAAAGGCCGGCATGGTAACCCGCCCCAATCGCGTTGTCGTACGCGCTTACGACGAGAACATGGAGGAGTTTGAGTTAGAGGGAGAAGAACTCCTTGCCCGCTGCATCTGCCATGAGTGTGCACATCTTCACGGTCAGCTTTACGTTGACCTTGTTGAAGGTGAGCTGATGGATACTACAACGGAACCGGAGGAATGATCGATGAAAATCATATTTATGGGAACACCGGATTTTTCGGTGCCGACCCTGGAGGCACTCTTGGCCTCAGAGCATGAGGTCGCAGCGGTTGTCACCCAACCGGATAAACCCAAGGGACGTGGCAAGGAAATCCATATGTCTCCGGTGAAGGAATGCGCATTGAAGCACAATATTCCGGTTTATCAGCCGATTCGTGCAAGAGATGAGGCTTTTGTAGAAGAAATGCGTGTGCTCCATCCGGATGCCATGGTTGTCATTGCCTTTGGACAGATCCTTCCGAAAAGCCTTCTTGAGCTTCCAAAGTATGGCTGCATCAATATTCACGCATCCCTGCTTCCAAAATACAGGGGAGCAGCCCCGATCCAGTGGGCGGTCATCAACGGAGATGAGGAAACCGGAATTACTACTATGCTGATGGATGTGGAGATGGATACCGGTGATATGCTGGAGAAAAAGGTTGTCCGGTTGAATCCGGATGAGACCGGAGGCAGTTTGTTTGACCGACTGAGCCTTCTTGGCGGCGATCTGATTCTTTCTACCTTGGACAAACTGGAAAAAGGCGAGATTACCCCACAGCCTCAGGAGCATGAAAAAGCAACCTATGTGAAGAAGATTTCCAAATCCATGGGTGATATTGACTGGACCCTGGATGCTGTTTCCATAGAGCGCCTGGTGCGCGGGTTAAATCCGTGGCCGAGTGCCTTTACGAGATTAAACGGAAAAATGTTAAAAATCTGGGAGGCCAAGGTGTTGGAGGATCTTAAGAAACAGGATCCCTGCGGCAGCGTGATCAGTGCCGATGCGGATGGTCTGAAGGTTCAGACCGGAAAGGGAATCCTGTGTATTACCAGTCTCCAGATGGAAGGAAAAAAGCGAATGGATACCGCAGCATTTCTTCGCGGATATCCGGTGGAACCCGGCTGTATCATGGAAAGGAGTGAATAGTCATGTACGGTGGCTATGGATATTACGGGTTGGGTTATAATTTGTTTGACCCGACTATGATCCTTGTTTATATCGGTGCTTTGTTATCTCTCTGGGCCTCGTCACGGGTAAACAGCACCTTCCGGCGTTATTCCCGTGTGCGCAGTATGACCGGAATGACCGGGGCAGAGGCAGCAAAACGACTCCTGCATTCTCAGGGAATTTACGATGTGACAGTCCAGCCGATACGCGGTCAGCTTACGGATCATTATGATCCGAGAACCAAAACAGTGAATTTATCGGAGTCGGTGTATGGGAGCACCTCCATTGCTGCAGTCGGTGTGGCAGCTCATGAATGCGGACATGCGATCCAGGATCAGGTGGGATACGCACCGCTTCGCATGCGATCTGCCTTTGTGCCCCTTGCAAATCTTGGCAGTACGATTTCGCTTCCGCTTATCATTCTTGGATTTTTTATCGGATTGACCCCGTTCATTGAGATCGGTATCTGGATGTTTGTCCTGGCTGTCCTGTTTCAGATCATTACTCTGCCGGTGGAATTTAATGCTTCATCCCGTGCGGTTCATCTTTTGGACAGCCTTGGGATCTTAAACGGCGAAGAGGTGAACGGAACCAGAAAGGTGCTGGGGGCAGCAGCTCTGACTTATGTGGCAGCAGCAGCGGCTTCGATCCTTCAGCTTTTAAGACTCATCATCCTATTTGGAGGACGCAGACGAAATGACTAAGCAGAACGGACCTACCAGAGAACGGGAGCTGATCCTGGATATCCTGATGGAGATCCTGGAATACGGCGGCTACAGCCATGTGGTTTTAAAAAAAGCACTGGACAAGTACCAGTATCTGGAAAAACAGAACCGAGCTTTTATTACCCGTGTGACGGAAGGTACGATCGAGTATCTTCTTACGATCGATGCGGTGATCGATCAGTGTTCAAAGACAAAAGTAAAAAAGATGAAGCCTGTGATCCGCACCATTCTCAGAATGTCGGTATATCAGATCTTAAAGATGGACCGGATTCCGGACAGTGCCGTATGTGATGAGGCGGTAAAGCTGGCAGTAAAAAGAAAGTTTCATGGACTGAAGGGTTTTGTAAACGGGGTGCTGCGCACAATCTCCAGAGAAAAGGACACGTTTCAGTTTAAAGACTGGTCCAGAAAATATTCCATGCCGGACTGGATCATTGAACTGTGGAAACAGCAGTATCCGGCAGAAACCGTAGAGCTTATATTAAAGTCCTTTCTGGCAGAGCGCCCTACCTGTGTAAGATGCAATCTGGATCGTGCTTCCATGGAGGAAATCCTTGAGAGCCTGAAACAGGATCAGGTTTGTGTACAGGTACATCCGCTCAATGCGCAGGCACTGTTTTTATCCGGTTATGATTATCTGGATGCGGTCACAGCATTTCGGAATGGATGGATTACCGTGCAGGATGCAAGCTCTTCGTTTGTCGGTGATGCGGCAAATCCAAGACCCGGGGACACGGTTTTGGATGTTTGCGGCGCTCCGGGCGGAAAAAGCCTGCATATTGCAGATAAGCTGGCAGGCACAGGCCTTGTTGTCGTGCGAGACCTGACAGAAGGTAAAATTCGACTTGTAGAAGAAAATATCCTGCGGACCGGTTTTCATAATATCCGGGCAGAGGTGTGGGATGCCCTTTGTGAAGATCCTTCCTGGGAAGAACAGGCAGATATTGTGATTGCAGACCTGCCATGCTCCGGCCTTGGAATCATCGGCAAAAAACCGGATATCAAGTATCAGGTGACAAAAGACGATTTAAAGGATCTGGCCAGGCTGCAAAGGGATATCCTGTCTGTGGTCTGGAAATATGTAAAGCCGGGCGGAACGCTCATTTACAGTACCTGCACCATTGACCGTTTGGAAAATGAGGATCAGCGAAGCTGGATCTTAAACGAGCTTCCGTTTGAACCGATGGACATCGAAGGGACTCTTGGCAGTCTGCTTAAGGAGGATACCATGAAGGAAGGCTATATCCAGCTTCTTCCAGGCCGGTATCCCTGCGATGGCTTCTTCATCTCTGCATTTCGGAGAAAAGCCTGATGTTCATGCGGGCTTCAGTATAGAAATAGAAGGCAGATAAACGATTATGGAAAAACAAGATATCAAATCCCTGACCCTGGAGGAATTAACACAGGTCATCCGGCAGATGGGAGATAAACCCTTTCGCGCAAAACAGATTTACCAGTGGCTACATCAAAAGCTTGTGACAGATTTTGATGCAATGGGCAATATCCCAAAAACATTGCGTGATCAATTAAAGGAACAGTGTACTTTGGCAGCTTTGCATCCTGTTGATGTAAAGATCTCCAAGATCGACGGCACACGCAAATACCTGTTTCGCCTGGCCGACGGAAATGTCATAGAAAGCGTGTGGATGCAGTACCACCATGGCAACAGCGTATGCATCTCTTCACAGGTTGGTTGTCGGATGGGCTGCCGGTTCTGCGCCTCTACTCTGGATGGTCTGGAACGAAATCTTACTACCTCGGAAATGCTGGATCAGATTTACCGGATCCAGACTCTGACCGGCGAACGGGTTTCCAATATCGTGATCATGGGATCCGGTGAACCGCTCGATAACTACGACAATGTGATCCGTTTTCTTCATATGATCAGCGATGAAAACGGACTGAATATCAGCCAGAGAAATATTACGTTGTCTACCTGCGGCATTGTGCCGAATATTTTGAAACTGGCTGACGAGGATGTTCAGATCACTTTGGCATTGTCCTTACATGCACCCAATGATGAGGTGCGAAAGAACTTAATGCCGATTGCAAACCGCTACAGCCTGAAGGAAATCCTTCCGGCCTGCCGGAATTATTTCGAAAAAACCGGACGAAGACTGACGTTTGAGTACAGTCTGGTGAGTGGTGTCAATGACAATTTAGAAGAGGCAAAGGCGCTTACGGCGCTGTTAAAAAACATGCATGGGCATGTCAATCTGATCCCGGTCAATCCCATCAAGGAACGGGACTACCGCCAGTCAGACCGCAAAGCCATTGAAGCGTTTAAAGTTTATCTGGAAAAGCACGGCATCAATGTAACGATCCGCAGAGAGATGGGACGCGATATCAACGGTGCCTGCGGACAGTTAAGAAAAAGCTTTTTGGAAGAGGAAAGCAAAGGAGGGATCTGAAGCATGGAAGCGTTTGCACTGACTGATACCGGTCAGAAGCGGAGCATGAACCAGGATTTCATCTACGCAAGTACAGAACCCAAGGGATCCCTTGATAATCTGTTTATTGTGGCCGACGGCATGGGCGGACATCAGGCCGGAGATTTTGCCTCCCGTTTTGTAGTGGAAAATCTGGTTGATTTTTTTAAGATTCCTTATCCGGAACGAGACATCCACGGAATCCTGAAGGAAGGGATCCGAAAGGTAAACCGCAATCTTTATGTATGTGCAAGTCAGGATCCGAAGTTAAGCGGAACTGGAAGTACCCTTGTCTTAGCTACGATCAAGGGCAGTGTGCTGTATGTGGCAAACATCGGAGACAGCCGACTCTATCTTCTGAGAGATGAACTCAAACAGATTACTAAGGATCATTCTTATGTAGAAGAACTGGTGGCCATGGGGAAATTAAAACGCGGAAGTCGGGATTATCTGGAAAATAAAAACATCATCACCAGAGCCGTCGGAGTCAGTGAGGAGGTCGATACTGATCTCTTTGCCCTGAAGCTGAAACGAGGCGATCAGATCCTTATGTGTTCAGACGGCTTGAGCAATATGGTGGATGAACTGGAAATCGAATATATCATTCGTTCGGAGGATGGACCGGAAGCCAGAGCAAAAGCATTGGTGGAGGCAGCAAACCGCAGCGGTGGACAGGATAATATTTCCGTGATCCTGATAGAACCGCAGATAAGCGAGGTGAGCTTATGATACTGAGACCCGGAACATTTTTGCAGGATCGTTATGAAATCCTGGAACAGATCGGCTCCGGCGGCATGTCTGTGGTATACAAAGCAAAATGCCATAAGCTAAACCGTCTGGTGGCGATCAAGGTTTTGAAGGAAGAATTCTGCAATGACAGCAATTTTGTCAGCAAGTTTAAAATGGAAGCACAGTCTGCGGCAGGTCTTTCTCACCCGAACATTGTCAGTGTTTATGACGTCATCGATGAAGGAACGCTTCATTATATCGTTATGGAGCTGATCGAGGGGATTACCCTGAAAAGCTACATCCAGAAAAAAGGCAGACTGGAGATCAAGGAGTCGATCGGCATTGCGATCCAGGTGGCTCAGGGAATTGCAGCTGCCCACGAGCAGCACATCATTCACCGCGACATCAAACCGCAGAACATGATCATATCGAAGGATGGCAAGGTCAAGGTGGCGGATTTTGGAATTGCGAGAGCAGTTTCTGCGCAGACCATGAATTCTGCCGCTATGGGATCCGTGCACTATATTTCTCCGGAACAGGCAAGAGGTGGCTTCAGCGATGAGCGAAGCGACATTTATTCCCTTGGTGTGACCATGTATGAGATGGTGACCGGCCGATTGCCCTTTGAGGGAGAAAATACGGTGGCAATTGCCCTGGCACATCTGGAGGATGCTGTTGTGCCGCCGAGTGTATATAATCCGGAAATTCCGGTAAGCCTGGAGCGGATCATCCTGACCTGCATGGAAAAAAAGCCGGAGCGCCGTTACAGCTGTGCCCAGGATGTGATCACAGATCTTCGCTCAGCGCTGATTCGTCCGACACAGGAAAGTACAGCAGGCACCGCCTTAAACACGGAACGTGCCTTAAATGGGGACACAGTTCAGATCAGCAGTGAACAGCTCTCCCAGATCAAACAATTTCGGAGGACAGAGAACAAAGCTTCGGATAGCAGAGAAAACTATGACCGGGAGGCGAAGGCTGCCTGGGAAGCTTATCAGGAGGAAAATGATACACAGATAAGACAACAGGATCGCGGCAGAAAGCAGCAAAAAGGTTCTGCTGTACCCAGACACCGAAACCGGGAGGAAGAGGAGGATCAGGCAAATCCCCATATTGAACGGCTTTTAGCCGGAGCCGGAATCGTGGCAGCGATCGTTGTTGTTGCAGTTTTGATCGTAGTATTTTCTAAACTTGGTGCTTTTTTTAAGGCAGGAAGCGGATTTTTGGGAAATTCCCAGACGGAGACAACGCAGACCGAATCCGGAACCCTTGTCTTAAAGGATACAGAGGTTAGCATGCCTTCCGTTGTAGGTCTTTCCGAGGATCTGGCAGAAAGTACCCTGAAGGAAAATTCACTGACCATGAAACGCACCTATGAGTATTTTGATGATGTGGAAAAGGGATATGTGGCAAAGCAGGATCCGGAAGCCGGAAGTGTTGTCTTAAAAGGCGATCAGGTCAATGTCGTGATCAGCAATGGTACAGATAAGCTGGATCTGGATAAGCTTGGTATCACGCAGCTGGATCAGAAAACAGCCGTCAGCTTCTTAGAAAGCAAGGGCTTAAAGGTTCAGGTGGTCGAGGAAGAAAGTGAGACCGACGAAGCCGGAACGGTGATGCGTTATGAGCCAAAACTGGTGGCAGACGGAGGAACCGTATATCTTTATGTCAGCAGCGGTCCGCATGTAGATAAGGTGGCAGCCCCATATCTGGTCGGCAAGACGGAGGATGAAGCAATCGCTCTCCTTACAGAAAATGATCTGATGCCCGGCAATACGTCCACCGAATCCAGTGATTCTGTAGAAAAAGGCTGCATCATCAGTCAGTCGGTCACATCCGGTACTCAGCTTGAAAAGGGAAGCAAGATCGATTATGTGGTCAGCAGCGGTCCGGAAGTCAAGCATCAGCGCTATGTGGCATCCATCAATCAGGTATACGACTTAAGCAGTCTGATCGGTCCGGGAGCAGGAAGCTCAAGCGTGACGATTATGATCCGTCTGCATCAGGGAACAGCGGACAATCCGCATTACAAGGTTCTGACCCAGGCTACAACGATCAAGGGAGATGTGCTCCTTCCGGTCAATTTCACCAGTATTGAAAGCATTGACGGAACGGATCAGGGAACACTGGAAATTGTGGATGTAAACTCCGGTGCAGTCATTAAGACCTACCAGCTTACATTTTTCCCGATGGATTAGATGCATTAAAGGAACAGACAGATGACAGGAAAAATCATAAAAGGAATCGCAGGTTTTTATTATATCCACAATGGCCATGATAAAGTATATGCCTGCAAGGCAAAAGGGATCTTCAGAAATCGCGGCATTAAGCCGGTCGTGGGAGATGATGTGGAATTTACCGTGCTGGACGAGGCGGCATTGGAGGGAAATATCGATGAGATCCTTCCTCGAAAAAACGTGCTGGTGCGTCCGGCATCGGCAAATGTAGACCAGGCACTTGTGGTTTTTGCCATCACACAGCCGGATCCAAATTTCAATCTGCTGGACCGGTTCCTCATCATGATGCTGGCTCAGGACATTCCGGTGACGATTTGCTTTAACAAAACAGATTTGGAAACGGAAGAAAAGCAGGAGTCATATCGGAAAATCTATGAGCAGGCCGGATATCCGGTGATGTTTGTAAGTACTTACGAAAAATCCGGTATCGATGCTGTGCGGGATTATCTGCGTGGAAAGACCACCATCCTCGCCGGCCCGTCCGGAGTGGGCAAATCGTCCCTTACAAACCTTTTGCAGCCGGAGGCGGCCATGGAGACCGGCTGCATCAGCGAAAAGATCAAGAGAGGAAAGCATACCACCCGCCATGCTGAGCTTTTCTGCGTGGAGGAGAACACCTATCTGATGGACACGCCGGGCTTTTCTTCTATGTATCTGGAGGAGATCGAACCGCAGCAGCTGAAAGATTATTTTCCGGAATTTGAAGCTTATGAGCCGGTATGCCGTTTTCAGGCGGATTGTGTACATATCGGAGAACCGGTATGCGGTGTGAAGGCTGCTCTGGCAGGTGGAAAGATCAGTTCGAGCCGTTATGAAAATTACAGGCTTTTGTATCAGGAACTGAAAAATCGCAGGAAATATTAAATAAAAATCGCAACCAAGGAGAAAATACCATGTATATTTTAGCACCATCTATTCTGGCAGCAGATTTCGGCAATCTGAGAGAAGAGGTGAAGACCGTTTCTGAGGCCGGCGCCCAGTATATTCATATTGATGTTATGGACGGCATGTTTGTGCCGAGTATTTCCTTCGGAATGCCGGTAATTAAGAGTATTCGCTCCTGCACGGACAAGGTATTTGATGTTCATATGATGGTAGAGGAGCCGGGACGCTATGCGGCAGATTTAAAGGCCTGTGGAGCGGATCTGCTCTGTGTACATCAGGAAGCCTGCCGTCACTTGGACCGCACGATCAATCAGATCAAAGAACTCGGCATGAAGGTGGGCGTGGCTTTAAATCCGGCCACTCCGATCGAATCTCTTTTCCATGTCCTTGATCAGGTAGATATGGTGCTGTTAATGTCGGTCAACCCAGGTTTCGGCGGACAAAAGTACATTCCCTATATTACCGATAAAATTCGAAAACTTCGCACCATGTGCAATGAGAGAGGGCTTCAGACAGATATCGAAGTGGATGGCGGTGTAGGACTTGGCAATATCAGAGAGCTGATGGAGGCCGGAGCAAATATTTTTGTGGCAGGCAGTGCCGTATACAAAAATGATGCGGCTGCTAACGTGAAAGCATTTTTGAAGATCTTTGAAGAGGCATAAAAAGCATGCGGAGATGTTTGATCCTTACGGGCGGAAAACTAGATCTGGTTTTTGCCCATTCCTATTTAGAAAAAGAAAAGTTTGATAAGATAATTGCTGTGGACGGAGGGCTGAAAGCAGCAAAAGAACTTGCTTTGATACCGGATTATATTGTGGGAGACTTTGATTCGGTTGACGATGAAGTGCGGGAAGAATTTCGTCAGTATCCGTACATTGTCTGGGAGCAGCATAAACCGGAGAAAAATGAGACCGATACTGAGCTTGCCAGAAATCTGGCGTTGAAGCTTTCCTGCGATGAGATCGTTTTCCTTGGTGCCACCGGCGGTCGCATCGATCATATGATCGGCAATATCCATGCACTGAAAAACTGCATGGAACGCGGGATTACAGCCTATATTGTGGATGCACAGAATCGCCTGCGGCTCATCGATGCCCCCTGCAACTTAGAAAGAGCCAAGCAGTGGGGGAAATACGTATCCTTCGCTCCTTATACAGAGGAAGTGACAGGCCTTACCCTAAGCGGATTTCGATATCCGCTTAACGACAAGACCATCTTTCGCGGAGAAGAGGTCGGACTTTGCATCAGCAATGAGATCACTGCTGATCTTGCAAATGTTAGTCTGAAGGAGGGAATCTTGATCTGTATTGAGTCACGAGACTAAAACTGGACTGATTAAAAAAGTCAAAACTGGATATTAATATCATTCCACCTGCGTGCTATGATAGGCGGCATAACAAGAAAGGCTTTTGAAAAAACAGAAGTTTCTTTCAGGCAGCAAAGGAGAATGATTATGAAAAACAGAGAGAATGACAAAGTATATAAGCTGGTGCTCACCGCGCTGATGGCAGCACTTTGCTATGTGGCCTTTACCTTTTTAAAGATCCCGATTCCGACTCCGGGCGGTGATACAACGGCTCTTCATATCGGCAACGCATTTTGTGTCCTTGCGGCTTTGCTCTTAGGCGGCGGATACGGCGGTTTGGCCGGTTCCCTCGGCATGACGATTGCCGATCTTCTTGATCCGGTATATATTACCAGTGCTCCGAAAACCTTCGTATTAAAGCTTTGCATCGGTCTGATTGCAGGCTTTGTGGCTCACAACATTGCCCATATTACGGAGGATCATGACAATAAGTACATCATGAAATGGTCGCTGATCGCATCCATTGCAGGCCTCGGCTTCAATGTTATTATGGATCCGATCGCCGGTTATTTCTATAAAAATTACATCCTTGGCGTAGAATCCTCTGCTGCCAAGATCATGGCAACCTGGGCTGCCGGGGCCACTCTGGTCAATGCCATTGTCGGAACTGTTGTGGTCGTAGTCGTTTATATGGCGGTGCGCCCGGTGCTGAAAAAATCCGGTCTCTTTATGAAAATAGGATAATAAAATTCTAAGGTTATCACAGAAAGGATGATTTTGCGTAAAAACTACGTAAAATTATCCTTTCTTTTTGGTTGAAATGATGTTACTATAGACATATGGCTTTTTGCCGGAAAAACAACAAAGGAGAGTAGACTTATGAAAAAGAGAATGCTGGCTGTATTATTAGCTGGTACCATGGCAGCATCCATGACTGCATGCGGAAGCAGCAGTTCCACGAGCAGTGCAGACACAACCGCAGCAGAAAAGGAAGAGGCTGCAGATGGAGCAGAGAAAACCGAGGAGGCAGCTCCGGCTAAGGATGCTTCTGAGTTTAAGATCGGACTGATCACAGACGTAGGCGGTGTAAACGACGGTTCCTTCAACCAGTCTTCCTGGGAAGGCCTTGAGAGAGCAGGAGAAGAGCTTGGTGTTACCGTTAACTACTTAGAGTCCGCAACCGACGCAGACTATGCTCCGAACATCGAGAACTTCATAGATGATGATTATGATCTGATTATCAGCGTAGGCTATATGCTTGCAGATGCCACCAGAACAGCTGCAGAGGCAAATCCGGATACCAAATTTGCAATCATCGATGATGCAACGATCGATCTTCCGAATGTTACCAGCCTGATGTTCCGTGCAGAGCAGGCTTCCTATCTGGTAGGTTATGTAGCAGGTCTGACCACAAAAACCAACAACATCGGCTTTGTTGTTGGTATGACCAACGAGACTATGAACCAGTTTGGTTATGGTTACTATGCAGGTGCGAAGGATGCAAACCCGGACATCACGGTTCAGCAGTTCAATGCAAACTCTTTTGCTGATTCCGCTACCGGTAAGACCATGGCAAACACCGCTATCACCAATGGCGCAGACATCGTATTCCAGGCAGCAGGTGCAACCGGTCTTGGTGTTATCGAGGCTTGCCAGGAGGCTGGTGTATATGCAATCGGCGTAGACTCCGACCAGTCCAGCATTGCTCCTAACACTGTTCTGACCTCTGCTATGAAGCGTGTAGATAACGCCGTTTATGAGGCAGCTGAGGAGCTGATCAACGGCACCTTAGAGGGCGGTGTTAAGACCTTTGACCTGGCAGCAGGCGGTGTTGATATCGCACCGAGCCAGGATCTGATTGCACCGGAAGTGATCACTGCTGTTGATGAAGTAAAAGAAAAGATCATCAGCGGAGAGATCGAGGTTCCGGATGATAAGGAGTCCTTCGAGGCAAAATACGGTGACGTATATGAGCTGGATTAATTGGTTCAAAATAGAAATGCAATAATCGTTTAGGATTTCATGCGGGGCATCTTTTTGTGCGCAAAGACGTGCAGGAGGATGCCCCGTATTCCGGATAGACAGGCTTTGGCATATTGTCGACCGGCACTTTAGACAGAACAGCCCCAAATGCCTGCTAAAACTGACATTTGTCCTTTCTTGTTTGGAGAAAATGTGATATAAACAAGTCATAATGAGAATAAAACCAGGGAAATGAACAAACATGAGTGAAGCAGATGAAGTGATCAGAAAGCTGGGAGCAAAACAGCAGAGCTATTTGAACCGCTTTTTTCTTTATGCGACGGAGCAGTTGAAAAACAGCATTCAGGTGCAGAGAATGTCAGCGGGGACTACCTTTATTCAAGAAGGGGAAGCTGCGGATAAGGTTTATATCCTCCTTCGCGGAAGCGTGTCCGCAGTGGATTATAGAGTAAGGGAAAACGTATATGGATTTTGTCATTTTGAACCGATCGAGATTTTTGGCACCATGGAGCTTTTGGGCGGCATGAGTCATTATAACACCACCCTGGCAACGACAAAAAACAGTCTTTTTTTAAGAATACCGGGAGATGTCTGCAAAAAATGGCTTTTAAATGACGTATCTGCTCTTCATATGGAAACCAAGAGAATCATCGGCTATTTGCTGGAGCAGTCACGTAAAGAACGGCTGTATGTCATGCTTCCGGGCAATGAACGGGTTTATCTCATTCTGACAAATTTATATGAGACCTATGGAAAGCGCGATACCTACAGCGTATATTTAAGCCGCAAAGATTTTTCGGAGGTTGCCGGTGTGTCGGAGCGCACCATCACCAGGGCTTTGAAGGAGCTGGAAGAAAAAAATCTGATTGCAAGAGATGGCTGGAATATTGTGTTGACCTGGGAACAGTACCAGAAGATCCGAAAGATGGTAAGTGTTCAAATCTATGAAACGGGGGAATGACAGATGAAGTATTCGGAAAATCCGGATAAGCAGTATCATATCCAGGTAGGAGAAGGTGAAGTTGGGCGTTACGTGATCCTTCCGGGAGATCCGAAACGGTGCGCAAAGATCGCTGCGTATTTCGATGATGCAAGGCTTGTGGCAGACAGTCGTGAGTATGTGACCTATACAGGATATCTGGATGGAGAAAAAGTCAGCGTGACTTCCACAGGCATCGGCGGACCTTCCGCATCCATTGCGATGGAGGAACTGAAAAAATGCGGGGCAGACACCTTTATCCGTGTAGGAACCTGCGGAGGCATGCAGCTTGATGTCAAGAGTGCAGATGTTGTGGTGGCAAGCGCTGCTATCCGTATGGAGGGAACCAGCAGAGAATATGCACCGATTGAATTTCCGGCTGTTGCTGACATCGATATTACCAATGCTTTAAGAGCCTCTGCAAGAGATTTGGGACAGACCTGCCATGTAGGGGTAGTACAGTGCAAGGATGCCTTTTACGGACAGCATTCCCCGGAAACTATGCCGGTAAGCTATGAGCTTTTAAATAAATGGGAGGCCTGGAAACGCCTTGGATGCCTGGCATCGGAGATGGAGTCAGCGGCGCTCTTTATTGTGGCGAGCACACTGCATGTGCGGTGCGGTTCTGTATTCCTGGTTATGGCAAATCAAGAGCGGGAAAAACAGGGACTTCCAAATCCGGTGGCACATGATACCGATATGGCGATCCGCGTGGCAGTCGGTGCCATTCGCCGACTGATCAAAGAGGATCGCGAAAATAATGCTTAAGGTTACGATACATCATAGAGGAGGAAATGGTTATCATGCGTGACATTTCTATGGAAAGAGTCAACGAAACAAGAAAAAACATTCTGGAGATCATTGAGAGTGCAACACTGACACATGAGCAGAAGCTTACCTGTCTTGCGAATCAGGCAGACTCCCTTATGGAGGTGCTGGATCTTCCGGAAGGTCTGGATGAGCTTTTAAATGTTCCGATCGACCGCAGATGTATCTGCGATCTGTCAGAGGGACATGCGCCGATGCGTCCGCGCTATATCATTCCGGATTATGCAAAGTTTTTGAAGGAAGGAAGTAAATTCCTCCAGCTGGATCCGCCGGCAGATTTGTATGAGGCGTTGAACAGCCTGATGATCTTTTACAAGCATGTTCCGAGCGTTACCAATTATCCGGTATACGTAGGGCAGCTGGATGAGCTTTTGGAACCTTATATCGATACAGTGGATGAGGCTCAGGCAAAGAAAATGCTGAAGCTGTTTCTTACTCAGATGGATCGCACGATCCTGGATTCCTTCTCCCACGCGAACATCGGACCGCGCGACACAAAGGCAGGACGTCTTTTGCTGGAGGCAGAAAAGGAATTGGAGAATGCAGTTCCAAACTTGAGCTTCAAGTATGATGAAGATATCACACCGGATGAATTTGCTCTAAAGGCAATTGACTGTGCGATGCACAGCGCGAAGCCGAGCTTTGCAAACCATAAGATGTTTCGGAGTGAACTGGGCGATGGCTATGTCATTGCAAGCTGCTATAATGGCCTGCTGCTTGGCGGAGGTGCTTATACCCTTTGCCGCCTGGTGCTTGGCAATATCGCAAAGCGTGCAAAGAATATCCGGGATTTCAAGGAACATGAACTCCCCTATGTGCTTGATATTATGGCGCGCTATATGGATGCAAGGATCAAATTTGAAGTGGAAGAGAGCGGATTTTTCGAGAATAACTTCCTTGCAAAAGAGGGCTTCATTCACAGAGATCGTTTCTCCGGCATGTATGGTCTGGTAGGACTGGCAGATTGTGTCAATATCCTTCTTGAAAAAGAAGGAATTCAAGGGCGATTCGGTCATGATGAGAAGGCAAACAATCTGGGTGTCGAAATCATGGAGATCATAAAAACATTTAATCTGAATCATAAAAATCCATATTGTGAAGGAACCGGAGGTCATTTCCTGCTTCATGCACAGGTTGGACTCGCAGAGGATGAAAACGTAACGCCCGGCACCCGGATTCCGATCGGAGAAGAGCCGGAAGAACTCATCGACCAGTTACATGTACTGCAAAAATTCCACAAGTACTTTACCTCCGGAACCGGGGACATTTTTCCCATCGATATGACGGTGCACAGAAATCCAGAATATGTTCTGGATATCATTAAGGGCTCATTTCGAATGGATCTTCGCTATCTGTCCTTTTATTCCAGCGACAGCGATGTGATCCGTGTGACCGGTTACCTGGTAAAACGGTCGGAGCTTGAAAAACTGGCCGGCGGAGAAGCTGTGCTGCAGGATACGACGGCATTGGGGCTTGGTGCTGCACGAAACGGTCATATCCTGGAAAGAAAGGTACGCTAGATGAAAGCGGTCGTCAATCGGATCATCCCGTTTAGCAGCGTCGATGGTCCGGGAAACCGGACTGCCATATTTTTTCAGGGATGCAATATCGATTGTAAGTACTGCCACAATCCGGAAACGAGAAAGTTTTGTGTTCAGTGTAAGACCTGTGTCAAACAGTGTCCGGCTGGGGCCTTATCCGAGGGAACAGATGGGAGGGTAACCTTTGATCCATCAAAATGTGTACAGTGTGATACCTGTATCCATGTATGTCCGCATGACAGCTCTCCCAGAACCTGTGAGATGACACCAACAGAGGTCTATGAAAGAGTAAAAAAGCAGATCCCCTTTATACGGGGGATCAGTGTTTCCGGCGGTGAGTGTATGCTCTGGCCTGACTTTTTAACGGAGCTGTTTCGTCTCGCAAGGCAGGATGGACTTGGTACTTTGATTGACAGCAATGGAACGATCCCGTTTGAACAGTATCCGGAACTTATGGAGCTATCGGATGGTGTCATGCTGGATATCAAAGCTTTTGAGTCCTCTGAGCATAAAAAGGTGACGGGCGCAGATAATAAAATTGTGCTTCAGAATGCAGATTATCTGGCACGAATAGGAAAACTTTATGAGGTACGGGCTGTGATCGTTCCGGATCTCTATGATACAGAAAAAAGTATCCGGCAGATGGGAGATTTCCTTGCCCCTTATCTGGTTTACGGCGATATCCGAATCAAGGTGATTGCATACAGGCCGATGGGGGTAAGAAAAGCATATTCTCATTTTCAAGTGCCGGATCAGAACTATCTGTCTTATCTGGCGGATATCTTAAAAGAAAAGGGATTTCAGAATATCATTCTGATCTGAAGCCGTGAAACGGCAAAAATATAAAAGAAACAGGAGGGATCAAGCCGTGGCAAGAACAAGCCATATGGATGAGAGTAAAGTCGTAATCCAGATGAAAGACATTGTTAAGAAATTCGGTACATTTGTTGCAAATGACCATATTAATCTGACAGTGCATAAGGGAGAAGTACATGCAATCCTGGGTGAAAACGGAGCCGGTAAGAGCACCATGATGAATGTGCTCTGCGGACTGTATAAGCCAACCAGCGGACAGATCTTCATCAATGAGAAGGAAGTTCATTTCAACAGCCCGAAGGATGCCATTGACATCGGAATCGGCATGGTACACCAGCACTTTATGCTGATACAGCCGTTTACGGTTACAGAGAATATTATTCTTGGCATGGAACCGGTCAAGGGTCTGACGGTTGATAAGGAAACAGCAAAAAAACAGGTTCTGGAGCTTTCCGAGCGCTATGGCATGAAGGTAGATCCTGACGCAAGGGTAGAAGATATCTCAGTCGGCATGCAGCAGCGCGTGGAGATCCTGAAAGTATTATATCGCGGCGCTCAGACGCTTATTTTAGACGAACCGACGGCATCTCTGACACCGCAGGAGATCGAAGGCCTGATGGAGATCATTTCCAATCTGACGGCTGACGGCAAGAGTGTAATCCTGATTACCCACAAACTGAAAGAGATCACGGCTTCCTCGGATAACTGCACCATTATCCGACAGGGTAAATATATTAAGACGGTAAAGGTTGCTGACGTCGATGAGAATGCCCTGGCAGCCATGATGGTCGGCAGAGATGTAAACTTTAAGGTCGAAAAGGAAGACAAAAAACCCGGCGAAATCGCACTTCATGTAGCGGATCTTCATGCCAAGGATTATCGCGGAGTGGAAATCTTAAAGGGATTTCATTTAGATGTACGTCAGGGCGAGATCGTAGGCCTGGCCGGAGTGGACGGAAACGGACAGACAGAGCTTGTGGAGATCCTCACAGGACTTCGCAAAGCAGAATCTGGCACCATTACCATGAATGGCAAGGACATGTTTAACAAGAGTCCGAAGGAAACCTTTGTAAACGGAATCTCCAGTATCCCGGCGGACCGCCATAAGCATGGTCTTGTCCTTGGATTTTCCAATGAAGACAACCTGATTCTCCAGCATTTTGAAGAAGAACCGTATTCGAAGCACGGAATCCTTGATCGGAAGGCCATTCGTGAACATGCAAATACTCTGATCGAGAAATTTGACGTTCGTCCAAGAACCTGTGCCGAAGCACCGGCCAGCACCCTGTCCGGAGGAAACCAGCAGAAGGTTGTCATTGCCCGTGAGATCACCAATGACAAGGAGCTTTTAAT
The DNA here is from genome assembly GCA_963589345.1 of uncultured Selenomonadales bacterium. Classification (GTDB taxonomy): domain Bacteria; phylum Bacillota; class Clostridia; order Lachnospirales; family Lachnospiraceae; genus Brotaphodocola. The sequence goes on along the minus strand of CAVALB010000022.1, from coordinate 5,906 downwards.
CGCGGTTAATCCGACCCGTGGACTGGATGTCGGTGCCATCGAGTTCGTGCACAAATATCTGGTAGATCAGCGAAATAAAAATCGTGCAGTGCTTTTGGTATCCTTTGAACTGGATGAGATCATGAGCCTGTCCGACCGCATTGAGGTTATCTTTGATGGCCAGATCACCGGAAGTGTACCGGGTAAACATGCGGACGAGAAAGAACTCGGATTTATGATGGCAGGAGGAAAGAAGACAAATGAATAAAAAGAAAAGTATTCTGGAATGCAATGTGCTCTATACCATCATTGCAATTGTCATCGGTTTTGTGATCGGTGCCATCTTTTTGGTCATTGCAGGCATCAGCCCGGCTGTAGCATATGGTAAGCTTTTTTCCAGCATTTTCAGCAAGCCGAAGTATCTGGTATGGACCCTGGTTTATGCAGCACCTCTGATTTTTACAGGCTTAAGTGTGGCCTTTTCCTTCCGTACCGGTGTGTTTAATATCGGCGCAGAGGGTCAATTCGTTGTTGGCGGTCTGGTAGCCTGCATCCTGGGTGTTGTTTTAAAACTCCCGGCAGGTCTCCACGCTCTGGTGTGTCTGGCTGCAGCAGGTGCAGCAGGCTGCATCTGGTCTCTGATCGTAGGCGTCCTGAAGGTAAAACGAGGCATCCATGAGGTTCTTTCTTTTATCATGTTTAACTGGATCGCCTTTTACCTGTCAAACTATACGGTGAATTTGCCCTTCATCCATCGTGAGAAAACGGAGGCAACACAGGATGTGGCTGCAACCGCACGTCTCCTTCTTCCTGAGGGACTGCGAAATTCCCTTGGCTGCAGCAGCGCTCACTGGGGCTTTGTACTGGCTGTGATCGCCGCAATCATAATCTGGGTCATCATTGAGAAAACAACACTGGGTTATAAATTAAAGGCAGTAGGCTTTAACAGTAATGCGGCAGAATATGGCGGTATTGATGCAAATCGGTCGATCCTGACTGCCCTTGGTATATCCGGTCTTTTATCCGGCCTTGGCGGCGCGGTACAGGTTCTTGGCATGTCCGGCCGTTTAAGCCAGTTTGCCGGACAGGAGGGCTTTGGCTTTGAGGGTATTACCGTAGCTTTGATCGGTGGTTCCAATCCGCTTGGCTGCATCTTCTCTGGCCTGTTTTACGGTGCTATGAAATACGGCGGCTCGAAATTGAGTCTTGTAAAGGCTCCGTCTGAGGTGGTGGACATTATTATGGGATGCGTAGTTCTTCTCATTGCAATCGCGCATGTATTCAAGCATTTTGTTTTGAAAGCTGCGAAGAAAGAAGGAGGCAAAGTACGATGAATGAATTAATAAAAGATCTTGGCCTTTTGATCAATGCGACTTTGATCGCAACACCGCCGCTTCTTCTTGCGGCTCTCGGTTCTTGCTTTTCCGAGCGAAGCGGAGTGGTCAATATCGGAATTGAAGGCATGATGACTATCGGTGCATTTACTGGGGCAGTTATGGGACTTACAACCGGAAACGGATGGATTGCCTTCTTATGTGCCGGACTTGCCGGAGCACTGTTTGGACTGATCCATGCATATGCCTGCATTTCCTGTCATGCAGATCAAACCATTGCCGGTACTGCCATCAACTTCTTGGGACCTGGCCTTGCACTTTTTCTTTGTAAGGCATTGTACAACAATTCCTCCGATACTCCGGCTATGGATCCGAGCTGTAAGCTTCCGAAGCTGTTTGATGGTGTGTTCCCGACAGGTTCTTTCTGGAACAATGTCCTGAACGTTTATGCAGTTGCATATCTCGTATTTATTCTTGCTGCAGTGTGCTGGTTTGTATTTTATAAGACAAAATTCGGTGCACATCTGCGTGCGGTCGGTGAGCATCCGGAGGCATGCGAATCTCTGGGTATCGATGTTTACAAGGTTCGTTATACCTGTGTGATCCTGTCCGGTTTCTTGGCCGGACTCGGCGGCTCCTTTGTGACTCTGGCTACCATCAACCAGTTTCGACCGAGTGTTATTGTCGGACAGGGCTTTATTGCAATCGCAGCGGTAATCTTTGGTAAGTTTTCTCCGGGAGGCGCAACCAAGGCCTGCCTGCTCTTTGGCCTTTGCAGCGGAATCAAATCCCTGGCAGCTCAGAATAACCTGATCTCCCCGAACCTGATCTCCATGATCCCGTATCTGGTGACCATCCTGGCTCTGGTTCTGTTTGTCGGCAAGGCACATACACCGGCAGCAAACGGCAAGATCTTTGTAAAATCAAAATAACTATGAATGTACTCTCGGAGTCTTTCTTGCACCTGTCTTTGAGATTGAGATTCTGAGAGTATATATGACAGAAAAGGAGAAGAACTATGACGAATACACCAACTGCGCACAACAGTGCCAAGATCGGCGATTTCGCAAAAACGGTATTAATGCCGGGGGATCCGCTTAGAGCAAAGTACATTGCAGAAACCTATCTTACAAATCCGAGACAGGTCAATGCTGTCCGCAACATGTTCGGTTATACCGGTACCTATAAAGGAAAAGAAATCTCTGTCATGGGAGGCGGCATGGGGATGCCTTCCATCGGAATCTATTCTTATGAATTGTTTAACTTCTACGATGTAGATCAAATCATCCGTATCGGTTCTGCCGGAGCCTTACAGGATGGTATGAAGCTCATGGATGTTGTAATCGGTATGGGTGCCTGCACAGATTCCAATTTTGCACATCAGTACGGACTTCCGGGTACCTTTGCTCCGATTGCAGATTACGAGCTCTTAAGCAAGGCTGTTGAGACTGCAAAGCAGCAGGGAACCCATGTGGTAGTAGGAAATGTTCTTTCCTCTGATGTATTTTACAGTGCCATGGAGAATGTCAATGACCTGTGGCGGAGCATGGGCGTCCTGGCTGTCGAAATGGAAGCGGCAGCGCTCTATATGAATGCGGCAAAGGCCGGAAAGAAGGCACTTTGTATGCTGACAATCTCGGATCATTTGTATACCAATGATCATTTAGATGCAAACGATCGTCAGCTTGGCTTCCACAAAATGATGGAGATCGCATTAGAGCTTGCTTAATTTTGACTCAAAATACAAGGGGGTTTTATCAAATGGATACAAATGAAATTTTAAAACATGTGGATCATACCCTGTTGACGCAGACAGCCACATGGTCTGAGATCAAACAGATCTGTGATGATGCAATTGCTTATAAAACGGCTTCTGTCTGCATTCCGCCGTCTTATGTCAAACAGGTAAAAGAATACGTGCAGGATAAGATGGCAGTCTGCACGGTAATCGGTTTCCCGAATGGCTATATGACCACAGCTGCAAAAGAATTCGAGACAAAAGATGCCCTGGCAAACGGTGCCGATGAGATTGACATGGTGATCAACCTTGGCTGGGTAAAAGACGGTAGGTTTGACTGTATTATTGAGGAAGAAATCCGAACCTTAAAACATGCATGCGGCTCAAAAATCCTGAAGGTGATCATCGAGACCTGTCTTTTGACTGACGAAGAAAAGATTCGTATGTGTGAGATTGTGACCAAAGCAGGAGCGGATTATATTAAAACCTCCACCGGCTTTTCCAAAGCAGGCGCGACCTTCAATGATATCAAGCTCTTCTCCGAGCATATTGGAAAAGGTGTAAAGATGAAAGCAGCAGGAGGCATCGCCTCTTTGGAGGATGCAGAAAAATTTCTTTCCCTGGGGGCCGATCGCCTCGGAACCAGTCGCATCATTAAGCTGATCAAGCAGGAGGAAGCAACCGGCTATTAACTTGATTTATAGGGAATTGCACCCTATGAATCAAAAACGCTCCGTTTCGGTCGGCACCGTTACAATATTGACATTCATGGAAAAAGGAGTCTGAAACTTATGAAAAAACTGGAAAAGGATCAGATTGAAATGCTGATCGACCAAGCCGTCAGTATGATGGATTATTCCTATGTACCGTACTCCCATTTTCATGTGGGAGCGGCCTTGTTAGCGAAAAACGGCACTGTTTATAAAGGCTGCAACATTGAAAATGCAGGCTACACACCGAGCAACTGTGCGGAGCGCACTGCTTTTTTCAAGGCAGTCAGCGAGGGCGTGCTGGAGTTTGATGCGATCTGCGTTGTAGGCGGTATGAACAAGAACATGGCGGCATATGCAGCTCCCTGCGGGGTCTGCCGCCAAGTCATGATGGAATTTTGTGATCCGGAGGAATTTCAGATCATTTTGGCAACATCGAAAGAACAGTACGAAATTTTTACACTCAAGGAACTACTGCCGCTGGGATTTGGGCCGAATAATTTAAAATGATACCAGGGTCCCAAGGTTAAAAATCTGATGCAAGCTTGCTTACAAAAGGGTTTTTGACCATAACATCATTGAAAAGAGAAGGTAAACAACATGGGAAAATTCAAACGTGTCTTTGTAGTAGTCATGGATTCTCTTGGAGTGGGAGCCATGCCGGATTCTGCAGATTTCGGTGATATCGGTGTGAATACACTGGGTCATATTTCCGAGTCTGTAGACACATTTACCATTCCGAATCTTCAAAAGCTTGGAATGGCAAACCTGACTCCTCTTAAGCAGGTACCTCCGGTAGAAAAGTCTCTGGGCTATTACGGAAAGCTGAAAGAAAAAAGTCTTGGAAAGGATACCATGACCGGGCACTGGGAGATGATGGGGCTGGAGGTAAAGAAACCATTTCAGACCTTTACCGAACACGGTTTTCCTCCGGAGCTGATCAAAGAGCTTGAAGAACGTACCGGCCATAAGGTAATCGGAAACAAAAGTGCCAGCGGTACAGAAATTCTCGATGAGCTGGCTGAGGAAGAGATTGCAACCGGTCATATGATTGTCTACACATCTGCAGATTCTGTTTTGCAGATCTGCGGAAATGAGGAAACCTTTGGTCTGGATGAATTATACCGCTGTTGTGAGATTGCCAGAGAACTGACTATGAAGGATGAGTGGAAGGTAGGGCGCGTCATTGCCAGACCTTATGTGGGAAAAAAGAAGGGTGAATTCAAACGTACCAGCAATCGTCATGATTATGCACTGAAACCATTTGGCCTCACGGCTCTGAATGCTTTAAAGGATGCCGGATATGATGTCATCTCTATCGGAAAGATCAATGATATTTTTGTAGGAGAGGGAATTACCGAAGCCTATAAGTCAAAAAGTTCCGTGCATGGAATGGAGCAGACCATCGATGTGGCAAAGAAAGATTTCCACGGCCTTTGCTTTGTCAATCTGGTGGACTTTGATGCCTTATGGGGACATCGAAGAAATCCATCCGGCTATGCTCAGGAAATTGAAAAATTCGACGTCAATCTTGGCGTCCTGCTGGACACCTTGCGAGAGGATGATCTTCTGATCATCACAGCTGACCACGGAAACGATCCGACCTACACCGGAACCGATCACACCCGCGAACGTGTGCCGTTTCTGGCATACTCTAAATCCTTCAAGGAAAGCGGTGAACTTCCGGAAACGGATACCTTCGCAATCATCGGAGCGACCATCGCAGATGATTTTGGAGTAAAGATGCCGGAAGGAACCATAGGGTATTCTATACTCAATAAGCTGAAATAAAAATTTATAAAGTACATTCATAGAGGTTCGAAAGCGCCCGCCCCACCACACATAAACGCATTCACGGCATTTTCTGTCCGTTTTGCTCCGTCGCCGATTAGACAGGTCTACCGCAAACTCGCTCACTACGTTCGCTCAGACAGGCTCCCGACCTGTCGCTATACTCACAAAACGGACAAAATTGCCTATCGAATGCTTATTATGTGTGGTGGGGCGGGCGCTTTCTACTTTATTGGCTGCATAACATTTTTGTGCTTCAATGACGACACTGGCTTCGTTTAGCTTGTTGGCCGCGCTGTAATACGAAGCACTATAGCCATAAAAATATTGGAGATGGCGACAGTTACCTGTCGG
>CAVALB010000021.1:0-38292 GCA_963589345.1 uncultured Selenomonadales bacterium | reverse complement strand
CAATGAAAAAATATTCAGCGTCATTAGTCTGAAAATGAATGTGCCAGCACACTAGGGTCAAAAAGTCATTTGGTTACAGTGTCAGGGCAGCGGCGTGCAAAAAAATGCATACATCGGAAAGAATATTCTATTGTTGGAAAAACAAGGAGTGTGGTATACTCTAAGTTACGAGCGGCAGTGTGTCGGGAATGTTTACAAAAAGTGCGTGCTGCCAGGGGGATTTTTGCAAAGACAAATCGCAGGGAAAGGCGAAAGAATCGATTCTGCATAAAGAAAACGGAGGAGTTAGGGATGAACACAGCAAAAACATTAGAACTGTTAAGATCAAAGGCAGCATATATCCGCATGTGTGAGTTATACGGAGCAGAAAAGGCAGAGGAAAACATCTGCCGTTATGAAGAACTGGTAAAGAAATTCCGGGATAATTTCGGAGAAAAAGCAATTCTTATGTTCAGCTCCCCGGGAAGAACGGAGATCAGCGGAAATCATACCGATCATAACCACGGTAAGGTTCTGGCCGGAAGCATCAACTTAGACTGTGTGGGAATTGCCGCAAAGAATGAGTCAAACAAGGTCAACATCATCAGTGAGACCTTCCATCAGAAATTTACCATTGATCTAAATGAACTGGAACCGAGTGCAAAGAAGGCGGGTACGATCGATCTGGTAAAGGGATTATTAAAGGGCTTTTTGGAGTCAGGATATGAAATTGGAGGCTTTGATGCCTACATCACCAGCAATGTCATCAGTTCCGCCGGTGTGAGCTCCTCGGCATCCTTTGAGATGCTCTTATGCTCGATGTTAAACTGCTTCTTTAACGAGGAACGCATGGATACGGTTGCCTATGCCCATATCGGAAAATACGCGGAGAACGTATACTGGGACAAGGCCTCCGGACTTCTCGACCAGATGGCCTGCGCGGTAGGCGGCCTCATTACCATTGACTTTTTAGAGCCGACACAGCCGAAGGTGGAGAAGATCAACTTTGATTTTGCTTCTCAGAACCACAGTCTGATCATCGTGCAGACAGGGAAAGGTCATGCGGACTTAAGTGCCGATTATTCTTCTGTTCCGAATGAGATGAAGAAGGTGGCAGAGTTTTTTGGCAAGGAGGTTTGCGCTGAGCTCACAGAGCAGCAGGTCATTGACAATATTCAGGAGGTTCGTGCCTTTGCCGGAGACCGCTCTGTGATGCGTGCCCTTCATTTCTTTGAGGAAAATAAGCGGGTTGAGGCCATGGTGAAGGATTTAAAGGAAAACAGGTTTGCGGATTTTCTGACCAATATCACGGCTTCCGGAAACTCCTCCTGGAAATGGCTTCAGAACTGCTATACCACGGCCAGTGTGCAGGAGCAGGGTATTTCCATCGCTCTGGCGCTTACTGAGCTCTTTATAGCCCAAAAGCAGCGCGGCGCCTGCCGAATCCACGGCGGCGGCTTTGCGGGTGTGATCATGGCCATGCTGCCGAATGACATCGTAGATGAGTACATCGACTACATCGAGCATGCCATGGGTGCAGGCAGCGCATACCGGATGAGCATTCGGCCGTACGGAGCGGTGTGTGTGAACCACATCATCTGAGCGGAAAGCAAAATCAGAAATATCGGCTCTTTCTTTTCCGTAAAATCTGTGATATGATGGCGGGCGGTAGTGATACCGCCCGTTTTTTAAAAAAAATTCATAAAAAAACTTGTATTACTCCAGATGGAAAAGAGGACTAAGACAGAAATTATGAAGCATTACAAAAAAATCATGGCTCTGATTTACGGAGCCTTGCTTGTAATCTGCATTGGAATTGTGTGGCTTCTTGGTATGATGAATCGCCATGAAAATACCGGAGAAAACAGGGAAACCACCGCAGAGGAACGTTCATCCCAGGCAGAAGAACCAAAAGGAAATAATAAGTCGCAGGAGAAAACAGAGGAATCCGAGGAGGAACGCCAGGCTCGACTTGAAGAGGAACGCCGGGCTTGGATTGAGGAGTATCAGAAACAGCAGCGAAAGCACCGAAAAACTGATCAATCAGACAAGACCAAGGAAGAGCCTGCTGAGGAGGAAAAGCCCTACGAGCCGCCGACTTTGATGCTGGTATCGGATCTTCATTATATGAGCCGCACCACCCATGATGACGGCAAGGCTTTCTGGAGTATGGTAAAGAATGATGACGGCAAGATTGATCAGTACAGTGACGAAATGCTGGATACACTGGTGGAGACAGCCATCGAAAATCATCCGACAGCGGTCGCTTTGACCGGTGACATTACCTTAAACGGGGAACGGATCAATCACGAGCTTCTGGCTGAGAAGCTGCAGAAAATCCAGGATGCCGGAATTCCTGTGCTGGTGATTCCGGGAAACCACGATATTCAGAATAAAAACGCGTCTACTTATTTTGGAGATAAGCGGGAGAAGGCAGAATATCTGGAAATGGGAGAAGAATTCTACGAGATCTATCATGCGTTTGGCTATGATCAGTCGCCGAACCGTGATGAAAATTCCTTAAGCTATGTATATCCGCTGGATGAAAAGCACTGGCTTTTGATGATGGATTCCTGCATCTACGATGACGGAAATCATGTGGAAGGACGCATTGGAGAGAAAACTCTGCAGTGGATGGAGGTTCATCTGCAGGTGGCGCAGGAGCATGACATCCAAGTCATTGTTTTGGCACATCATAATCTGCTTCAGGAAAGTCGATTGTTTACGACCCAGTGTGAGATGGAGAACGGACCGGAGGTGACGGCTCTTCTGGAAAAGTATCAGGTGCCTCTTTATATCAGCGGTCATCTGCATGTGCAGCGGATCCGGGAGCATGTGACGGGCCCGGGACTGGAGGAATCGGAGGAGGGCATTCATGAGATCGTGTTAAGTCCCTACTCCTTCCCGGGTAACCAATATGGCATGTTAAGCTGGGATCTTTCGGATGTGATCACCTTTGAGACCAGAAAAGCAGATGTGGCGGCCTGGGCGAAGTCGGAAGGATCTGAAAATCCGGAGCTTCTGGATTTTCCAAACTGGTCCTTGGAATATGGAAAGTCTGTGATCCGGGATCAGGTAAAACAGACGATCGCACTGGTTCCGGATGACCTGAAGGAGAAGATGGCTTCCCTATACGCAGATCTGTATTTCCCGTATTGTCTGGGTGAAGCAGTGCCCTGGGATGATGCGAAGCGGACATCGGCCTATACGCTGTGGCAACGTGTTGACCCGAAGGGAAAGAAGTTTAAGGAAATGCAGAGTATGGCAGAAGACAGCCGCGTGTCCAGACAGAGCTGGAGCGGAGGAGGCCGGCAGAAATCAACAAGTGATTTGGGGGAGAATTATGGCTATAAAACAGATTGAAGATCCAGTCAAACGCGGGATCGCAGAATACGCATTAATCACAGTAAGCATTTGGATTATGGTGGTGGGAGTTTATTATTTTAAGTTCCCGAACAACTTTTCTTTCGGAGGCGTTACCGGCTTTTCGTCCGTGGTGAGCAGACTGACCGGCATGAATGCCAGTGATTTTACCTTTGCGGTGAATATGGGACTTTTGGTACTGGGATTTTTATTCCTCGGAACCAGTGTGGGCATCAAAACGGTATATTCCAGTATGCTGATGTCCCTTAGCTTAAGCTTGCTGGATCGTTTTGCTCCGCTTAACGGAACCATTACTGATCAGCCGATGCTGGAGCTAATCTTTGCGATCTTCCTACCGGCCATCGGCTCTGCAATCCTGTTCAACATCGGTGCATCCAGCGGCGGCACGGATATCATAGCAATGATCTTAAAGAAGCACTCGACCATGAACATCGGAACGGCGCTTTTGGTGGTGGATCTGACATCGGTTATCATGTCATTTTTTGTATTCGGACCGACCACAGGACTGTATTCGTCTCTGGGATTGATGGCCAAATCTCTGGTGATCGACGGCGTCATCGAGAATATCAACTTATGCAAGTGCTTTAATATCATCTGTGATGATCCGGAGCCGATCTGTAATTTCATCATCAAGGATCTGAATCGGAGCGCCACGGTATACAAGGCACAGGGCGCCTTTTCTCATCACAGCAAGACCGTCATCATGACCACCATGAAACGAAGTCAGGCCGTACATCTGAGAAACTACATAAAAAAAACAGAACCGACGGCCTTTATCCTGATTTCCAACTCCAGTGAGATCATTGGAAAGGGATTTTTGAGCAACTAAAGAAAAGTGGCATTTATTGCAATCTGTTAAAAATTTTGCTATGATACACTGTGCAATTGGGGTTATACAAGCGTTGAGGGGAAGGCAACAAGAACATAAGAGGGGAATTTAGGAGGTAGTACTATGTCACAATCACCCGAAGCATCAGAAAACTCAACATGGAAATCCAAAGCAAGAGCCTTAGGCCCCGGAATCCTTATGGCCTCTGCCGCAGTAGGCGGTTCGCATATCGTGTCATCCACTCAGGCGGGCGCTATTTATGGCTGGCAGATGGCAATCCTGATCATTTTGATCAATATCTTTAAGTATCCGTTTTTCCGTTTTGGTTCTCAGTATACCATGGAAAACAAAAAAACCCTGATCGAGGGATATGCGGAAAAAGGAAAGGGCTGGCTGATCGTTTTCTTTGTATTAAATGTATTTTCTGCCCTTGTAAATACCGCAGGCGTCGGCATTCTCTGTGCGGCAATCCTGTTTAACATTGCTCCGAACGGCTTTGGTCTTTCACTTTCCCAGCTTACCACAATCATCATCGTGATCATCTGGGCTATGCTTCTGATCGGCGGCTATAAGTTTATTGATTCCTTGTCGAAGTATGTTATGACAGCACTTACGATTGCCACAACCTTAGCAGTAGTGATCGCGCTGTTTCGACACCGTGAGTATGCACCGAACTTTGAAGCTCCAACTCCATGGCGGCTGGCAGCGCTCCCGTTTATCGTTTCTCTGATGGGATGGATGCCGTGCCCGATCGAGATTTCAGCGATCAACTCCATGTGGCAGGCGGAAAAAAGAAAACAGGTCAGTGATCTTTCTCTTCAGGACGTATTCTTTGATTTTAATGTGGGCTATATCGGCACGGCCATTCTGGCAGTGATCTTTTGTGCTCTGGGTGCGCTCATTCAGTTTGGTTCCGGCGAGGAGGTATTAAGTGCATCTGCAGCCTATATCGCTCAGTTTGTTAATATGTATGCATCGGTATTTGGCAGTTGGTCAAGGCTTCTCATCACCTTCATTGCCTTCCTTTGCATTTTCGGCACCGTACTTACTGTGATCGATGGCTATTCCCGTGCGAATAACGAAGCACTTCGCCTGCTGTTAAACCAGAAGGAAGCCGGGAAAAAGTCCCTTGCAGTCTGGACAACAGCAACATCGGCCATCGGTCTGATCATTGTTTACCTGTTCTCAGGAAATGTTGCGACCATGCTTCGCTTTGCCATGATCGCTTCCTTTATTACCACACCGGTCTTTGCTCTTTTGAATTACAAGCTCGTAAATACCAAAGAACACAAAATTCAACCATGGCTGAGGGTGCTTTCTATCGTTGGACTGGTTTATCTCTTTGGTTTTGCCGTGTTCTTTGTTGTTGCCTGGCTGACCGGCAATGTCTGATCGATTGCGATATAATTGTAATAAGGAAAAACTTCAGAATGGAGGCCCAGGTTATGCAGACCTTAAACCAGGACATCAAATCCGGGGAATTCAAACGGATCTATCTTTTATTTGGAGAAGAAGCTTTTTTGAAGAACAGCTTCAAAAACCGTTTAAAGGAAGCTATCATCGGAGACGATACCATGAATTTTGCCCGATTTGAGGGGAAGGGGCTCGATGTGGACGAATTGATCCGGTTGGCAGACACCATGCCGTTCTTTACAGAACATCGCCTGATCCTGATCGAGGACAGCGGTTTTTTTAAGACGGCTGCGGATGCCCTGGTACAGTATTTGCCTTCCATGCCGGATACCACGATCCTGATCTTTGTGGAGTCGGAGGTGGATAAGCGCGGACGGCTTTACAAAAAAGTAAAGGATATGGGCTATGCGGCGGAACTGAATCACCAGGACAGCACGCAGCTCGCTAAATGGGCAGGCGGCATCCTGGCGCGGGAAAAGAAGAAGATCACAAATCATACGATGGAGCTCTTTTTAAGCATGACAGGCGATGACATGGAAAACATCCGCATGGAGCTTGAAAAGGTCATCAGCTATACGCTGGAGCGTGATGTGATCACCGATGAGGATGTGACGGCGGTATGCACCATGCAGGTGACCAACCGGATCTTTGAGATGGTGGCGGCCATCGTGAATCGCCAGACGCGAAAAGCTATGGATCTGTATGAGGATCTTCTTACCCTGAAGGAACCGCCGATGCGAATCCTGTTTTTGATTGCAAGGCAGTTTAACCAGCTTTTACAGGTCAAGGAACTGATGGGAAAAGGTCTGGATAAGGGCACCATTGCTTCCAAACTGAAGCTTCAGCCCTTTGTTGTCGGAAAGATCATGCCGCAGGCGAAACAGTTTAGCAGGGAACAGATCCTTGCCTGTGTGCAGTCCTGTGTGGAGACAGAAGAGGCCGTAAAAAGCGGGCGCCTTACGGATCGGCTGGCAGTAGAAGTGCTAGTGGTCGGCTGCTCTTCCCAAAAGTAATTACGATTTGTTTGCCTGGAAAGCAGGCATGCATGAAACAAACCATTCATGGTTCTGAAAGGAGCAAATTATGAGCGGAGCAGATATCCGTTTTGTACATCTGGGTATCACAATTGAGCATTTGAAAAACAGCATTTCTGTATTCGGATTTCGTATCGCCTTTTATGGCATCATCATCGGAATCGGGATGTTGGCCGGAATCTGGATTGCACAGTCTGATGCGAAACGAAGAGGACAGGATCCGGAATTGTATCTGGATTTTGCACTGTATGCGATCATCTGTGCGATTATCGGTGCCAGGATCTATTACGTGGTCTTTGAATGGGATTATTATGGAAAGAACCTGCTTCAGATTTTTAATCTGCGTGCCGGCGGACTTGCTGTTTACGGCGGCGTGATTGCCGGAGCGATCACGATGTTCGTTTATACCCGGGTGAAAAAGGTATCCTTTTTTTCTATGGCAGACACAGCGGTTTTAGGACTGGTTACCGGCCAGATCATTGGCCGATGGGGGAATTTCTTTAACTGTGAGGCCTTTGGCGGATATACGGACAGCTTGTTTGCCATGCGCATCAAACGATCCCTGGTCAATGACAATATGTTGAATGCGGATGTCTTAAGCCATAAGATTGTGGAAAACGGTGCGGAATTTATTCAGGTGCATCCCACCTTTTTATATGAATCCTGCTGGAATCTCTGTCTTCTGCTTTTTATGCTGTGGTTTCGCAGATACAAAAAGTATGACAGCCAGATGCTATGGATCTATCTGCTTGGCTACGGGACAGGACGCTTCTGGATCGAGAGTCTGCGCACGGATCAGCTGATCCTGTTTGGCTCCGGACTTGCAGTATCCCAGGTGCTGTCCCTGATCCTGATCCTTGTCGGAGCAGGAAATCTGATTGTAAGAGGACGGCGGACTGATTTGAAAAACTAAATAAGCATTGTTACGAAAGAAGGAATGTCCGAAAAGAATACGGATATACCTTCTTTTTTTGTGAAAAAAACCTTGCTATTTTCTTACGCATGTACTACACTTAGAATACAAGTGGTGAAAAGTGGTGAAAAGTGGTTCGAAATGGTTTGCGGGCGGCAGAAGAGGAGACCATACGACAGGGCAACAGGTGATTGATCATGTTCATGGGTGAATATAATCATACAGTGGACGCGAAGGGGCGACTCATTGTTCCTTCCAAATTCAGGGAACAGCTCGGTGAGGAATTCGTGGCAACGAAGGGACTCGATGGCTGTTTGTTTGTCTATGATAACACCGAATGGAAAGCCCTGGAAGAAAAGTTGCATGCTCTGCCTCTTACCAACGCAAACGCACGAAAGTTTTCCCGCTTTTTTCTTGCGGGTGCTTGTACCTGTGAGGTGGACAAGCAGGGGAGGATTTTACTCCCGGCCGTTTTAAGAGAATTTGCCAAGATCGATAAGGATGCGGTGTTAGTCGGCGTGGGAAGCCGGATTGAGATCTGGAGCAGAGACAACTGGAATCAGTCAAACACCTACGATGACATGGAAGAAATTGCAGAAAATATGGAGGGTCTTGGAATTTAAGATGGCATTTGAACATAAATCAGTATTATTGTATGAGACCGTAGATAGTCTGAATATCCGTCCGGACGGCATCTATGTAGACGGAACCCTCGGCGGAGGCGGACATGCCTATGAGGTCTGCAGCCGATTGGGACAAGGCGGACGACTGATCGGCATTGACCAGGATGCGGATGCGATCGCAGCAGCGACAGAGCGGCTGAAACCTTTTGAAAACAAGGTTACGGTAGTTCGCAGCAATTATGAAAACATTGCTTCCGTGCTTCATGATCTTGGCATGGAAAAGGTGGATGGTATTTATCTGGACTTGGGGGTTTCTTCCTATCAGCTGGACACGGCTTCCCGAGGCTTTACCTACAGAGAGGATGCACCGCTTGACATGCGTATGGATCAGCGCGGTACACAGACAGCAGCAGATATTGTAAATACCTACAGCGAGATGGAGCTTTACCGGATCATCCGTGATTACGGAGAGGATCGCTTCGCTAAGAATATCGCAAAGCATATCGTACGCAAACGTCAGGAAAAGCCTTACGAGACAACGGGGGAACTCATTGAAACGATCAAAGCAGCGATCCCGGCAAAAATTCGGGCTACAGGCGGTCATCCGGCTAAGCGAACCTTTCAGGCGATTCGCATCGAGTTAAATCATGAACTGGATGTATTAAACCGGTCCATTGATACCATGATCGATCTGCTGAATCCGGGCGGACGGTTGAGCATCATCACCTTCCATTCCTTGGAAGACCGGATTGTAAAAAAACGCTTCCGGGATAACGAAAATCCCTGCATCTGCCCACCGGAGTTTCCGGTCTGCATGTGCGGCAAAAAGAGCAAGGGTACCGTAATTACAAGAAAACCGATTGTACCGGGAGAGGAAGAACTGGAATACAACAAGCGCTCCAAGAGCTCCAAACTCAGGGTGTTTGAACGAGTATAAAGATCATCCCTATAAAATATCGAAAAGCATCTACAGGAAGAAATGGAGGAATGGGTATGGCTTCACACAGAGTAGCAGTGAATCCGAGCTATGTGTATGGAACTGCAGCAAGAAATACTGCAGAAAGAGAGCAGACAAGAAAACAGAGAGTCGTGCAGTACCGCCAGAATATGAGCCATACTGTCAGAAGAAACCAGGAAAGGGCGCTTCAGATGAGTCTGCCGTATGTACTGATGCTGACAGTGGCAGCAGTATGTGCGCTGTATATCTGTGTGGGGTATCTGCACGTGCAGTCTTCCGTGACTGCAAAGATCCACAACATCGAAGCACTGGAGCAGCAGCTGGAGCAGCTTCGCTCTGAAAATGATGCTTTGCAGACCCGCATCAATACCGACATGGATCTGGATCATATCTACAAGGTGGCAACGGAAGAGCTTGGCATGGTATATGCCAACCGTAATCAGGTATTACTGTATGATAAAACGGAAAGCGAGTATGTAAGACAATATGAGGACATCCCAAAACACTAATCAGGATCCAAGGATGGGGGAGAAACGAAGACCCGGTGTGCGCCGGGTCTTCACGAAGTATATGCAGGAGAAGCTGGCGATCACGGTCATTGTGATTACGCTGGCTTTGTTTGCGTTAATCTATGTATTATATCATATTATTTCCACAAAGCAGGACAGCTACAATCAGATCGTCTTATCTCAGCAGCAGTATGACAGCCGCGTGCTCCCATACCGGCGCGGAGATATCGTCGACCGCAACGGAACGTATCTGGCAACCACCGAGAAGGTTTACAACCTGATCATTGATCCCAAGCAGATCATGTCTGCGGAGAGTGATTACCTGGATGCCACGGTCACAGCGCTGGTCACTGTGTTCGGTTATGACGAAACCGAGATGAGAAATCTGATCAAGGATAACTCTGCAAAGGCATATCTGCGTTATGCGAAACAGTTGTCTTATGATCAGAAGGAGGCCTTTGAGCAGTATCAGTCCGATACCAACAAGGCAAATGCGAAGGCAGATTCCAAGGCTCGTGTTAAGGGCATCTGGTTTGAGGATGAGTTTAAGCGGATCTATCCGTACAATTCCCTGGCCTGCAATGTGATCGGCTTTGCTACCAGTGACGGCGGTACGGGAAACGGCGGGATCGAACAGTCCTACAATGATTCCCTGGTGGGAACCAATGGCCGTGAATATGGATATTTGAATGATGATTCCAACCTGGAGCGTGTCATCAAGCCGGCAGAAAACGGCAATACCGTGGTTTCAACGATCGATGTGAATGTTCAGAATGCCGTGGAAAAACGCATCAACGAATGGATGGCAGATCCGGGCTCCGAGCACATCGGAGTCGTCGTCATGAATCCGAACAACGGCGAAGTGCTGGCTATGGCAAACAACAGCATGTTTGACTTAAATAACCCAAGAAGTGCCGCTGACAGCTACAGCGAGGAAGAGCTGCGGACATTTGGCCTGAAAGAGGCAATGCAGACCTACAACCGTCAGCATAAAAAAACAGACGGAAGCACCATCACCGAGGATCAGGTACCGGAGCATTATTCAGCGGATGAGATCCGATCCTTCGGTCTTCAGGTTGCCTGGAACCAGAAATGGCGAAATTATGATATCAGTGACACCTATGAGCCGGGGTCTCCGTCTAAAATCTTTACCGTGGCAGCAGCTCTGGAAGAAGGCGTGATCTCTCCGAATGATACCTTTTACTGTGATGGTTACCAGGAGGTGGCCGGTCATCAGATCAAGTGTACGGCCTTCCACAAGGGCGGCCATGGCATGCTGACGGTGGCAGAGGCACTCATGGTTTCCTGCAACGATGCCATGATGCAGATTGCAGCCAAGATGGGCGCCACCACCTTTACGCACTATATGACCTCCTTTGGCTTTGGTGAGAAAACCGGGATCGACCTGCCGGGCGAGGCGGATGCCAAGGGACTGGTACGCAGTGCAGAAGAAATGAATTCCGCCGACCTTGCGACCAACTCCTTCGGTCAGAACTATAACTGCTCCATGATCCAGATGGCTGCAGCCTATTGTTCGGTCATCAACGGAGGCTCTTATTATGAACCGCATGTTGTAAAGCAGATTTTAAATGACCAGGGCTCGGTCGTCAAAGAGGTCAAGCCGAAGCTTGTCCGGGAGACGGTTTCCGAGTCGACCAGCAGCTTTATCAAGGACGCCCTTTTTCGCACGGTTGCCGAGGGTACCGGTAAGGCTGCTGCCGTGGAAGGCTATGAGATTGCCGGAAAGACCGGTACGGCAGAGAAAATCCCGCGTTCTGCAAAGAATTATCTGCTTTCCTTCTGCGGATTTGCTCCGGCGCAGGATCCGCAGGTGCTGGTGTATGTCATCATCGACACACCGCATGTGGCTGACCAGGCGCACAGTACCTATGCCAGCGGCGTTTTCTCAAAGATCATGGGCGACATCCTGCCGTATCTGAATGTCTTCCCGTCGGTGGACTTTGATACCCAGCAGAGCGAGGCAGCAGCACAGCTTCCGGAGGCCGAGGGTATTACGGACAACAGCGGTGCAGCAGAGGAAACCGTGGCAGAGACGAAGGTATATGAGACGGAAGAATATGTAGAGCCTGGCGCTGATTCTGATCTTCCGGAAAATGTTCCGGAGAGCACGACGGGCGAAAGCGACTCGGCGGATGAGAGTGCGGCCACAAGTACACTTCCGGCTCAGACTGCGTCCCAGACGCAGCCTGCATCGGAAAGCACAGAAGCCACAGAAGCTGCAAAAACAGAGCAGACGCAGGATGCGGCTGAAAGCACTGCCAATGAAAGTCAGAGTGAACGTGAGACGATGAGCGAAACTTCGGCTCAGGGATAGTGTTGCAAAGAAAACAGAAAAGAAGTATACTTATCCATGCGTTGAAAAAAATGTAACTGTTCAGGAGTATATTATGATTAACGAAACTATTTTTGCGATCATCATCGCATTTGCAATCAGTGCAGCTCTCTGTCCGGTGGTGATCCCGTTTTTGCACAAGCTGAAATTCGGACAGCAGGTTCGCGATGACGGACCACAGGCACATTTAAAAAAACAGGGAACCCCGACGATGGGCGGTCTGATCTTTCTGGCTGCGATCGTTGTTACCTCGTTGTTTTATATCCGAAGCAATCCGCGCATCCTTCCGGTACTGTTTATGACTGTGGGATTTGGCGTGATCGGTTTTCTGGATGATTACATCAAAATCGTGAAGAAGCATTCAGAGGGCTTAAATCCAATTCAGAAGCTCATCGGACAGTTTATCATCACCGGTATCTTTGTTTATTACCTGGTAAGTTCCGGTGAGGCAGAAACCTCCATGCTGGTACCCTTTACCGGAGGCTTTGCAGGAGGATATTATCTGAATATTGGTTTTTTATTTATTCCGTTTGTATTTTTTGTGGTACTCGGAACCGACAACGGTGTAAACTTTACCGATGGTCTGGACGGACTTTGCACCAGTGTGACGATCTTGGTTGCAGCTTTTTTCAGTATCGTTTCCATCCGGGAAAACGGCGGTATCAGTCCAATCACGGGTGCGGTGGTAGGAAGCCTGCTCGGCTTTTTGCTGTTTAATGTTTATCCGGCTAAGGTATTCATGGGCGATACCGGATCTCTGGCGCTTGGAGGCTTTGTATCTGCAAGTGCGTTTATGATGCAGATCCCGCTTTTTATTCCTATCATCGGCCTGATCTATCTGGTGGAGGTATTATCGGTGATCATGCAGGTATCTTACTTTAAGGCAACCCACGGAAAACGGATCTTCCGCATGGCACCGATCCATCATCATTTTGAGCTGGGCGGCTGGTCTGAAACGCGGGTAGTGGCAGTCTTTTCCATTGTGACTGCACTGCTTTGCCTGGTGGCATATTTGGGGTTATAAGATTGTAATCGGACAGGAGGTATATGAGATGAGTCAGAAAGTGTTAGTGGCAGGTACAGGCAAGAGCGGTATTGCAGCAGCAAAGCTTCTTCTTGCTATGGGCGGTGAAGTGGTACTTTACGATGGCAATGACAAACTGGATCCGGAGAAGATCAAAGAGAATTTCGAGGAAGATGCAAAGCTTACCATTGTTCTCGGAGAACTTACCAGACCGGATCTTTTGGGCGTGGAGCTTTCCATCATCAGTCCGGGCATCCCGCTTGATGCTCCGTTTGTGTCCGTCCTGGACGAGGTGAAGATCCCGATCTGGAGCGAGATCCAGCTTGCATATCATGTAGCAAAGGGCAAGCTGATCGCCATCACCGGAACCAATGGAAAAACAACGACCACGGCCTTAACCGGAGCGATCATGAAGACCTTTTTTGACGAGGTCTTTGTCGTTGGAAATATCGGAATCCCTTATACGGAGGTAGCCCTGGATACCACAGACAAGTCGGTGACAGTGGCTGAAGTTTCCAGCTTCCAGCTGGAGACCATCATGGATTTCCATCCCGATGTCAGCGCGATCTTAAATATCACGCCGGATCACTTAAACCGTCATGGCACGATGGAAAACTATATCGAGGTGAAGGAACGCGTGGCAGTCAATCAGACAGAGGATGACTGCATTGTCTTAAATTATGATGATCCGGTATTGCGCGAATTCGGAGAAAAGAAGGATCTCAAACCAAAGGTGATCTTCTTCTCCAGCACCCAGACCTTAAAAGAGGGCATGTACTTAGACGGTGACACCATGATCTATGCCCATGACGGCAAAAAAGAAGAGATCCTGAACGTAAAAACGGATATGCAGCTGCTTGGAAAGCACAATTATGAGAATGTGATGGCTGCAGTAGCCATGAGCATCCGCATGGGTGTGCCGATGGATAAGATCCGCAAGGCTGTGAAAGAATTTCAGGCAGTGGAGCATCGCATCGAATTTGTCCTGGAGCGGTCCGGTGTCCGTTATTACAACGATTCCAAGGGAACCAATCCGGATGCTGCCATCCAGGCAATCCGCGCTATGCCGGGACCGACTGTCCTGATTGCGGGTGGTTATGATAAGCACAGCGAGTATGATGAGTGGATCGAGGCCTTCGGAGATAAGGTTAAATATCTTGTCCTGATCGGTCAGACCCGAGATAAGATCGCAGAATGTGCAAGAAGTCACGGTTTTACGGATATCATGTATGCAGAAGACATGGCAGAGGCCGTGCGTGTCTGTGCAGCCTATGCCAATGCAGGAGATAACGTCCTGTTATCCCCGGCCTGTGCAAGCTGGGGCATGTTTGACAACTATGAGCAGCGCGGCGATATTTTCAAAGAATGTGTAAGAAACCTGTAGGAGGAATGTAATGGCAAAGAAGAACCGGCCGAAGCGGTTTTATGATTACAGCCTGTTATTCTGTATCATATTTCTGTCGGTGTTTGGACTGGTCATGATCTACAGCGCCAGCTCTTATACCGCACAGCTGAAATACAATGATGCCGGTTATTTTATGATGCGGCAGCTGAAGATTGCTGCGGGCGGCCTGGTGGTTGCCCTGATCATTTCAAAATTCGATTATCACGCATATGCAATATTCTCTTTGTTTGGCTATCTTCTGTCCTATGTGCTGATGATTGCAGTTACCCTGGTGGGAAAAGAAGTAAACGGTAAAAAAAGGTGGCTGGGAGTCGGTTCCTTAAGCTTTCAGCCGACAGAGGTTGTAAAGATCGCACTGATCGTATTTCTGGCAGTGGTGATCACCCGGCTTGGATCCAAGATCAATACCTGGAAATATATGGTTCGGGTGATGGGACTCGCTCTTCCGATCGCCGGCATCGTAGCGGCAAACAACTTAAGCTCCGGTATCATCATTGTAGGAATCGCTTTTGTAATGTTATTTGTAGCCTGCAAAAAACAGTGGCCTTTTTATGCCTGCGGCGGCCTGGCTCTTGTAACCGTAGCCACGGCAGGCCCTCTGGCTATTTTCTTAGAGAAGATCAAGCTGTTAAAACCATATCAGCTGAGCCGTATCCATGTATGGCTTTCACCGGAAAGCTATCCGATGGATGGCGGATATCAGGTGCTACAGGGACTGTATGCCATCGGATCCGGAGGATTCTTCGGAAAAGGACTGGGCGAGAGTATCCAGAAGATGGGCTTTGTGCCTGAGGCACAGAATGATATGATCTTTTCCATCATCTGCGAGGAATTAGGACTCTTTGGAGCAGTTTCCGTGATCCTGATCTTTCTGTTTATGATCTACCGTTTTATGATCATTGCCAATAATGCGCCGGATCTTTTAGGCTCTCTGATCGTAGTCGGCGTCATGGCCCATATTGCGATTCAGGTCATTTTAAATATCGCCGTGGTAACGAACACGATCCCGAATACCGGAATTACACTTCCCTTTATCAGTTACGGGGGCACCTCGGTTTTTTTCCTTATGTTGGAGATGGGGATGGTGCTTGGCGTTTCCAATCGGATCCAGCTGGATCGGTAGCGAGATTACAGATATAGAATAAGAACGTATCGTACGGAGGAAACCGGGCAGATGGAACAGAAAAGAGGCAGAAAGAAAACAGTGATCGTGGCTGTGATGGTGTTTCTGCTGCTTGCAGTTGCGGCGGGAATCTGTTCGATCAAGGTTCAGAATATCACAGTGACGGGAAATGAAAAGTATACAGACGAAGAACTGGTGAATCTGGTTTTCCCGGATCAGGCAAGCCGCAGTACGGTATTTTGTTATCTGCGGGAGCATTTTGGAAAGCATGAAAAGATTCCCTTTGTGGAGGATTACCGACTGGTCTTAAAAGGATTGACCACCGCTGAGATCATTGTATATGAGAAAAGTGTGGTCGGCTATGTTTCCTATATGAGCAGTTATATGTATTTTGACAAGGACGGGATTATCGTGGAAAGCGCCAGCAAACAGCTTCCGGGTATCCCGTGGATCACAGGCCTGAAATTTGGCCATATTGTTCTTTATCAGAAGCTTCCGGTGGAAAGCGACAGGATCTTTGAGGAAATCTTAAATCTGACACAGATTCTTTCCATCTATGGACTGAGTGTGGATAAGATCCAATACAACAGTCTGGGAGAGGCAAACCTTTATATGGGAGAAATTGAGGTGATCTTAGGAAGCAATGACGGACTGAACGGAAAGATCGCAGAGCTTAGAGACATGCTTCCTCAGTTAGAGGGGCGGAGCGGAACGCTTTATCTCGATAACTATGATGAAACAAAGACAAACCCCATGTATACCTTCAAGCCGAAGGGCTAAAGGGGATGTGTTTTTTTGGTGACTTTGTGAAAAAACGGTTGCTATTTTTATGGAAATCACCTATATTATTATTTAGACTGAAATTTGATGGTACTAGGAACCCAAGGTCAAAAAACTCCGACGAGAGCTTATTCTCACAAGGAGCATGGAGCAATCCTGGTATCATGGGCAAAATATTACAAAAGCAAATGAGTGAGGTTAAGGTTAAGGAGGAATCATCTTGTTAGAGATTAAGATAAATGAAGCGGAGAACTCCGCAAAGATCGTAGTGATCGGTGTCGGCGGAGCCGGCAACAATGCAGTAAACCGTATGGTTGACGAAAACATTGCAGGTGTGGAGTTTATTGGTATCAACACGGATAAACAGGCACTGCAGTTTTGCAAGGCTCCGACTGCTATGCAGATCGGCGAAAAGCTGACCAAGGGTCTTGGCGCAGGTGCAAAGCCGGAGGTTGGACAGAAGGCAGCCGAGGAGAGCTCTGAGGAGATCGCACAGGCTGTCAAGGGCGCAGACATGGTATTCGTAACCTGCGGTATGGGCGGCGGTACCGGTACCGGTGCAGCTCCTGTCATTGCAAAGATCGCAAAAGATATGGGTATCCTGACTGTTGGCGTTGTAACCAAGCCGTTCCGCTTTGAGGCAAAGGCGCGTATGAGCAATGCGCTTGCCGGAATTGAAAATTTAAAGGCAAGTGTGGATACGCTTATTGTAATCCCGAATGATAAACTCCTTGAGATCGTTGACCGCAGAACCACCATGCCGGATGCATTAAAGAAAGCAGACGAGGTGCTGCAGCAGGCTGTTCAGGGCATCACGGATCTGATCAATGTACCGGGTCTGATCAACCTTGACTTCGCAGATGTCCAGACCGTTATGACGGATAAGGGCATTGCTCATATCGGCATCGGACATGCCAAGGGAGATGACAAGGCTGTTGAGGCTGTAAAACAGGCCGTTGCAAGCCCGCTGTTAGAGACCACCATCGAGGGAGCAACCCATGTGATCATCAACATCTCCGGCGATATCAGCCTGATCGAGGCAAACGATGCTGCAAGCTATGTTCAGGAACTGGCAGGCGATGATGCCAATATCATCTTCGGTGCTATGTATGACGAGAATGCGCAGGATGAGGCTACAATTACCGTCATTGCAACCGGTCTGGACGCACAGGCACAGGCAGCTGCTCCGGTGAACAAGGCTATGGCTGAGTTTAGCAGCTTCAAGCCGAAGATGCCGTCCGGTTTAAACTTAAATACCCAGAGCCATACCCAGAGCCGTGTTGCTGCTTCTGAGGCAGGTGCCGCTTCCGTAAAGCCGGTTTCCCAGCTTCATACCCAGTCACCGGTGGTGAAACCGGCTCCGACTCAGGCAGCACAGCCTGCAGCTTCCGCTCAGAGTGCAGCACTGAGCCAGGGTTCCTACCGCCCGCTTAACCAGACTCAGATCAATATTCCGGATTTTCTGAAGAATAAACGATAAACGGATCATAAAAAAGGACAGAAGACAAGTTACGTCTTCTGTCCTTTTTTCGTGCGTACCAGACGTATTCTTTGTCGGCTCCGGCTTGCAAGGAAACATAAAAAATGATATCATATAGAATTGATACTTATACGTTTTTGGAGGATATAATACATGGCATCTATGGACCAAAGCAAGATCCGCAACTTCTGCATCATCGCGCATATTGACCACGGAAAATCAACGCTGGCTGACCGCATCATCGAGATGACCGGCCTTCTGACCAGCCGCGAGATGCAGGCACAGGTGCTGGATAATATGGATCTGGAGCGTGAGCGCGGCATTACCATCAAATCTCAGGCAGTCCGCACCGTTTATCACGCAAAGGATGGAGAAGAATATATTTTTAACCTGATCGATACACCCGGACATGTGGACTTCAACTATGAGGTGTCCCGAAGTCTGGCTGCCTGCGACGGTGCAATCCTGGTAGTGGACGCGGCTCAGGGAATTGAGGCGCAGACCTTAGCCAATGTTTACCTGGCGTTAGATCATGATCTGGATGTATTTCCGGTCATCAACAAAGTTGATCTTCCGAGTGCACGTCCGGATTGGGTTGCAGACGAGATTGAGGACGTGATCGGGATCGAAGCGCACGATGCGCCGCGCATCTCAGCAAAGACCGGCCTGAACGTGGAGGATGTGCTCGAGGCCATCGTGCATAAGATTCCGGCACCGGTGGGAGATCCGACAGCACCGCTTCAGGCATTGATCTTTGACTCTCTTTATGATCCCTACAAGGGCGTGATCGTGTTCTGCCGCATCAAAGAGGGAACGGTAAAGAAAGGAACCCGTATCCGCATGATGGCGACCGGGGCAGAGGAAGAGGTTGTTGAGGTCGGTTACTTCGGAGCAGGACAGTTCATCCCCTGCGATGAGCTTGACGCAGGCATGGTCGGCTATATCACGGCCAGCATCAAAAATGTCAAGGATACCCGTGTGGGTGATACCATCACCAATGCAGAGCACCCGTGTGCAGAACCGCTTCCGGGATATAAAAAGGTAACCTCCATGGTTTACTGCGGACTGTATCCGGCGGACGGAGCAAAATACAATGATCTGCGCGATGCGTTGGAAAAGCTGCAGCTGAATGATGCATCACTGTTCTTTGAACCGGAAACATCCATTGCCTTAGGCTTTGGCTTCCGCTGCGGATTTTTGGGACTTTTGCATTTAGAGATCATCCAGGAACGTCTGGAGAGGGAATACAACCTGGATCTGGTTACCACGGCACCGGGCGTTGTTTACCGTGTCCACAAGAAAAACGGGGAAATGATCGAACTGACAAATCCGTCCAATCTGCCGGATCCGACGGAGATCGAATACATGGAGGAGCCGATCGTCAGTGCGGAGATCATGGTGACAACCGAGTTTGTGGGCGCGATCATGACATTATGCCAGGAACGCCGCGGCATTTACCATGGCATGGAATATATAGAAGAAACAAGAGCACTTTTGAAGTATGACCTTCCGCTCAATGAGATCATCTACGATTTCTTTGATGCTTTAAAGTCACGCTCCCGCGGCTATGCTTCCTTTGATTATGACATGAAGGGCTATGAGACTTCCGAGCTTGTGAAATTAGATATTCTGATCAATAAGGAAGAGGTGGATGCGCTCTCCTTCATCGTACATGCGGATTCTGCCTATGAGCGCGGAAGAAAGATGTGCGAGAAGCTCAAGGAGGAGATCCCGCGTCATCTGTTTGAGATTCCGATCCAGGCGGCTGTGGGCGGCAAGATCATTGCCCGTGAAACCGTCAAGGCGATGCGCAAGGATGTCCTTGCGAAGTGTTACGGCGGTGATATTTCCCGTAAGAAAAAGCTTCTGGAAAAGCAGAAGGAAGGAAAGAAACGCATGCGTCAGGTGGGCAATGTAGAAATCCCGCAGAAGGCATTCATGAGTGTTCTGAAATTGGATGATGAATAAAAAAGAACTGGAACTTTATATCCATATTCCCTTTTGTGCCCGCAAATGTGCATATTGTGATTTTTTGTCCTTTTCGGCACCGGAACGGGTATACCGGGATTATATGGATAAGCTGATGGAAGAAATCTGCGGTCAGGGTCCGAACTTTCAGGAATACCGCGTCTCCACGATCTTTGTGGGCGGCGGTACTCCGTCGATCCTTCCGGCCGAGCTGATCCTGGAGCTGTTTGCGACACTTTCAGAAAATTTTGACATATCCAGGGATGCAGAGATCACGATGGAGGCAAATCCAGGCACTCTGACTGCCGAAAAGCTGGACGTATACCGCCAGAGCGGAGTGAACCGTCTGAGCATCGGTCTTCAGTCGGCCGATGATAGGGAACTGAAATATCTGGAACGGATCCACTCCTATGAATCCTTTTTGAAAAGCTATCAGCGGGCAAGACAGGCTGGATTTCGAAATATCAATGTCGATCTGATGTCAGCTCTGCCCGGACAGAGTGTGCAGTCCTGGAAAAATACATTAAAAAAGGTTATGATGCTGAAGCCGGAGCATATCTCCGCATACAGTCTGATGATCGAAGAAGGCACTCCTTTTTATGAGCGGTTCGGAGATTCAAACTGCGATGAGAGAAAGCAAAAACAGCCGAAAACCGCAGCAGAACTGGCGGCAAGGGCTGCGGTCATGACCTTGCCGGATCTGCCGGATGAGGATACCGATCGAGAAATGTATCATCTGACAAAAGAGATGATGGCAGCCCACGGCTACGAACGCTATGAAATTTCAAACTATGCAAAGAAGGGCTATGAATGCCGCCACAATATCGGTTATTGGAGCGGCGTGGAATATCTGGGACTGGGACTCGGTGCCTCCTCTTATACCTATGGTTACCGTTATCATAATACGGAGGATATGCAGGAGTACCTGTCATTAAATCTTTACGAAGGCGGAGCCGCAGCGCGCGATATTGAAGAGCTTTCCATAAAGGATCAGATGGAGGAGTTCATGTTTGTGGGACTGCGCATGATGCGGGGCGTGTCCGGAAGCACATTCTTGGAACGGTTCGGGCAGAATTTATGGAATGTATACGGAAATGTCATAAAAAAACTGGAAAAACAGGGGCTGATTAAGGTGGAGATGCCGATGATACGACTGACGGATCTGGGAATCGATGTCAGCAATGCCGTTTTGGCAGAATTTTTGCTGGATCGTTAGCCGGATCATGAGACAGAACGAAAGTTCTTTGTTTGACCTGCAGTGCATGAACAGCAAAAATGACTGTGTTTTGATGTGTTTTTCTTAAGGATTTGTTTCCTTGTTCTTTCGTTTGTCCTTTGTTATACTGTAAAGAAGTATAACAAACAATCAAAGTAACTGTGAAGGTATTAAGTGGTTACCAGGAAATAAGGACATCCGGGAGGGACTGGAATGCTGATAGATCAGAAGAAAAAACAATGGAACAAGATGTTGTGCCTTAGGCTTAGGACTGCAGTGGTTTTCTTATCTGCCTGCCTTTTGTTTTTACAGACCGGCATGCAGGCAGCTTTTGCTGCGCCGACAGCCTCGGTGATACGCTCCGATGAGCTGCGGGGCGTATGGATCTCCTATCTGGACTGGGAAAAAATGCCGTCCGATCAGGAATCCTTTAAGCGGGAAGTCGATAAGATGATGGATCGCTGCGTGGAGCTGAAAATGAATGCGGTCTTTGTGCATGTGCGGCCGGATGCGGATGCGATGTATCCATCCTCATATTTTCCGTGGTCTCGCTTTGTGACGGGAACCCAGGGACAAAATCCCGGCTATGACCCGCTGGCAATTTTTGTGAAGGAGGCGCACAGTCGGGGTTTACAGTTTCATGCCTGGATCAATCCGTACCGTGTGACGGGCTATCACAATACCTGGGATCAGGTTTCGGATCAGAATCCGGCAAAGAAATGGCTTACGGATGCAGATCCGACCAATGACCGCTGGGTTTTAAAACAGAACGGTGCTTATTATTTCAATCCATCCATTCCGCAGGTGCGGGAGCTGATCATAAACGGTGTAAAGGAGATCGCACAAAAATATACGGTGGACGGGATCCATTTCGATGATTACTTTTATCCGGAAGTGGACGATAAGAGTGAAAGCCGCTGGTTTGACAAGCCGGAATATGATGCCTCCGGCAGCAGCTTAAGCATTGTTCAGTGGAGACGGGAAAATATCAATGCCCTGATCCGTGGTGTATACAAGGCGGTAAAAGAGGTGCGTCCGTCTGCACAGTTTGGCATCAGCCCGGAGGGCTATGTGGATCATCTGCGCAGTGAAACCCGTCTCTTTACCGATATTGACACCTGGCTGACGCAGGACGGCTATGTGGATTATATCATGCCGCAGATCTACTGGGGATTTGAACCCCAGCTGTCAAACGGAACCCTGGCTCCCTATGCCTTTGAGAACAATTTAAAGACCTGGATCAATCTGGTTAAAAAGGGACATGCTAAGCTTTATCTCGGGCTTGCCATGTATAAGGCAGGAAGCAATGCAAAGGACAATACCGGCATTCCGGAGTGGAAACGCTTTGACGATATCATCAGCCGTCAGGTAGAGGCCGGACGGGCAAGCGGTGCCGTGGCCGGCTATTGCTTCTATGAATACAGCTCATTTCAGGAGGAACTTTGCCAAAAAGAGGTTCAGAATCTGCTGAACGTATTTCGATAGAGGAAACCTTAAATAAAGGAGAGAACATGAAAAAGTTAGAAGAGTATGTAGTAAGCATTCCGGATTTTCCGAAGCCAGGAATCATATTCCGGGACGTAACGTCCATCCTGCAGGATGCAGACGGGCTTGCGCTGGCGATCGACAGTCTTCGCGAGATGGTGAAAGATCTGGATTATGATATTGTGGCAGGTTCGGAGTCCCGCGGGTTCATTTTCGGTGTTCCGGTTGCCTACGCAGAGCATAAGGCCTTTGTGCCGATCCGCAAGAAGGGAAAGCTTCCGAGAGAAACGGTATCGGCAAAATATGATCTGGAATATGGAAGTGCAGAGATCGAGATCCATAAGGATGCCATCAAGCCGGGACAGAAGGTTGTTCTGGTGGATGATCTGATCGCGACAGGTGGTACGACCGAAGCTGCCATAAAGCTTGTTGAAGAGCTGGGCGGTGAGGTTGTGAAAATCTGCTTCGTTATGGAGCTTGCAGGTTTAAAAGGGCGGGAGCGCCTTTCGGGATATGACGTAGAATCTGCGATCGTATACGAAGGAAAATAAAAAAGGATATTCCGGTGAGGTAAAACAATGTTGATATGGATCTTCACTGCGGCGGCGGTACTCTGTCTGATCTATTATGGAGTGATCGTGGTGTATGCAGGCTTTGGGACTTCCTTTGCGATATTCTGGCTTTTGATTGGCGCCTTTTTGGGTGCTGCAACCTTTGGAATCCACGCTTACCAGAAGTATCCGGAACGTGTGCCGCTGTGGCTTCCGGTCTCGCTTGTGACGCTTTGCGCATCCGGCTTTATGATCCTTCTGGTCACGCAGATTTTGATCTTCGGATGCATTCCGGCCGCAGCAGAATCCTCTCTGGATTATGTGATCGTCCTGGGAGCCAAGGTGAAGCCAGACGGAAGCATAAGCAAGACCTTAAAGCTTCGTCTGGACAAGGCATTAGAGTATATAAAAGAAAACCCGGATACCATGCTGGTGCTTTCCGGCGCGAAGGGCGATGCGGAGCCGTGTTCAGAGGCGGAGGCTATGGAAACCTACCTTCTGGAGCAGGGAGCGGATGCCGGACATCTCTTGAAGGAGGAGCAATCCTTCAGCACGGTGGAGAATCTTGCCTACAGCAGGATCCTGATCGAAGAGAGGGAAGAAAAGCTTTTGCAGGAGCAGAAACAAAAGGCAAAAGAAGACCGGATGCTTCGTGCACCGGGCGAAGCCGCAGATGCATTTTCGAAGGAATTGCAAAAAAAAGAAGCTCCCCTGACCGTCCGTGAACCACGGATCGGAATTTTGAGCAGCAACTTTCATCTGTGCCGCGCGGAACTGATCGCAAAAAAACAAAATTACGGTACTGTTTACGGGATCGCATCTGAGGCAGACAGGGTGCTGCTGGTGCATTTTGCCCTGCGGGACGGGATTGCCTTATTCAAAGACCGCCTGATGGGGAATTTATAGAGATGATAAGAAAAAGAGGCTGTCTTTGAGTTTAGGAAAGGCAGCCGGAAAAGGATGAAAACACATGAGTCAGCTGGAAGCAATCAAAAAAGTGGATGCCTATCGTGTGATAGAGCATAAAATGATCGAGGAGATGCAGTCAGAGGGCATCATTCTGGAGCACAAGAAAACAAAGGCCAGACTGTTTCTGGTATCCAATGAGGATGAAAACAAAGTATTTTGCATCGGTTTTCGTACCCCGCCGAACAATGACTGCGGACTTCCGCATATTCTGGAGCACAGCGTGCTTTGCGGCTCAGATAAATTTCCGCTGAAGGATCCATTTGTCGAGCTGGTCAAAGGTTCTTTAAATACATTTCTGAATGCCATGACCTATCCGGATAAGACTGTATATCCGGTGGCAAGCTGCAATGATAAGGATTTCCACAATCTGATGGATGTCTACATGGATGCGGTTCTGCATCCGAATATCTACAAAGAAGAAAAAATCTTTCGCCAGGAGGGCTGGCATTATGAGCTGGAAAGCAAGGATGCTCCGCTCATTTACAATGGTGTCGTTTACAATGAGATGAAGGGTGCTTATTCTTCTCCGGAAAGTATTCTGGAAAGTGCGACGCAAAAGACCCTTTTTCCGGATACCTGCTATGGCAAGGATTCCGGCGGTGATCCGGTCCATATTCCGGAGTTAAGCTATGAAACATTTTTGGACTTCCACAGAACCTATTATCATCCGTCCAACAGCTATATCTATCTGTATGGTGATATGGATATGGCAGAAAAGCTTACATGGCTGGATGAGGAGTATTTAAGTCACTACGAAGAACGGCCGGTGGATTCGAAAATCCGAGAGCAGAAGGCTTTCACAGAGCCAGTGGAACGGGAAATTTCCTATTCGATCACGGAAGGGGAGTCTGAGGAGGATGCCACCTATCTTTCCATCAATACCGTGGTGGGCGATGATCTGGATCCGAAGCTGTATGTGGCATTTCAGATCCTGGAATATACCCTGCTTGATGCACCGGGTGCACCGTTAAAACAGGCCCTGATCGATGCCGGCATCGGAAAAGATGTCATGGGCGGCTATGAGAATGGCATTTTGCAGCCGTATTTCTCTGTGATCGCCAAGGATGCCAACAAGGAGCAGAAGGGTGAGTTCCTTGCGATCGTGAAGGGAACCTTGCGAAAGCTGGCAGATCAGGGCATCAATCGCAGGAGTCTGCTTGCCGGAATGAATTACTTTGAGTTCAAATACCGTGAGGCGGATTACGGTTCAGCACCGAAGGGATTGATGTATGGCCTTCAGTGCCTGGACAGCTGGCTGTACGATGGAAACCCGATGACGCATCTGTGCTATCAGGAAACCTTTGATTTCCTGAAAAAGGAAGTGGAGAACGGATATTTTGAACAGCTCATCCGTGACTATCTTCTGGATAATCCCTTTGAGGCTGTGATCGTTCTGGTGCCGGAGAAAAATCTGACTGCAAAGGAAGATGAAAAACTGGCGAAAAAGCTGGCAGACTACAAGGCCTCCCTTTCTGAGGAGGAGCTTGGAGCGCTTGTGACAGCAACCAGAGAGCTGAAGGAGTATCAGGACACCCCGTCCACTCCGGAAATCCTGGCGAAGATCCCGCTTTTAAGACGTGAGGACATCGATAAAAAGGCAGAGACCTTCTTCTGGACCGAGAAAAAGGAAGATGGAATCCCTGTCCTGCATCACAATTTCTTTACCTCTGGGATCGGATATGTAAAGGTATTGTTCAATACCGACGTTTTGCCACAGGAGGATCTGCCGTATGCCGGATTTTTAAAATCGGTTCTCGGCTCTGTCAGCACGGAGCATTACAGCTATGCAGATCTGACCAGCGAGATCCATTTAAACAGCGGCGGTGTGGATTTTTCCGTAGCTTCTTATGCAAACCTCAAAGATCCTGAGCAGTTTACCGGAGCCTTTACGGCGAGCGTCCGTGTGTTGTATGACCGCCTGGACTTTGGTTTCTCGATTCTGGAGGAGATCCTGAACCATTCCATCTTTACCGATGAGAAACGCTTGGGAGAGGTGCTCCAGGAAACCTGTTCCCGCGCAAAGATGAAGTTGGAAAATGCAGGGCACAGCACCGCAATCTCCAGGGCAACCTCATATTTCTCTGCAACTGCTTATTACAACGAGCTGACCGGAGGTACTGCATACTATCACTTCTTAGAGGAACTTGAGAAGGAGTATGCAAGCAAGAAGGGCGAGCTCATTGCAAAGCTGCAGGAGGTGAGCAAAAAACTGTTTACCCGCTCTAATATGCTTGTCAACTACACGGCAGATGATGCAGGCTACGCTCCCTTTGTGCAGTCTCTTGGACTTCTTACTGACAAGCTGTCGCAGGGAAGCGGAGAAAAACACAAATTTACGCATCCGGTAAGAAATCTCAATGAAGGACTCAAGACCTCTGCCCAGGTGGATTATGTGGCACGCTGCGGAAACTTCCGCGATGCAGGTCTTTCCTATACCGGTGCTTTAAAGATCCTTCAGGTGATCTTAAGCTATGATTATCTGTGGCTGAATATTCGTGTAAAGGGCGGAGCTTACGGCTGCATGAGCGGATTTGGACGTTCCGGAGAGGGATATCTGGTATCTTACCGGGATCCGAATCTGAAGGAAACCAATGAGATCTATGAAGGAATTCCGGCATATTTAAGATCCTTCGATCCGGATGACCGCGATATGACCAAATACGTGATCGGAACCATCAGCAACCTTGATACTCCGTTGACTCCGTCTGTAAAGGGCAGCCGCGGACTTTCTGCTTACCTTTCCGGCGTAACTCAGGAGATGATGCAAGAAGAGCGTGATCAGGTCCTTTCTGCGACCAAAGAGGATATCCGGGCTTTAGCTGCCCATGTTGAGGCAATCCTTGCAACCGGAAGCTTCTGCGTCGTGGGAAATGAAGAGAAGATCGAGGCAAACCGCAGCCTGTTTGGAGAGGTTTCAAACCTTACCAGAGCCTAAACACAGGGAAAGGAAGAAGTATGGCAAAAAAACCGGAAAGCACTAATTTTGATAAACTGCTGGAAGAGTTAAACGGAGCAAAGAAGGATGGAGCAAAAAAAGACGATTCATCCGCTCCGGTTCAGAAAAAGTCAGGCTTTGTGACTTTGATCGGGCGGCCGAATGTAGGAAAATCCACGCTGATGAATCATCTCATCGGTCAGAAGATCGCCATCACGTCAGATAAGCCCCAGACGACCAGAAACCGCATTCAGACGGTATATACGGACGAACGAGGTCAGATCATTTTCCTTGACACACCCGGAATCCATAAGGCAAAGAATAAACTGGGTGAATATATGGTGAATGTGGCAGAGCATACCCTAAAGGAAGTGGATTTGATCCTGTGGCTGGTGGAGCCAAGCACCTTCATCGGTGCCGGGGAACGGCACATTGCCGAGCAGCTTCAGGGAATCAAAACTCCGATCATCCTGGTCATCAACAAAACGGATACCGTGAAGAACCAGGAAGACATTCTGACCTTCATCAATGCCTATAAAGATATCTGCAGCTTCGCAGAGATCGTTCCGGTGTCTGCGCTTCGGGACAAAAATACCGATACGCTGCTGACACAGTTATTCAAATATCTGCCCTATGGCCCACAGTTTTACGATGAGGATACCGTGACCGATCAGCCGATGCGTCAGATTGCTGCGGAGCTGATCCGCGAAAAGGCACTGCGCCTTTTGGATGAGGAGATCCCGCACGGCATTGCGGTCACCATCGAGAAGATGAGCGAACGTCAAAACGGCATCATGGATGTGGAGGCCACGATCATCTGCGAGCGGGATTCCCACAAGGGCATCATCATCGGCAAGGGCGGAGCCATGTTAAAGCGCATCGGTTCTGCGGCAAGAAGAGAATTGGAGGACATGCTGGAGACGAAGGTCAACCTGCAGATCTGGGTCAAGGTAAGAAAAGAATGGCGTGACAGCGAGCTTTTGATGAAAAACTACGGATATAATCCGAAGGAGTAGCTTGATACGTGAGAGAATTGGTGAATCTGACCGGCATGGTCTTAAAGGATTCCTCCGTAGGGGACAGTGACCGAAGACTTGTGATCTTAAGCCGGGAACGCGGCAAGATCACGGCCTTTGCCAGAGGCGCAAAGCGACCGGGAAACCAGCTGATGGGGGTGACAAGACCCTTCGTGTTCGGAGATTTCCGTCTGTATGAGGGGCGGGATTCCTACAGCCTTCAGGGTGTGGATGTCAAAAACTATTTTTCGGAGATTACACAGGATGTGGAAACAGCCTGCTACGGATCTTATTTTCTGGAATTTGCTGATTATTACAGCAGGGAAAATTTAGAAGCTTCCGAACAGCTTTTGGTCTTATATCAGTCTTTGCGGGCATTGTTAAAGCCAAGCCTTCCCAATGAGCTGGTGCAGGTCGTGTTTGAACTGCGCAGTATGGTCATCAACGGGGATTACACGGAGGATGTACCGGAGCCGGTGAGTGATTCTGCCCGTTATGCATGGCAATACATCATTACGTCTCCGATTCAGTCCTTGTATACCTTTACCCTGACTCCGGAGGTGTTAAGCGAACTGAAGCATTGCGTTGAACGCAATAAACATCGTTTCATCGATCGGGAATTCCATTCTTTGGATATTTTGCGTGTCTGTCAGGGAAAACTGTAACCAATTATAGGTTGAAAAACCTTTCATGAACGGGTATAATGCAAAAGAAACCTGCCTTTCGGCCAAAACCGGATTGCCGGAAGCGGCGGACAGACCACGGAAAAGACCGGAGAAAATGAGGAGAGTTATGAAAAAGAAAACTGCAGTTTTGACGGCAGCTGCATTGCTTGCCGCAGTCCTGGCCTCAGGCTGCTCCGGATCGTCAGGCAAGGCCTGGGATGGTTCGGAGAACAGTATTTATGTGGCGGATGATAAGAGTGTGCAGAGCGCTATGGTCTACACATCGGAAAAGGAAAACGATCTGTACAGTGAGGAAGGACTGACGGACTTTGTAAAGGAGCAGGTCATTTCCTATAATAAGGAACAGGGGGCTGCCGAAGCAGCAGAGAATACCAAGGGTCAGGAGAAGCTTCCCGTGGCACTGGAACGCAGCAGCCTCGAGAAAACAACAGGCAATCTGGTATTTTCCTATGGAACACCGGAGGATTTTGTGAAATTCTCCGAAGAAAACGGAGATGATACCCATACGGTGACTTCTCTTTCGGTTTTGGATGCACAAGGTGCGTCCCTTCCGGAGCTGAGCTACAAGACAACGACAGGAAAAGATGTGGACGTTCAGACAGCAGCAGCGAAGGACAGTCAGGCAGTGATCCTGGAGGGATCCGCTTTAGTTTATACAGAAGGAAAGATCCTGTATGTGTCTGACGGTGTAAAATTAAGAAGCGAGCATTCAGCAGTGACCCCAGAGGGAACCAGCTGTATCATATTTAAGTAAAAAAGAGAGGTTATCGACGATGGAAAAGACAATGGAGAAAATTGTAGCGCTGGCCAAAACCAGAGGATTCGTTTATCCGGGTTCCGAGATCTACGGCGGTCTGGCAAATACCTGGGATTATGGCAACCTTGGCGTAGAGCTGAAGAATAATGTAAAGAAAGCCTGGTGGCAGAAATTTGTACAGGAAAGCCCGTACAACGTAGGTGTTGACTGCGCGATCCTGATGAATTCCCAGACCTGGGTAGCTTCCGGACATCTGGGCGGCTTCTCCGATCCGCTGATGGATTGTAAGGCATGTAAGGAGCGTTTCCGTGCTGATAAGCTGATCGAGGATTACATGGCAGAGAATGGGATCACCATCGAGGGAAGCGTAGATGCATGGTCTCAGGATGAGATGAAGCAGTATATCGAGGATAAAAACATCTGCTGCCCGAGCTGCGGCAAGCATGATTTTACCGACATCCGTCAGTTCAATCTGATGTTCAAGACCTTCCAGGGTGTAACAGAGGATGCAAAGAACACCGTATATTTAAGACCGGAGACCGCACAGGGTATCTTCGTAAACTTCAAGAATGTACAGCGTACCTCCAGAAAGAAGGTTCCGTTTGGTATCGGTCAGATCGGTAAATCCTTCCGTAATGAGATCACTCCGGGTAACTTTACTTTCCGTACCCGTGAGTTTGAGCAGATGGAGCTGGAGTTCTTCTGCAAGCCGGGTACAGACCTTGAGTGGTTCCAGTACTGGAGAGGCTTCTGCCGTGACTGGCTGTTAGCCCTTGGCTTAAAGGAAGATGAGATCCGCCTGCGCGACCATTCTCAGGAGGAGCTGTGTTTCTACAGTAAGGGCACAACCGACATCGAGTTCCTCTTCCCATTCGGATGGGGCGAGCTGTGGGGCATCGCAGACAGAACCGATTACGACTTAACCCAGCATCAGAACACCTCAGGTGAGGATATGACCTACTTTGATGATGAGGCAAAGGAGAAATACATCCCGTATGTCATCGAGCCGTCTCTCGGTGCAGACCGCGTGACTCTTGCATTCCTGTGTGCAGCATACGATGAGGAAGAGATCGGTGAAGGAGATGTACGTACCGTGCTTCACTTCCATCCGGCCATCGCACCGGTTAAGATCGGTATCCTTCCGCTTTCCAAGAAGTTAAATGAGGGTGCAGAAAAGATCTATGCAGAGCTGTCCAAATATTACAACTGTGAATTTGATGACAGAGGCAACATCGGTAAGCGATACAGAAGACAGGATGAGATCGGTACTCCGTTCTGCATCACTTACGACTTTGATTCCGAAGAGGATCATGCAGTGACTGTCCGCGACCGTGATACCATGGAGCAGGTTCGCGTGCCGATCGCTGAGCTGAAACAGTACTTTGAGGATAAGTTCCGTTTCTAATATATGAAAGAAAACAAATCGAAAACCGTAGGCGCAGTCGCCGGGTACATTCTCTCAGGAGGCATGAACACACGCATGGGGGGACAGAAAAAACTGTTCCTCCGCTATGCGGGTGAGACCTTCTGCCAGAGGATTCTTCGTGCTTGTGACTGTCTGCCTGCGGTTTATTTGTCTGTAGATAAAAAAGAATCTTACAAGAAAGCCGGTCTGCCCATGGTTGAGGATCGGTGGAAGGGAATCGGACCGCTTGGGGGGATTGCCTCAGGGCTTTTTAAATGCAGCGAAGATGCACTGCTTGTCATGGCTTGTGATATGCCGATGATCGGCAAAAAAGAAGTCAGGCAGATGTTATCTGCATATGAAAAGGCCGGTTATGAAAATATGATCCTTGTGGCGGGGCATGGCGGCCGCATCCATCCCTTGTTTGGCATTTATCCGAAATCCGTGAGGGAGACTGCGCTTACGATGATTCGGGAAGGAGATTATCGCATGATGCATTTTCTCGAGCGCTCCGGATATCGGATCCTTCCGTTAGATCAGGAGAGTCAGGCAATGAAAAATATCAACAGCATAGAAGAATATCAAAGACTGCAGGAAGGGAAAAAGCCATTTGTATTTGCAGTCAGCGGTTATAAAAACAGTGGAAAGACGACATTGATTACAAAACTGATCCCGGAGCTTACGAAACGTGGATACCGGGTGGCGGTAATCAAGCATGACGGGCATGATTTTGAGAGCGATGTGCCGGGAACGGACAGTTACCGGCATCGACAGGCAGGAGCTTATGGTACGGCAGTTTTTTCAAAAAAACGTTTTATGGTGACAAAGGAGTGTCAAGGGATCACGGAGCAGGAGCTCTTTTTGGCATTTCCGGAGGCAGATATTATTCTGATCGAAGGACTGAAAAACAGCATGTATCCGAAATATTTCTGCAGATATCCGGATGAACCGCCGATCGACGCAGAAAAGCTGGCGGATATCATAGAAGAGGAAGTGCTGAAGCATAGATGTCATGATGAATTGAAATAATACATGTCTAAATGAGAAACAAGAATCTGAAACGAAAAAAATAAAGAAGGATATAGAATTATAGCCTGAAAATGAACGAAAAAAGAAAAAAAGTAAGGTAAAATGATAAGAAACAGAAAAAGTAAGAAGGATAACTTGACTTATAAAGATACATGTTGTAGACTCAAACACACAAAGGAGATGGGGGATGAGCTGTGAATAAGCTGACCAGTTATCCGTTATATGAACAGGTCTTTCAGCAATTGAAAGCGGCAGTTCGAAACGGAACTTACAAAAAAGGGGATCTTCTTCCGAGTGAGAAGGAACTGATGGAACAGATGGGGGTCAGCCGCGTGACGGTAAGACAGGCGCTGAAGCTCTTGAGTGACAGCGGGATCATTGAGACTCGCAAAGGAAAGGGCAGTATTGTTTCCGCAGACTGGAAGGGACTGCTTGATCCCGGCGAACTCCGTGATCAGGCAGAAGAATACTGGAGGCAGTTTGAAAATTCTACAAAGGCCAGAAGACTTCTGGAACCGGCCATTGCAAGGCAGGCAGCCATCATGGCAACAGAGGAGGATATATGCCGGTTGGAATTTGCCTACGAGCATGATTCGGAGACAGCAGATACTGCAAAGAAGGATGTTTACATCCGAAAGGGTACCGGTCTTCAGTCTTTTCACGGCTGTCTTTGGGAGATTTTAAAGAATCCTTTGATGAATAAGATCTGGGATGCGATGGTACCGCCGTCCAATACGATCACGGCTCTTCCTTTGATCGTTCCGGTTCAGCAGGAAAGCTATAAATCGGAGATCCGCAGGCAGCACGGTCAGATCCTGGATGCCATCAGGCATCACGATCCGGAATATGCTTATTTTTATATGCTGCAGCATTGTGACTGGATCTACGCAACCTACAAGCATTACTTTGATGAATTTTGCCGTTGATCAAAGATTTGTAGAAGAAAAGGGGAAATGGTTTACAGACTCAAAATATAAGAAGAGAATAGGTTGGAGGTGCCGGTATGAAATACGACTTCGACAAGGTATGGGATCGTTCGGATACGGATTCCATCAAATGGGATAGGCAATTTAAGTTTGGTGTACCAAGCGGGCTCATTCCGTTTTGGATCGCGGATACGGATTTTGGAACACTGCCGGAGGCAGTTACTGCGATCAAAGAGCGTCTCGATCATCCGCTGTTTGGCTATACGTCAACCGGAAGAAAGACGACGGAAACAGTACGCGCCTGGTATGAGCGCCGTCATCAGGTAAAGCTTCCGATCGAAGCGTTTTCTCCTTCGGAGGGAGTTGTCACCTCAATCTGGTTTTCCATCCGCGCGTTTACAAAGCCTGGTGATCAGATCCTGGTGTTTACCCCAGTTTATGATCCCTTTTTCGTGGCAATCCGTACTCAGGAACGGGTGGAGGTCGATTGTCCGCTCAAATATCAGGAAGGGCATTACGAGATCGAC
Source organism: uncultured Selenomonadales bacterium (assembly GCA_963589345.1). GTDB lineage: Bacteria > Bacillota > Clostridia > Lachnospirales > Lachnospiraceae > Brotaphodocola. The sequence continues at coordinate 5,015 of CAVALB010000021.1, read as the reverse complement.
TGGGAAGATTTTGAAAACAAGCTGGCAGGCGGTGTAAAGGCTCTTATTTTCTGCAATCCGCACAATCCGGTGGGGCGTGTCTGGACGAAGGCAGAGGTGCAGAGAGTTGTTCTCTTGTGCAAGAAATATTCAGTATGGCTGTTTTCTGATGAGATACACGGCGATGTCACATTGTATGGTCATTCCTACACATCAGCAGCCTGCTTTGCAGAAGAATACGACAAGATGATCATTTACACGGCCATCAGCAAAACCTTTAATATGGCCGGTTTGCATTCGTCCTGCAGCATAATTCCAAATCCGGAATATAAAAGGATGCAGGAGGCATCCCTGCGGGAAGCGTGGCTGATGAGTCCGAACTGCCTTTCCAATGCAGCCATTGAGGCCTGTTATACCTACGGTGATGAGTGGGTGGATGAGCAGAATGCCTATTTAACTGCGAATTCCGAATATATCATCCACTATCTGGAAGAATATGCACCGGAGATCAAACCGGTGAAGCCGGAGGGCACCTATCTTATGTGGCTGGACTGCACTGCCCTGAACATGACTTCGGATGAGATCCAGAAATGTCTGGCAGAGCATTACGATATTGCCATAGGAGGAGGAACCTCCTATGGCGGCGATGGAGCACATTTCCTGCGGTTAAACTTTGGCTGTCCGCGTGAGACACTAAAGGCAGGTATGGAAAAACTGGCACAGTTTGTGGCAGATCAAAGAAAAGAGGGCTAGAATATGGAAAACAAAAAACTGAATTTTTGGGATTGCATGGGATTTTGCATCGGCCAGATCGTAGGCTCCGGAGTTTTCGTATTGACAGCGATCGTAATCGGTCTGACCGGACACGGCGCACCGTATGGTTATTTTCTGGCAGCATTGATCTCTCTGATCAGCCTGGTGCCGATGGCAACACTTTCTTCGAGCATGCCGGCCACCGGAGGCAGCTACGTATATGCAAAGAAGCTGCTGGGACCTCGGATCGCCTTTGTATTTCTGCTGATGTTCATTCTCCAGCAGGTATTGGTATCGACCTTTGCCATTGGATTTGCAAGCTATGTCGGTGTCATCTTCCCGGCTGTGAACCAGAAAGTAGTGGCAGTTGGTGCTTTGACTGCGGCAGTGATCGTGAACCTGATCGGATTAAAAACCTCTGCAAAGGTTCAGAAGGTTATGGTATCTTTGCTTCTCATTTCCTTGTTTATTTATATCATCTTCGGTCTTCCGAAGGTAGACTGGTCTGCTATGGAATTCAGCGCAGCCAATATCATGCCGAACGGAATTAAGAATTTCCTGCAGGGTGCAACCCTTCTTTCCTTTGCCTGCGGCGGTGCAAGCTTCCTTGCAGAAAATGGAGGAGAAATTGAAAATCCGGGAAAGAACATTCCGAAGGCAATGATCCTTTCTACAGCAATCGTGGCTATCTTTTATGCCTTTGTAGGTATTGTGGCAGCCTGCGTGCTTCCGCTTGACCAGGTGGCAGGCGTCAATATTTCCGTAGTCGCAAAAGAGATGTTCCCGGTTCCGGTTTACCTCTTCTTTGTCATTGGAGGCGCATGGTTTGCTCTGCTTACCACCTTAAACGGAACCTTATCCTGGACGACCCGTTCTCTTCAGAGAGCTGCCATGGATGGATGGCTGCCGGATATCTGCGCAAAAGAAAATAAGAATGGTACTCCGGTGCTCCTTCTGTTCTTCTTCTTTATTGTCGGACTGATCCCGATCTTAACCGGAATGGATACGACCGATATTTCCAACATGGGTACCGGATGCAGCAAGCTGACAGGACTGTTTACAATTTGTGCGTGCTGGAGACTTCCGAGCCTCTTCCCGGAGGCTTATGAAAAATCCGTCCTTCATACCGATCCGAAAAAGCTTCATGCGATCCTTTGTGTATGTCTGACGGTTACGATCGTTACATCCTTTGTAAGCCTCTCAAGCCTGAAGGCAAAGCATTATATGTATATTGGAATCTTCATTCTGGTGGCAATCATCATTATGCAGCTGCGATATAAGAATGTGAAAGCGAAGATGGAGCAGCAGAACGTTTAAAGGAAATCAAAAATAATTATATGCGAACAAGTCACTGGATATTTGATGCAGTGGCTTTTTCGTATATAAACAGTCCTATTTAAGGAGAAGAAAAATGGATAGTTTAGAAGCTTTGATCAAGGCCAAGATCCCCTGCCCTGAAACAGGAATCCAGGTGCGCCATACGGTCTGTGCAATCTGCAGTCCGGCCAATAACTGCGGAGTCAATGCCTATGTGAAGGATGGAAAGATGGTAAAGCTAGAGGGCATGGAGGAACATCCGACCAGCAAGGGCCGCATGTGCGTGAAGGGACTTTCTGGTCGCCAGTTCGCTTATCGGGAAGACCGGATCCTGACTCCCTTAAAACGGACCGGAGAGCGCGGTGAGGGAAAATTTAAATCCATCAGCTGGGAGGAAGCTTATCGTGAGATCGCGACCCGCCTGAATGACATCAAAAAAGAGTCAGGAGCCGATGCGGTAGCTTTTTTCGGCGGCTACAACAAGTGGTACCGGCCGTGGCTGCGCCGGTTGGCCCATTCCTTTGGCACAATGAACTTCGGAACGGAATCGAGCACCTGTATGACGGCTGGCTGGATGGCATGGAAGACAGCAGCCGGACAGCTGGCAAGACCGGATATGGCACACGCAGATCTGTATCTTGGGTGGGCATTAAATCCCTATTATTCCGGCTATGGAAAGGCTACCGCAATCGAGAATCGTCGAAAGAATGGCATGAAGGTAATCATCATTGACCCGAAGATCACACCGGCTGTAGAGCGCCTTTGCGATCTGTATCTGCGTCCCTATCCGGGTACTGACGGGGCGTTAGCTCTTTGCATGGGAAATATCCTGATCGAACAGGGCTGGATTGACCGGGCATATATTGAGAAGTATGTCCATGGATTTGCACAATATCAGAAATATGTAAAGGGATTCAACGGTTCTAACATTGAAAGCCTGACGGGCGTACCGTATGAGAAGGTGTTTGAGGCCTGTCGTATGATTCACGAGAGCAGATCCATGTGCATCAACGAGAACAGTGCTCCGATCCCGCATCACAAAAACGGATTTCAGAATTATCGCGCCATCATGGCTTTATCTGCTCTAACTGGGAATTTTGATAGAGAAGGAGGTCAACTGCCAGGGCTGCATAGCTTTACGCACCAGATGGCAGGCTTTGTGACCCGGGATGAGGAATTCGCGGAGGAGACAGAGCCGGAAGGCGCAAAACCGGCCGTGGGTGCAGAAAGGTTTCCATTGTGGTATTATATGGAAAGAGAAATGCAGTGTGTGGATCTGGCAAGACAGATTTTGGAAGAAAAGCCGTATCCGGTCCGTGCGCTCTTTGCAATGGGAATGAACTACCGCATGCTTCCAGATGACAAGAAGGTGCGGGAAGCACTCTTAAAACTGGATTTCTTTGTAGATACCGACCTGTTCATGACAGATACAGCCATGTTGGCCGATATCGTTCTGCCAGTCTGCACTTCCTATGAGCGTGGGGAGCTGGAAACGTATCCGGGCTGTTATGCTTGGTATACAAAACCGGCAATCGACCGGGTAGGAGAGAGCAGATCGGATGCTGAAATCATCCGGGATCTGGCAAAAGCTTTAAACCTCGGCGATGCGGAGTTGGAGGCCGGCTACGAGAAAAACCTGGACTACATCCTGCGGGATCTGGATATCACGGTAAAAGAACTGAAGGCCAGTGATGTGCCGATCCGTGTGCCGAATGTGAAAAAGGCGGCACCAGGAGAACATCTGGAGCGTGGACTTCTGACTCCGACCGGAAAATTTGAACTGTATTCCGAGCTGATCGCTTCCCATCCGGAATGGCATTTAGACCCGCTTCCGACCTACTGCGAGCCACTGGATGATGCAGACCCGGCGGTTTATCCATACCAGCTCTGCTCCGGCGGGCGTATCCCGAATGCTCTCCATTCCCGCCTTCATAAGGTAAAATGGGCGCGAAGCCTGCGGCCTTATCCGACGGCGGAAATATCCATGGAAGATGCAGAAGTGCTTGGCGTAAAGGAAGGCGATGATCTGGAACTGTTTACAGAGCGCGGCTGCATCTGCGTAAAGGCAAGGCCGACGCGAAAAGTTCCAAAATCTGTCGTTTTCTTTTATCACGGCTATTCGGAAGCAGATGTCAATTCGCTGATGTCCGGTACTCACGTGGATCCCTATTCCGGATTTCCGGCCTATAATTCAACCCGCTGCGGCATGAGAAAGAAGGTGCAGGCATGAAAAAGTACGCGATCGATCTGGATATAAGCAGGTGTGTGGCATGCGGCGCCTGCGCGGTGGCCTGCATGGACCAGAATGATTATGAAGGAAAGGAAGGCAATCGGCCGTTTCGGAATATCATGGACCTGGAATTTGAGCAGAAAGGTGAAGTGAGCTATCAAAGACTTTCTCTTGCCTGCATGCACTGCGACGATGCGCCCTGTATCACGGCCTGTCCGAAGCAATGTCTTATGAAAGATCAGGAAACCGGTTTGACAATTTATGATACCACGACATGTATCGGCTGCCAAAAGTGCTTTCGGGCCTGTCCCTATGGGATCCCAACCTTTGGGGAAGACCGGAAGATGAAAAAGTGCGACGGCTGCTATGTCCGGGTGCATAACGGTCTGCTTCCGGCCTGCGTCAGGGCTTGTCCGTTTGGTGCACTGAAACTGGTGGACACGGAAGCACCGGAAGAGGAACAAGCGATTTTAAAAGAGCATTCCCTGCGAAAGAGCAGTATGGGTATGCTTCGATCACAGGTATAGAAGGTACTCAAAAAAGGTTCGGGTGTCAAAACACCCGAACCTCCGGTTACACGGATTGTTTCGTGCTTTGCACTCCCACAATCCTGCTTCAATTCGGATTCCCGTGGTGCTTTTGCCCCACTTCATCCTCATTGAAGGGCGTGTCATAAACTCCATCTCCCACCGACATGCGAGCATGTCGTGGAAGATGAGTTTTGACACTGTAACCA
>CAVALB010000020.1:0-38362 GCA_963589345.1 uncultured Selenomonadales bacterium | reverse complement strand
CAATCGGATTTGCAGACAAGCGAATAGGCTAGTTATTTTGTAAACGAGGCACTAGATCCCTTACGGCAGGTTTGTACGGATATACTCCAGAAACAGTTGTGCAGCCGGTGTAAGCTGGCTGCCATAGGCGAGACCGATTTCCACCATCTGCTTCGGTTCAAGCGGCAGATGCTTTACCGTCCCATTCCATAAGTGACTGTTGATCTGATTGTTCATGCTGATTCCCAGTCCGGCCTCGACCATGGAATAGGTCGCATAAATGTCCATCGTAGAAAACTGAATATTCGGATCGATCCCGCAGCGTTCGAACACACGCGCATTGTCAATATCCTGAGCCGGATAGGTTTCGATATAGGGATCCTGACGGAATCGTTCTATGGGAAACGTCTTGTTTTGTGCCAGTTCATGATCCTGCGGCAGCATAGCAACCATCTGATCCTGCAAAAGCGGGATCCATCCTGCAAGCCTGTCTCTTTTGCTGATCAAGCAAAAATCCATCCGGTATTGGCACATCTGCTCAGCCAGCTCCGTGCTGGTTCCGTTTACGATGCGAAACAGAACGCCCGGATGAAGCGTATGAAATGCTGAGGTAACCTCTGTAATCCACCGATAATAACAGCTGTATGCAGTTCCGATCACGATATTTCCGATTTCAGCCCCCCGAATCTGAGCCGCCAGCTGATTTACACTGTCTTTGGCAAACAATAATTGCCTGATTGACGGAAGAATCTGCTCACAATCCGCCGTCGGTCTGACTCCGCTCTTTCCACGATAAAGCAGCAAAAATCCCAATTTTTTCTCCAACCCCATGATCATACGACTGATTCCGGACGGTGTGTAACCAAGCTTTTGTGCTGCCCCGGAAAAGCTTCCTTCTGTAATCACTTCCAATAAGATGCGATATTCTTCCATAAAATCTCAACGATTCCTCCTTACGTCTATTTTTTGCTTATCTTTGATTTTTTCTCAAAGATCATTTGACTTTTTCTCGCTTTACTCAAATATAAAAAAGAATTATGCTAATGTCAATTCTCACAAGAACAAGGAGTACCGTTTTATGAATTCACAATCCACAAACTCACTCACCGAAGGCAGTCTCTTGCATCACTTAACCTCGCTGGCACTGCCTCTGATCCTTGGAAACATCCTTCAGCAGTTTTATAATGCCATCGATGCCTTTGTTGTCGGCCGTTTTGCCGGAACAGAAGAATTTGCAGCCATCGGCATTGCCGGAACGGTCATGAACCTTTTTTTGTTTGCCATTGTTGGTATCTGCACGGGTTTTTCCATATTGCTGGCAAAGGAATACGGTGCCGGAGACATAGAGCGTTTTCGCAGACAACACTTCACAGCTCTGTTTCTCGGGCTCCTTGCCACCATCCTTTTGAGCCTGACAGGTTTCCTTTTCCTTTCACAGATCATGAAGATGATCCAAACGCCAAAAGCTCTGATGCCCTATGTTTTTTCCTACCTGCGCATCATCCTGCTCAGCCTTCCGGCTTCCTTTCTGTACAATTTTTATGCTTCCCTGCTCCGCTCTGTCGGGAATACAAAAGCAGCACTTTATGTTTTGGCTATCGCAGTCAGTGCAAATCTGGTGTTGGATCTTTTGTTCGTGGCAGGTTTTTCCATGGGGATTGCCGGAGCCGCTGCTGCCACCGCCATTACGCAGATTTTCTCCTGCCTGGCCTGCATGCTTTATCTTCTCTTATGTCACAGAAAATTGCTCTTCTCCCGCAAAGACTGTCACCTGGACGCACACAGGATCCGGCAGACCCTGCATTTCGGTGCAGTCACCGCGTTGCATCAGTCCGGTCTTTATATTGGAAAAATGCTGGTACAGGGCGCAGTCAATACCGCTGGTACCGATATGATCGCAGCCTATACAGCGGCTACCCGCATCGAAGGCTTCGCTAATTCCTTCGGAGACAGCGGTTCCGCGGCCACCTCCATCCTCACCGCCCAAAACTTTGGCGCAGAAAAAAAGGAACGTGTTCGCCGATGTTTCTTTTGCAGCCTTCTGCTCTTATGCACAGCCGGCCTTGCCTGCGGTATCCTCATGTTTCTCCTGGCCCCGTCAGCAGCTTCCTTCATGCTTGGCGCAGACTCCGGTGAGGCCTTTCGAAATACTGTATTTTACCTAAAGATCATTGCGATCTTTTATGTATTCTGTTTTACCGGAAATACCTTTGCTGGATATTATGACGGCATTGGGAAAGTATCTCTGCCCTTCATCGGTGCCATCAGCCACATCACACTGCGCGTCATCCTGTCCTGGATCCTGATCGGATCTTATCAACTGAAGGCTGTTGCCTTTGCCACCGGAATCGGCTGGATGTTAGTAAATCTGTTCTGGAGTATCCTGCTTTTTCAGAAACGATTGCTGCCTGCTGTTGATAAAGAAAAATAAACGCAAACGCAGGAACTGCCCGTAAGCTGACGCTGTACGAGCAGTTCCTGTAAACATAACATAGGGAAGTTTATATCGATAACGGGAATTCAGAGATTCCCCCGCTATCCAAGAGAGGTAAGGGTATTTCGTTTAAATCGTAAGTACTCCGAGAAGGAGTCCGGCAATCAGACATACGATGCTGACGCCCCAGATCCAGAAAAAGCAGGTCTTGATATGATCCTTGATCTCTACCCCAGCCAGACCGATTCCAAGGAAGGTTGCCGGAACTACCGGGCTGATGAAGGTTGCACAGTTACGGCATACTACCATGGTGATGGCGGTATGAGCCGGGTCAACTCCAAACTGGTTTCCTACTCCGATCAGCACCGGCAGGAGTCCGTAGAAGTAAGAGTCTGTACAGAACATCAGGGTCAGCGGAACCGATAATACACCGATGATCAACGGCAGGAACCGTCCCATGGACTGCGGCATCAAAGCTGCCAGCATGGTTGCCATGTGATTCATGATCTCACTGTCCTCCAGCACGCCTAAGAAGACGCCGGCTGCCAGAATGGTGGATGCCATGGTCAGAGCCGGGCCGGAATGGGACTTAATGATCTTACCCTGAAGCTTTGCTCCCGGATAGTTTACAAGAAGTGCCACAACACAGCCCACCATGAAGGTGTAATAAGACGGAACCTTTAAAAATACCAGGGCTACGATTACAGCCAAAGTCCATACAATATTGAACCAGAACATTTTCGGACGAGCCAGGCTGTTGTCTGCTGCTGCAGTCTCCTCCACCTCAGCATTGTCATAGCCTTCGATCACCAGGGTGCTGTTTTCACCGGCACCTCTGCGTTTTTCAACATTGCCCCAGAAAAAGGCAGTAAACAGGGCGATGAAGATACCAACGATCTGCATCGGCATAAGCTTCATCCATAAAACGTTTGCATCGATCTCAAGGACCGAAGCGGAACGCATGGTCGGGCCGCCCCACGGCAGCAGGTTCATAACGCCCATTGCTGTAACACAGATTAAAAGCAGCGTGGTCGGTCGCATTTTTAAACGCTTATATACCGGGAGCATGGCCGGTATGGTGATCAGAAAGGTAGAAGCACCGCCGCCATCCAGATGACCGATGATTGCAATGATACAGGTCATCATGGCAACGCCTACTACGTTATTTCCTACTTTCTTCATCAGCGCATTGATGATACGGTCAAACATTCCTACATCCGACATGATCCCGAAAAACAATACGGAAAAGATAAATAATGCAGCGGTAGAGTGTACACCCTTCACGCCGGCTTTGATGAAATCCCCCATCTCGGAAACCGTAAATGTGCCGGTGAACACCAAGATCAAGGCTGTTACGGTAGACACGCCGACAAAGGCCAGTGCCGGGATCGTGATATTTCGTAAAAGCAGCACAATGATCATGATAATGGTTGCAAATCCGAGAACGGCAAGCATAGTATCACTCATGATAAATCCCCTTTTCTTTCTTTTGTTCCAAACCGGTTTGTGATGAGAAAAGGATACCTCAGCCGCCTTACAAAAATTCACGTTTTTTCTTACAATCTGTTAAGCTTCCCCTTACAGTTCATTCAGGCGTCTCCTCACCTCCTTCAGGATAACCGGAAATGACGCCGGCTTTTCTACATATGCATCCAGGACTCCCTTTTGCTTCGCTTCTGCGATTTCTCTTGTGATACGATCTGCCATCAGGATACAGATCAGTTCCGGATGATTTTTCCGCACAGAGGCAAAAAAGCCAAGGGAGCTTTTTCCGTTTAATTCCTGCTCCATGACCAAAACATCAAAGGTACCCGGGCATGCTTTATGCACCTGTTCGAATGTACTGCAGCAGACAAGACGAACCGGCAGTCTTTCGGCATCCCGCATAAACAGCTGTAGTACCTTAGGATTATCATCTGCCAGCAAAATACTTAAAATCGACTTTTTCTCTTCCGAATCCGGGCGCTCTTTTCCAGGTTTCAAAAACTCCATCTGATTTTGATCCGCTGTCGGAAGAAAAACACGAAACGTGCTTCCCGCTCCAAGAGCACTCTCCACGGTGATAAAACCATGATGGGATGTGATGATCTGCTCTGCCAGAGCAAGACCAAGCCCCGTCCCTTTTCCACCTTTTTTCGTGGTAAAGAACGGATCAAAAATTTGATTTTGCACATCGCTTCCCATGCCGCAGCCATCATCCTGAAATTCCATACAGATATAACTCTCGCTCATCGAATTCCTATTCTGAGCCTGCTGTCCAATCAGCTTTTTTAAAGTCCTGTCCCGTTCCAAAAAGCTGTCCGGAAGTTTGGTGTTCTCGAGAATAAAGGCACGAATCTTTAAATTTCCCTGCTCATGGCCGATTGCCTGGATCGCATTCAGGCAGATGTTTAAGATTACTTGATTGATCTGTGTCTCATTGCAAAGGAGTATTTCTTCTTTCAATCGGATATCTTCGATAAGCTGAATATTAGCAGGACAGATGGAACGCACCATTTTCAAAGCGCGAATGACAAGCTTGTTTGCCGGCACATGTTTATATACCGTCTCCATATTTTTTCGGCTTAAGGACGAGATTTGCCAGATGATATCCTTCGCCTTTTCTGCGGCATCGCAGATCTCTATCGCATAGTCCTGCTCTTCAGATCCATCCGGCAGCTGCATAGTCAAAAGATCTGCATATCCGAGAATCGGTGTCAGCAGGTTATTGAACTCATGGGCGATTCCGCCTGTCATGGTTCCCATGATCTGCAGCCTCTGCCGATGGGCAATCAGCTCTTCACTGCGGTGCATGTCCTCCAGCACACGGTTTAATTCCGTCAGATAGGCGATCTGATGGGAATCCCTCCTGCTTTTTGATACCAGATGAAGGATATACCAAACCATAACGAACAAAAGGCCGCACAGGATGATGAAGAAGGTCAGAATTCGCAAAAGTCCCGCTGCGATCGGACGATAGATATCATTATAATCCATAACGGCACTGACGATCAGAAAATCATCCCCGATCCAGGCCGGTGCATAGGCACTTATTTTTCGGGCAAGGGGATATCCGTCCTTTTCCCACCAGTAGGAATCGTACACCTCCACGCCCTCAAGTCCCTGTTTCTGATGCACAATCATCCGCTCCAAGCTGTCTGTATTGATATTCGGATACAACTTTTTTCTTCCGGAAATGACCTGGATTCCCCATTGCTTCTCCTCCGGATGCATCAGGACAATGCCCTGTCTGTCCTTGATCACCACATATCCGCTGCTTCCGATCCGAACCCGTTTGAGCATTTTATGATAATAATCCTTCACACTGATCAAAAGTGAGATCCTGTCTTTTTCTCCGGTTTCCATGCGGATCACAAAATACTTCTCCCCATCATTTAAATCAGCCAGCAGGAGAGATTTTTCTTCATCGATCCGACTGGCGGAATAAATATGACAGATCCTGGAATTTTTTGTGCTGTACGGCAATTTTTCCACTTCTTCCAAACAGATATCATATACAAACTGTGTATGTGTCTTCACATAATTTTGTATCAGCTGCAGGCCTTCCTCGTGACTTACCTTGCTCCTGCTTTTTTCAAGTCCCTCCAGATCCGAGACGCACTCTGAGAAAAAGAGCTCCAGATTGGCCTGGATTCCCTGAACATTGAGTTCCATCTGCTCCGTCTGCCGTTCGATTAAAGAATCTCGGTATTCCCTCCAGAGTCCGGATCCGGCCAGAGAAAAAGAGGCAAATACCAGGGCTGCCACCAGGCAGATCAGCGTATACCGAAGCCCGTTTTTTTCTGTCCACATTCTTTGTATATTTTCTAAAATCCGTTTGATCTTTTTCATATTGTCCCCATATCTTAACAGTTTTGCGCATTGCTTCATTTATTCCTTTACTATATAATTTACGTGAATACGTGTATATATCAAAAAATGTTAAGATATTCGGGGGGGGAAACTTGATGGCTGACCGCATTCTGATCGTGGATGACGATCCATTTATTGTAAAGCTTCTTGAAAAGGTCATGCATTCCAATGATCTGGAAACCATGTCCGCAGGAAGCGGACGCGAAGCACTGAAGATTTTGGAGGATCAGACCTTTGACCTGATCCTTCTGGATATCATGCTGGGTGACATGGAAGGCTTTGAGGTGATCAGTAAGCTGCGTGACCGAGGCGTAAAAACACCGATCATCATTGTGAGCGGCCGCAATGAGGACTATGATTCCCTGTACGGTCTTTCTCTCGGAGCCGATGATTACATCACAAAACCCTTTCGGCCTGTCGTTCTCGGTGCAAAAGTCAAGGCTCTGATCCGCCGCAGCAGAGATCAGGTTGCTTCTGCTGCCTCTGTTTTAACCTGTGGTGCCTTCACCTATCATTATGACACCATGGTTTTTCAAAAAAACGGAAAAACGCTGGATCTTTCTTCCAGGGAAGCTGCCATCCTGCTTTTGTTCCTCCGTCATCCCAACCAGGTCTTTACACGGGATATGATCTATGAAACCGTGTGGGGAACTGCCATTGCCGTCGACGATAATGCCATCATGGTCTACATCAACCGACTTCGTGCCAAAATTGAGGAAGACAAACAAAAGCCCACGCACATTGTAACCGTGCGTGGGCTTGGATATCGTTTTATTCCTCTGTAAATGGTTCTTCTGCCCGGGCATCTGCCGGAGTTGCCTGGGCTGTCTGGAGCATTTCTTTCGCTTGTTCTGTTTCTTCCCATTCCGTGCTTGTTCCGGGCATTTCCCTTGTCAGCACTGCCGAAACAAACAGATCCCCGTTCCACTGCACACCTCCTCCGTAATCCTTTACGGAATCGATGGTCGTAAAGCCGTGGAGCAGGTCGAGAGCCATCCTCGGCTCTGCCATCCGGTAGCGGGTCGTGGTTCCCTTTTTCCTTGTTCCTACCTTCTGTTCTGCCAGGATCGTATTCCGGATCCGGTAGATTTCACAGATCATCTCTGCGTCTGTCATATCCGGTGAGAGATGCTCCATCATCACCTTCAGCTGGTTTCCGCAGTTTACATTTACGGAAAACAAGGCGGCACTCACGGCAATGTGACGTTCAGAAAGCCGGAATCCGGCTGCATTCATCTGCGCCGCAAAGCTGTCCCAATAATTCAGCCTCATATATTCCAGCTCATCGCTGATGGCGGCCTCATAATTTCGGTTTCTGGCGTTTTCAAAGGCTTTGACAATCCCGGCATTATCCACCAGAGCTTCATCACCGGCCTGCATATCGGTATATTCCGCAAATTCCTGCCATAAAAAAGAATGCTGCTCATAGGCCCAACGGATAAAGTCCACCAGATCATAGCGATAGTCAAACTGGCACAAGCCATATCCGCGGCCACGGTCTCCCAGGATAATTTCTCCGCCGGAGGACTCCCCTGCAATGGAAAGCATGTAAAACTCAGCCGGTTCGCCTGCAATGCTTAAGCCGCTCAAGGTTCCCGGTGCCATCACCCTGGCTGCTTCAAGCTCAAACTCTGACCAGGCTTCCTCCAGGGCAGTTTTCTCGTTTGCATCCTCCAGATAGCCGTCACTGTCAGCCATCCTTCCGTCCGGCGTCTCTACATTCATAGCAAGACGACCGTCTTCTCCAAAGTAGCACTCCTCTTCCCTGCCGTATTCTCCAATCGTACAATATCCGGTCACAGCGCCCTGATCGGTAAAATAATACCAGGAGCCGTCCTGCAAAAGCCATCCCTCATACAGACTGCCATCGTCATTGTAATAATAAAGGACACCGTTCTCTTCGTAAAATCCCTTTCGCTCATCGGAGGCTGAAACCGACTCTGTAAGCGTCTCAGGCTCTGCGCCTGATTCCTGCTCCGCCACAAGCGGCTTTGTTTCTTCTGCGGTTTTAAATTCCGTCAGTCTGTACCCGGGAACATCAAACACCTTGCGGATCAGCCCTCCGGCCGCAGCAGGAAGTACCACCAGAGCGAGTCCTGCAAGCAGCGGAAGGGCTATTGCCTTCAACCATTTTTTATCTTTCATTTAGACTTTATTAGTATGTCTCCGCAATTTTTCTTGCAACATAAACACCGCTCGCAGATGCATGAGACAGAGAATGGGTCACACCGCTGCCGTCACCGATGATATAGAGTCCCTTATGGCGGCTCTCAAGATTCTCATCCACATCCACTTCCATGTTATAGAATTTAACTTCCACACCATAAAGCAGCGTATCGTCATTTGCAGTACCCGGTGCGATCTTATCCAATGCATAGATCATCTCAATGATGCCGTCCAGGATACGTTTTGGCAGAACCAGGCTTAAATCACCAGGAGTTGCAGAAAGAGTCGGCATGAACATGTTCTCTTCAATACGCTTCAGGGTGCTTCGTCTGCCGCGCACCAGATCGCCAAACCGCTGTACGATCACACCGCCGCCCAGCATGTTGGAAAGTCGGGCAATGCTCTCGCCATAACCGTTGCTGTCCTTAAACGGCTCAGAAAAATGCTTGGATACCAGCAGAGCAAAGTTGGTGCACTCGGTCTGCTTAGCCGGATCTTCATAGCTGTGTCCGTTTACCGTCACAATTCCGTTGGTGTTCTCATTTACCACGATTCCGCGCGGATTCATGCAGAAGGTACGTACATTATCCTCGAATTTTTCCGTGCGGTAAACGATCTTGCTCTCGTAAAGCTCATCGGTCAAGTGAGAGAATAATACTGCCGGAAGCTCTACGCGCACGCCCAGATCCACGCGGTTTGACTTAGTCGGGATATCCAGCTCCCTGCAGATGGTCTCCATCCACTTACTGCCGCTTCGGCCTACGGAAACGATGCAGTGTTCACACTCATAGGAATCCTCTCCCACTAAGACACGGTAGGTTCCGTCCTCAAGCTTTTCGATATGACTGACCGGAGATTCAAAGTAGAAATCCACCTGATCCTTTAACTCATCATAAAGCTGACCTAAAACCACCAGGTTGATGTCTGTTCCCAGATGACGCACCGAAGCATCTAAGAGCTTCAAGCGATTCTGGATGCATACCTTCTTAAGACCGGTTCCTGCGGTGGAGTACATTTTTGTTCCCTCGCCGCCGTGGGTCATATTGATCTCATCTACGTATTCCATAAGCTCCGTAGCTGCTTTTTTTCCGATATACTCATACAATGTGCCGCCGAAATCGTTGGTGATGTTGTATTTTCCGTCAGAAAATGCTCCTGCACCGCCAAATCCGCTCATGATGGAACAGGATTTGCATTTGATGCAGGCCTTGATCTTATCGCCATCGATCGGGCAATGGCGTTTTTTTAAGGAATAGCCGGAATCAAATACCGCAATCTTTTTTCCACTGCACTTCTTTGTTAATTCGTACGCGGAATAAATACCGCCCGGTCCTGCTCCTACAATGATCACATCATATTTCATACACACAAATCTCCTTTTTTATGATACCGCAGTTTTTACTGCCGGCATAAAAACAGAGAATCCGTTGGATTCCCTGCTTTTACATGCTCTTGTTTCAAAAATACTTCTTGCTGCCCCAGAGGTTCGCCTTTTTCAAATCCCGATACTCGTTGTAGGCCTTCTCCAAAATCTGCTTTTCGTTGGAGAACTTCAGCAGATGATAAGCCTCATAAAACTTGTAATATCCGGAATCCACAAAATGCTCTTCCCGTTGTGGTTTACTGTAATAGCTGTCCGCCATCATCAGATACCAGTGTACGTCTTTCTCCACCATATCCTGCGGCGTGTTGAAGGAATAGGAACTCTTCCCGATGTACTTGATAATGGAAGCGCTCACACCGGTCTCTTCCCGGACTTCTCTAAGCGCAGTCTCCTTGTACTCTTCTCCTGCTTCTACAGTTCCCTTCGGAAGAACCCAGCCCTCATATTTGTTTTTATAATTTTTATAGAGAACCAGAATCTTGCCGCGAAATATAACCACACCTCCACAGCTCGTTGCTTCTATCATTGCAATTCCTCCTGTTGTACCCTGCCGGACGGCAAGGCTTTGGTGTGTCGCACAGACTGGTTTTAGTATACCTCTATTTTGTATAAGTTGCAAGTTGCAATTCGATTACTTATGCAGTTCCTTAAAAACCTTTTCCGGTGTGATCGGCAGCTCCCGGATCTGGACGCCGGAGGCATTGGCCACAGCTGCTGCAATGGCCGGAGACGGGGTATTGATGACAACCTCACCGATCGACTTAACGCCAAAGGGACCTGTTGGCTCGTAGCTGCTCTCGAATTCCACACGGACATTTCCGGTATCGATCCTGGTCGGAAGCTTATATTGCATAAAGGAGTTTTCGTAGACCTGTCCTTTCTCCGACCGGGTCACATCCTCAAACATGGCCATGCCGATTCCCTGTCCCAGACCGCCTTCGGCCTGTACACGAACCAGAGCCGGGTTGATCGGAGTTCCGCAGTCCACCACGCCCACGTAGTTGACCAGTTCAAAGTCACAGGTTTCCTGATCCATCTCAATCTCGGCAATGCCAACCATAAACGGAGGCGGAGAAACCGGGGAGGAATGACTTTCAGTAACCTCCAGTGCCTTTCCGTTGTTGGCCATGGCGCGATTACCGATATCCTTAAGACTGATCGAAGCAGATCCGTCCTTTGTAAAAACCTGTTCTCCGTCAAAATCCACCTCATCCGGAGTTTTCCCCAGATAATCTGCTCCTTTTTCCGTGATCAGCCGGATCATAGATTTGGAGGCCTTGACCGCTGCCATACCGGTTAAGTAAGCCGTACTGGAGGCATAAGAGCCGGAGTCATAGGGCGAAACATCGGTATCTACTCCATGGGAAACAATGTTATCCAGATCACAACCCAACACGTCAGCCGCGATCTGCGCCAGTGTTGTGTCGCAGCCGGTTCCCATGTCCGATGCGCCAAGCATCATCGTGTAGAATCCGTCATCATTCAGCTTTAAGGTGATAGAACCCACGTCACAGTTGGAAATAGCAGAACCCTGCATACACATGGCAACACCAACAGAACGGACCTTTCCATTTCCCATATCCCGGCAGGGATATTTTTCATCCCAATGGATCAGCTCCTTTGCCCTTGCCATACAGCGGTCCAGGGTGCAGCTGTTTGCCGTCTCTCCATAATAGGCCGGCATCACATCGCCCTCGTGCACCATGTTCATCTCACGAAGCACAGTCGGATCCATATTCAGTTCTCTTGCAAGCTCATTGACTGCAGACTCAAGAGCAAAGACACCCTGGGTGGCTCCATAGCCGCGATACGCACCGGCAGACATGGTGTTCGTGTATACAACATCATAATGGAAGCGATATGCCTTCGGTGTGGAGTACAGCGGAATGGACTTATGACCGGATAGGCCGACCGTGGTCGGACCGTGCTCGCCAAAGGCACCGGTATTGGACAGGGTATACAGGTCAATTGCCTGAAGAATCCCCTTCTCATCCGATCCAAGACGCACATGTACCTCCATCTCGTGGCGCGGAGAAGAGGCGATCTGGGATTCATACCGGGTATAAATAAGCTTTGCCGGTTTACCGGTCAGCCAGGTCACAAGTGCCGGATAGACCTCCGTCACAACCGTCTGCTTCGCTCCGAAGCCACCGCCGATTCTCGGCTTGATCACGCGAATCTTGGATTTTGGGATATCGAGCGCGTGCGCCACGATCCTGCGGACATGGAATGGGATCTGTGTTGAAGAGGTTATATTTAAACGCCCATAGGCATCCATGGTAGTAAAGGTACGAAATGTTTCCATCATTGCCTGCTGATTTGCCTTGACGTGGTAGGTTCGATCGATCACATGGGCACAGGTTTTTAAGATTGCATCTACATCTCCGTTGCTGTCATCGGCAGTTGCACAGAGATTGCGCTTATTATCCGCGCCAACCGAACTCAGGCTTCTCCAGCTGTCCTCCGGGTGTACCAGGATCTTGTTGTCCTTTGCGGTATGAAAATCCAACACCGGCTCCAGAACCTGATATTTCACCTTAATGAGACGCAGAGCCTTATCCACGGCTTCCTCGGTTTCACCGGCCACGATAGCCACTGCATCGCCCACGAAACGGACTCTCTGATCCAGGATCAGGCGGTCATAGGGGCTTGGCTCCGGGAAGGTCTGGCCTGCCATGGTAAAACGCTTCTGGGGAGAGTCCTTATAGGTCAGGATGGTCTCGATCCCCTCCACCTTCAGGGCACGGGTCAGATCGATTTCCTCAATCCACGCATGGGCATGAGGGCTTCGCAGCAGCTTTACAACGAGACAATCCTTCGGTGCAATATCATCTGTATAGAGCGGTTTTCCGGAAAGGAGTGCCTTGGCATCCTTTTTGATCACAGATGCTCCTACATATCTTCTTTTCGGTTCCATGGTGTAACCTCCTTTTTCCGGTTTAAATATTTTTCCAGGGCACGCAGCTGGCTTCCGTAGCCAGTGCAGCGGCAGAGATTTCCTGCCAGATACTCCCGCACCTCATCCATGGTCGGATCTTGAAGCTCCCGCTCCATAGCCAGTACATTCATGATCAGTCCCGGGCTGCAAAAGCCACACTGATCTGCTCCCTCACTTGCTAAGAAAGCTGCAAATTCCTCAGATTCCTTCTGAAGTCCCTCCAGGGTCGTAACCTCATGTCCGTCTGCCCTTGCTGCAAGGACGGAACAGGAAAGCACCGGTTTTTTGTCCAGCCATACCGTACAGAGGCCGCAGTTCGATGTCTCACAGCCGCGCTTTACACTGTAGCAGCCTTTTTGGCGGACAAGATCTAAAAGAAGCATATCTGCCGCAATCTCCGCCTCTATCTTTTTTCCGTTCAATGTCAGTTTGATCTTCATGCTCATGCTTCCTTTCCGCTCAGTTGTTCCATCAGTCTTCTCACATAGATTTCAGACAGAGCCTTCCGGTAATCTGCGCTGCCCCGCAGATTGCTGCCAAAGGAAAACAGCTCCACAGCCTCCCTTGCCTGCTCATAAAGCTCAGATCCTGACTGCACCGGGCGTGTCACAAGGGCAGCCTTTGAAGGTCTTGCACCGACAGAAATATACCACATATCATCTTTTTTCGCTGCTGCGACGGCAATCAGGGGGAAGTCCGTCTTAGAGCGGCGCTGGCTGACATAGGCTGCCTTTCTGCCGTCTTTTTTTATGATGATGCGTACCAGGATATCTCTGTCGTATTTCATCTTTGCAAATTCTTCTAAGGAAACGGTACCGCCCTGATACAGCTCCACATAAGTATCCAAAACCATCATGCAGGTAAGGATATCAGAAAAACCGAAGCGTCCAAAGATGCTTCCTCCCACGGTGGCACCGTTTCGAAATTGGGTCCCGACGATAAAACGGGTACATTCCCGAAATGCTCCATCAAAATAACGGTTTAATCCCTCATGAAGCTCCAGCTGGCGCAGGCTGCACATACAGCCGATCCGAAATTCTTCTTTGGTCTCCTCGATCTGATCCAGACCCAGAGCGCTAAGATCGATCACCGTGCCACGGTTTCCTCTGCTCATCTTCAGCCACATCATACCGCCCACCAAGATACTGCTGCGCTTCTTGTTCAGCGTATATGCCTGCTCCAGGCTTTCTGCCTTCACATACTCTTTTGCATGAAACATGCGTTTCCTCCTTTTCACTCCTATGTACTATATCTAACTCCTATCTGGAAAAATAGGCATCAAAGATACTCCTTGCGATGGGGGCAGCCACATGACCGCCCGATCCGGCCTCCTCCACCAGTACGGTGACGACAAGCTTCGGATCCTCCGCCGGAGCAAAGCCTGTAAACCAGGCATGGGTTTCCTTCCCGGTCTCAAATTCCGCAGAACCGGTCTTTCCGGCCACGGAATAAGCATCCGTGCGGACAGCGGAACCGGTTCCGTCTGTTACCACACTTCGCATAAACATGGACAGCGTAGAAGCTTCCTGCGCCGTCATCAAATTGCCGTAAGAAGCCGGTGTGAATTTTTTCACCTCTTCTCCTACGGCAGATTCCACATGATCGATCAAATATGGCTTCATCAGCATACCACCGTTTGCAATGGCCGCTGTGATCAAGGCATTGTGTAATGGGGTGATCTGGGTGCCTCCCTGTCCGATGGCAGTCTGCAGCCGTTCCCAGTCAGATGCCTCCGCTCCCATCGTATAGGAGCTTTTGCTGTATGCCATGGAAAACGGAAGCTCCTGATTGAATAAGAGCTCCTCTCCAGTCTGTTTCATGTGTTCCAGATCCATCGTGATTCCAAGGCTTGCGAAAGCTCCGTTGCAGGAATTTGCAAAGGCCTGCAAAAGAGACTGGTTTCCATGCGCATTTCCATGATAACAGGAAATCTTATAGTCCCCATATTCATAGGTGCCGTTGCAGTCGTAGGTAAAGCCCTCCCAGGTATCCGGGTGTTCCCGGATATACTCTAACAAGGTAACGATCTTAAAGGTCGATCCCGGAGGATAGAGCCCCTGCGATGCACGGTTTAAAAGCTGCGCTTCTGTATTGTCCCCGGAAATCAGACTCTCCCACTGGCTTCCTAACTGATTGGGGTCAAATCCCGGCTTGGAAACCATAGCGAGGATTTTTCCGGTATCCGGCTCCATCACCACCACAGCACCCTTGTGGTCTCCCAATGCATCAAAGGCAACCTGCTGCAGCTGCGCGTCCAGGGTTGTCACCACCCGGTCTCCCATATTTTTGATATCCGATAACTCATTGACTGTCTGTTCTACCAAATTCATATGCGAACTTAAAAGATAAAAGTTTGCCAGAGATTCAAGCCCGGTCTTTCCGTGATCCGAGTAGCCCACCACATGGGCAAAGAGGCTTCCGTACGGATATTCCCGCACCTCCGTGTTATCCTCCGTCACATTGGTCCGGGCTAACACGGTACCGTCGCTGCTTAAAATCTCCCCGCGGATAATACGATCTGAGAAGCTGTCGAGGCGTGCATTATAGGAGTTATTGATGACTGTATCACTCTGGACCTGCAAAAAATAGCAGAAATAACCCGCAAGGCAGAGAAAGAGTCCCACCACGACGTAGGCAATACAGAGAATACTTTTATCTGCCTTCATTCCTATGGATTTCTTTGCATCTGCAGATTTTTCGTTTTTCTTCGTCTCAGTCGAATTCTTCTTCATAATCCTCCTCATCCCTGCATTTTAAAATGTACAGTCCCTGGATCACTCCGAAAATGATAAAGGTACTTAAAATGGAGCTGCCTCCATAGCTGACAAGAGGAAGCGTAACACCGGTAGAAGGAATAAACTTTGTCACACCTCCGACCGTCAAGAACACCTGAACCGCATAAACCATGGCAAGTCCAAAGGCGATCAGCTTGTAGAACAAGGCCTGCATCCTTGAGGCCAGAAGTACAAACTGCAAAAAACACCCCAGACAGATTAACAGAACACAGAGGGCAAAGATCCCACCCAGTTCTTCCGAAATGGCTGCAAAAACAAAATCCTTTTCCACAACCGGGATCTTGTACGGCATGCCCTGATAAAGTCCCATGCCAAACCAGCCGCCTGTACCAATGGCAAAGAGAGACTGGGTGATCTGGTAGCCCCGGTTATCAATATCCGCCCAGGGATTTTTCCAGGCTGCCACACGGGTACGCACATGGGCAAACAGCTTATAAGCCACAACCGATGCACCGCATCCGCAAAGCAAGCCGGAGGACAGGTACAAAAGGTTCCCGGTTGCCACAAACAGCATGGTCAGGTAGGTTAAAAAAAAGATCAAGGCACTGCCCAGGTCTTTGGAAAGAACCAGCACCAGCACATAGGCTGCCGCCATGGCCGTTGTCATGGCAATGGTGCGAAATTCCATATCCCGATAAAACATGCAGGCAACAAAAAACACGAACAGGATCTTCACAAACTCCGATGGCTGAAACGCAATGCCGGCGATATTGACGGAAAGCTGTGCACCAAAGCTGTTGTTTCCGATGATCCACACAACGATCAAAAGGGCCAGACCCAAAACACCATAGATCCACGGAATTTCGGCCAGTTGCCAGAGCCGTTCCATAAGAAACGGAATGATCCAGGTAATCAGGGCAGAGGCTGCTATGATCACAAACTGCCGCACGGCCTTTTCAAAGTTCAAGCGGCTCAGAATCACAAAACCCACACACAAAAGCATGCACATATTGTTGACCAAGAGTCTGGATCTTAGCGGATAAAACAGCTTGTATAAGCCAATGTATGCCGCCAGAAAAACTACCTGAGCCAGATAAAACAGCAAAAGCCTCTCATCCTCCGATTTCAAATAGAGAACCGCGTTTGCCGTGAAATGGAACAGAAACATGGCGATATTCTGCCGAAAACAGACCTGCTTCTGCCGCCACAAATCCGAGAACCGGAAATAGCTGAAATTCCAGTAGGTATAGACTGCGATCAGGAGGATCATCAGGTATTTCGATACTTCTATTGCAATATTTACCATATATGTTTACTCTACGCCTCTCTTGAAATGACCGCGGGTAAAATCCCGGCATGGATCCTCGGTATCCCTGCCATAACGGAAATGATCTGCAAAGGCATTCAGGATCTCTGTCATCTGCTGTGCAGTCTCCATCGTAAAGGCAAGACGAAGAATACCAGGAGCCAGTCTTTTGATCAGCTTTTCCTGCCCAAGCAATGACAGCGGACTTATATTGTAAATCGTATTGTAGCAGAACCGGCAATGATTTTTCACCGGAAGATCCTTTCCCGTGCGATCCCTCATTTTTAAGAACTCCGGCTGTTTCGTGCAGCCCTTTGTTGTGCGCACAATACACTGCGCCGATACCATAGCCGGAAGATAGCCATATACATAAAGCTCCATGTTTTCACATCCCAAAGTCTCCAGTTCCCGGCTGTTTAGCTCCAGAGGCAGAGTCATGCGGGAAATGCCCAGATCTTGCATCTGTTCTCTTGCCAGATGATTCATGACATAAAGATTGGCATCGGAAACCATGGGAATGTCTCCCAGCCCATGTTCCCGCAAAAACACGATCTCATCTAAGGACTTTACCACAAATTCATCGAACCCGGCCGTTTGCAGCAGTTCGATGTGCTTTCGAAAATAGGTTTCTGCTTCCGTTCGAAAAATCTGCGGCAGCATCAGACTGCACTTCTTTTTCTGATCATGGCACGCCTGTACGGCTGTCTTCCAGGTTTCTGCGCCAAAGCCGCAGGAATCCAGTGAAATCTGACTGACATCCGGATGGCCAAGTGCGGCCTGTAACAGGTTCGGCTCCTCCAGGGAGACGTGAAAACCGCAAACTTCGGTCTCTTTCTCTGACGTTTTATCAGCTGATGTTTTTTCCTCATCCGGCTGCAGGCGTTTCTTTGTTTCACCGTTTCCGCCTGCTGTTCGGTAAAATGGCGAAAGCAGCCTTTCCTCCATCTGCTCCAGAGCGTTCCTTCGCAGTTCATTCAGTGTCTGAACCGGAACAAAACAATTTCCCTCGATTTCGGCAGTCAGATGATCGAAATAAAACGGCGTATTTCCAGTCTTATTCAGCTGCTTTAACAGTCGTTCTTCTCCTACAGGCTGATTCTTGGCAGTCTCTGCAATCTCACCGTTCACCTCTATGTAGGGAGCCTGCTCTGCCGCCTCGCTAAGAAGCTGCTCCGGCTTGCTGCACCAGAGCGATAATTTCAGTGGTTCTCCCTCTTTCACGATCAGATGCCCGGAGAGTGGCTCCTGCTTCTTTTTATCCACATACTCTGAGTCTAAGCGGTCAAACAGTGCCTGGTTGCCTTCCCGAAACGCTGGTTTTTCCTTCAGCGCGACCATCTCCCGACCGTTGTGACGCAGATAATATCCATCAGTAAATCCGCCCCGGTCAAAAAGATCCAAAAGCATCCTGCGGTCAGCAGGATCCACCTTGTAGCCATCACGTCCGTACTTCAGGTAATGATCCACATACTTCCTGTAGATGCTCACCACCCCGGCCGTATAACGCGGACTCTTCATCCGCCCTTCGATCTTTAAGGAGTATACGCCCGCCTCAATGATATCCGGAAGGATGTCCAGCGTGCAAAGATCTTTCAGGCTTAAGACATAGCGGTCATCCTGATTTTTCTTTTCCGAGTTTTGATTCTTTATATTTCTTTTTCCACTTCTTCGATCTGCTGACATTGCCTCCCGAAAAGTCTGGTTTTTGAAGCTTTGAACTGTTTTTCCGTCTACGCTTCGCACCTCATAAGGAAGTCTGCAGGGCTGTGCACAGCGGCCGCGATTGCCGCTTCGTCCTCCGATCAGGCTGCTCAAAAGGCATTGTCCGGAATAACAGTAGCAGAGGGCTCCGTGCACAAAGCTCTCAATTTCCACATCCACGTGATCCCGGATCTCGGCAATCTCCTTCAGGGAAAGCTCCCTGGCCGTTACCACACGGGAAGCACCAAACTCTTTTAAAAGCTTTGCGCTTCTTAGGCCGGTCACCGTCATCTGCGTACTTGCATGGATTGGAAGATCCGGAAATTGTTCACGGATAAACTTCCAGACTCCAAGATCCTGGACGATCACCGCATCCAGCCCCCGCTCGTAATAGGGATTCAAAAAGTCATACAGCTGACTCAGTTCCTCTTCCTTCACCAGCGTATTGACCGTCATATACAGACGGCATCCGTGAAGATGCGCATAATCGATTGCCTCCAGAAAGCGATCCTCCTCAGGATTATCTGCATAAGCCCGGGCGCCAAAGCGGCTGCCTCCCATATAGACTGCGTCAGCACCGGCATTTACTGCGGCCATCATGCTTTCCATAGACCCGGCCGGAGCCAGGATTTCGACACGTGAATTCAAATTTCTATCCTCTTATTCCTTTTTAAATTAGTAAAGAAAAGGGAGTTCCGATTGTCTTTCAACACCCTTCACTCCCTATATGATATCTTCCATGAACCGTGATACCGATCGCCCTAACGGAAAAAAGGTCTGTTAGGATGTGTTGCTGCGGCAAGTGCTGCTCTGAACGCTGCCTGTTTTGCCAGTTCATCTGCTTTTTTCTGCTCCTCCGGTGTCTTAACAGCCTTCGGGAGCATGGAGGCTACCAGTTCCTTTACAGCTGCCACCTCTGCAACTGCAGACTCTGCTTCCTGTTTTGTATCCGATTGTTTGGTATCCGATGTCACATTGACAGGCATCAGCTTTTCTTCGTAGTTTTCTTCTGTCTTGGCTGTTGCCACAACTACAGCTTCCGACTCTTCCGAGATTACTTCTGCTACAGCCTCCTCGTTTGATTCTGCTGAGAGTGCTTCTGCTTCTGCGATCTCAGAATCCGGCTTCTGTTTCTCCGGATTCAGTTCTGCAAATTCCGGCTCTTCTGTCTTCTGTATCCATTTCGATTTTACAGATTCAGCTTCTGCCTTCACCTGCTCCAGCTCCTGCTTTGCGGTTTCAGCCTCTGCTTCTTTCTGCGCCAGCTGCTGCTTTGCAGTCTCAGTCTCGGCCTTTGCCTGGGTCAGCTCCTGTTTTGCACTCTCGGCCTCGTTTCTTGCCTGAGCCAGTTCCTGAATAAACTCTGCGTTCTTCAAATGAGCCTGCTGCAGTTCATTCTCCGCTGCTTCCAGTTTCTGTTTTGTTTCCTCAGTCTCTGCCTTGGCTGCTGTCAGTTCCTGCTTTGTGTTTTCAGCCTCTGCTTTGGCTGCTGTCAGTTCCTGCTTTGTGTTTTCAGCCTCTGCTTTGGCTGTTTCCAGCTCTTGCCCCGCATAATCACGTTCTGCTTTCATTTCGGCCAGTTCTCGGCTTACTGTTTCATGTTCTGTTTTTGCCTCTGTCAGCTCCAGTCCCACAGAATCCTGTTCTGCCTTGGCATCTGCAAGCTCCTGACGTACCGACTCGGTCACCTCATTTGCTTTCACAAGCTGCTGCTTGACAGCTTCTTGCTCCATTCTTGCTTCTGCCAGCTCCTGCTTGACAGCTTCTGTCTCAGTTTTTGACTCTGCTAACTCCTGTTTTACAGCTTCTGTCTCAGTTTTTGCCTCTGCTAACTCCTGTTTTACAGCTTCTGTCTCAGCACCTGCTTCTGCCAGTTTCTCTTTTACAAGTTCCGTCTCTGCATTTGCCTCGGTAAGTTCCTGACGTGCAACTTCTGTCTCAAGCTTTGCTTCCTCAAGCTCTTGCTTCACACTCTCGGTTTCTGCCTTCGCCTCCGTAAGCTCCTGACGTACCGACTCTGCATCAGCCCTCGCCTCTGCCAGCTCCTGCTTCACACTTTCTGTCTCAGTTTTCGCCTCGGCAAGCTCCTGCTTCACACTCTCTGACTCAGTCTTCGCCTCAGCGAGTTCCTGTCTTGCGCTCTCACAGTGATTCTTCAGAGTATCGATCTCCAAAGATGCCTGTTCCAGCTTTTCTTTAGCTTCCTCCAGCTCTGCCCGGTCTTTGAGCGGTGCCGCCTTTGCAGCTTCCAACTCCCTGGTCTGTGCATCATACTTCATCTGTATGGTGATCAGTTCATGTTTTAAACTGTAGGCATCCTTTTCCAGTTCTTCCTTCTGCTGCTTTAATTCATCGGCACGCATCTGCTCCTTGAAGTAGTCATCGGAAAGGTTCAGCTGAATGGTCAGATTCTGATATTCTGAACTTTGTCTGGAAAAGCCGTCGAGTTTTCGTACTTCTCCGATTTTCTCATTCAGATACGCAGCTACCTGTCTTAAATACGCTTCATTTTCCGAACCGCCCAGCGTAAAAACGGTTCCGTCTATAAATACTTCCGTATAATTTTTCTGTTCCATGAGATTTCCTTAATCTGTTTCAATGAATTATTGACGATGGTATACATCATTTTTGTAATCGCCATCATTTTAACATATTCCAAACGTATCAACAAGAGTATTTGCTATAGTTTATCGCAACTGTTCATTTTCCAGGATATGGGATATCCAGGTGCTGATAGGCCAGAGGCGTTGCAACTCTGCCGCGCGGCGTGCGATTTAAGAAACCATTCATAAGAAGATACGGCTCATAGACATCCTCCAGGGTACCTGCATCCTCACCCAGGGCAGCTGCCAGCGTTTCCAGTCCCACCGGACCTCCGCCAAACTTCTCAATCATCATAAGCAGGATGCTTCTGTCGTTGTTGTCAAGTCCAACCTTATCCACATCCAGGATATCCAGGGCAAAATCTGCCACCTGTTTCGTGATGATGCCGTCATATTTGATCTGAGCAAAATCCCGCACACGCTTTAACAGTCGGTTTGCCAGACGCGGCGTACCGCGTGAACGTCTTGCAATCTCCGCCGCGCCCTCCGGCTCAATACCAACACCAAGCACCTCGGCAGAACGCTCCACAATGATCTGCAGTTCCTTTGGCGTGTAAAATTCCAGCTTCTGAACCACCCCGAAACGATCGCGCAGCGGAGCTGTCAAAAGGCCTGCCCTGGTCGTTGCGCCAACCAAGGTGAAATGAGGCAGATCCAGACGGATCGACCGGGCGGAGGATTCTTTTCCCAGCATGATATCAATGGCAAAATCCTCCATAGCCGGGTAAAGCACCTCCTCTACCTGACGGTTTAAGCGATGGATCTCATCTACAAACAGGACATCCCCCTCCTGGAGGTTGTTTAATATTGCTGCCATCTCGCCCGGCTTCTCAATAGCCGGACCGGATGTCACCTTCATATGTACGCCCATCTCATTGGCAATAATACCGGAAAGCGTGGTTTTACCAAGTCCCGGCGGTCCGTAAAACAACACGTGATCCAGCGACTCTCCTCGTGCCTTTGCAGCATCTATATATATCTTTAAATTATTTTTGATTTTTTCCTGGCCAATATATTCTGCCAGCATCTGAGGGCGAAGGCTCGGTTCCGTTGCCTTATCCTCCTGTGTCGCCTCAGTAGTAATGATCCGTCGTTCCATGTTGTGCTCCAATTTTCACTAAAATGCCAGAAATTTGAGGGAGGCCTTCAAAACTGCCTCCGAATTCATATCCTCGGTAATGGTGACCTGCCGTACTGCCTTGGTGGCTTCTGTCGGTGAATAACCAAGCGCAACCAAAGCTTCGATTGCCTCTTTCCCTGCACCGTCCACTCCCGAGGCTGCTACTTTCACAGTGTCGGTCTGGCCTTGTGTAAACTCCTGCGGCAAAACTTCATCCATGCTGATCTTGTCCTTCAGATCCAGGATTACGCGCTTAGCGGTTTTGGGTCCGATCCCCGGAGCTCTGGCAATGGCCTTTGCATCTTCTGCTATGATCGCCATGCGCAGATCATCTGGATTTAAGCAGGAAAGGATTCCCAGAGCTGCCTTTGGACCGATTCCATTCACACCGAGAAGCCGGTTAAACATCTTCAAGTCCTGGCGGCTGAAAAATCCGTACAGCGTCATGGAATCCTCCTTTACCTGGAACGAGGTATAAATTTTGATCGGATCTCCCACATGAGGAAGCCGATCCAGCACAGACAGCGGAACATGAATGTTCCATCCGATACCACCGGATTCTACAACAATTATATCCTCCCAATATTCTTCCAATGTTCCTTTTATATATGAAAACAAAGTTCTGCCCTGACCTTTCCTGATTCTTCGTTACACGTCCCTGTTCATTCATTGCTTACACGGTAACTATTTCCTATATTCTATCACACAGACTGAAACAGCGCAAGACGCAATCGAACAGTTGTTCGCTTTACAGTAATATCGCAACAACGAGCGTGACAGCTCCGACGATCAGAATGATCGGGAGCATCACCAGGGTCAGACCGAACATGGTGATGGACAGGCACCCCAGGATCAGCCACCCGATCACACCCAAGATACAGCCCAAGATTTTTCCCATGACACGAAACATGAAAAATGTGATCTTGAGCAGTAATAGTACCATCAAAATCACAATCAAAAGTCCAAACATGCCGCTACCTCTTTCTTAGTAAGATGATGTCAGGGCTGCAAAGGTCTTGTCCCCAACCGATACCTGATTATATCATCTTATAAATAAAATTTCTACTACATAAAAAGGATGCAGGCAGAGCCTGCATCCTTTTTATGTGCGTTTCTATTTCGTAAGCGGAATATGGTACTTCACTTTTCTGTAGATCTTCCATCCCAGAACACCCGGGATCCCGATGACCATAGCCAGGGTTGATACACCTCCGATGATCGCATAAATGATTAAGATTAATACTGTCAACATACTACCTGCCCCTTTCTGTTTGTCCTGTGTTGCCGTTCACGGGTTAGTATAATCAAGACAAAATCAGATTGGAACCACTTCAGACGACCCTTAACGGGTTTTGTATGAGTTGCTAACAGGTTCTTTATATCCTATCAAACTTTTTTTATATCGTCTTCATCCTTACATGGAAATCCAGCCAAAAGCGTTCGCCACGGAACTGATCAGAATAATAACTGCAAAGATCGGGCAGAGATATTGCACCATGATGTTGAATACATTTTTTCTATGAAATTTTCCTTCTCCGTGAAGGACCTCTTCCTCAATCCGTTTCACTCCGATCACCCGGGATACTAAAAGGCAGGTTGCGATGGCTGCAATCGGCATCATGACGGAATTGGTCAAAAAATCAAAGAAATCCAAAAACTGCATACCCATGATCGTGACATCGGCAAGCGGTCCATATCCCAGACAGGACAGACTTCCAAGCACCACCATAATGGCACCGATCATAACGGTAGACTTTTTACGGCTCCACATAAGCTCATCCTCAAACGTGGAAACTGCACTCTCTGTCAGGGCAATGGAGCTGGTAACTGCAGCAAAAAGTACCAGAAGGAAGAACAGGATACCGGCTATACTGCCAAAGCCCATGCTGGCAAATACCTTCGGAATGGTGATAAACATCAGTGCCGGACCGGCCTGAAGCGTATCCGGATCTCCCCCGGTAAAGGCAAAGACAGCCGGGATGATCATCAGGCCTGCCATGATCGCAATGGCGGTATCAAAGACCTCCACATTGCCGGTAGAGGCCTCAATCGACACATCCTTTTTCATATAAGAACCGAAGGTGATCAGGATTCCCATAGCGATCGACAGGGAATAAAACATCTGCCCCATGGCGGATACCACTGTCATCCAGGAAAAGTTTTCCAGATTCGGCACCAGGAAATATTTGATCCCGGCACCTGCTCCCGGTCTTGTCATGGAATACCCGGCAATAATGACCGACAGTACGATCAAAATCGGCATCATAAATTTAGACACGCGCTCAATTCCATTACGTACGCCGGCATAGATGATCATCAGGGTAAACAAGGCGAAAACAAGGAAGCAAAGCTCCGTCACCGTGCCGTTGGAAATGAAGGCTGAAAAGTTGCCGTCTTCGGCAAGCTGGGCTCCATGGCCGGTCAGATAGCCAAACAGATAGCGGATCACCCAGCCGCCGATCACAGAATAATACGGTACGATCAGGATCGGAATAACCGCATTGATCCATCCACCAAAGGAAAGCCATCCGTTTTTTCCAAAGGCACGATAGGCGCCTACCGGACTCTTTTTTGTCATACGACCGATCGCTGTCTCCGCCACGATCATGGTATAACCGAAGGTCAGCGCCAGCAAAATGTAGATCAGCAGAAAAATTCCGCCTCCGTATTTTGCAGCCAGATACGGGAATCGCCAGATATTTCCCAGCCCCACCGAAGCACCCGCTGCGGAAAGTACAAAGCCAAGCTTTCCGGAAAAGCTGCTTCGTTTTGTTTGATTATTGCTCATAAATTCCTCCAACATTATTAAATGAAGTGCAGCGCACTGATCTTCGATTATAACATAAGAAAACCCCTGCTTCAAGCAGGGGTTTTAAAAGAAAAACCTGTTGTTACCTTTCTTTATTAAGTGCGCCGATCATTTCTTCTACCGTCAGATAATTTTCTTTATATCCGAGAGTCTCACAAAGCTGCATCATATAGGGTTTTTGCAGGCGTGCCTTCCTTAACGCCTCCTCCTGCAAAAAGACCTCCCTTGCGCCTGCGTCTGCCAGCACCTGTCCGTGTGCCATAATAATAACACGTTCAAAATTCTCTGCCACAAAATCCATGTCATGAAGAATGGCGATCACCAGCTTTCCGCGTTCTGAAAGACTGCGGATGATATCGCCGATGATCTGTCTTCCTCTCCAGTCCTGGGCAATCGTCGGCTCATCCAAAATCAGCACATCGGTGTCCATTGCAAGAACCGAGGCAATGGCAGTCATCTTCCGCTCATAAAGCTCCAGATCATATGGATTTTCCTTTTCTTTTCCCGAAAGGCCGGTAAGCTTGAGTGCCCGCTCTGCTTCCTTTTTTGCACGCTCCGGATCCATGCCGATATTTAACGGTCCGAACATGACCTCATCCATCACGTTATATTTAAAGATCTGATCATCCGGATTCTGAAAGACATAGCCGACATTTCCGGCTAACATTGCCACCGTTTTTTTTGAAATATCTTCTCCATGAAAATAGATGGTTCCGGACACCGGTTTTAAAAGTCCCTTTAAAAGCTTTACCAGGGTTGTTTTTCCTGCACCATTCTGTCCGATGATGGCGGTTGGTCTTTGATCTAACCTCAGGTTCAACGCTTTTAATATCGGAACTTCGGCCAGGTAGGAAAAGTCCAGATTTTCAATGCGAAATTGTTCAGCATCGTATCCGATTGCCTTGTAGGCAGCATCCGCCCGTTCCTGTCCTTTGCGGCCCCATTGTTTTTCTTTCAGCATATCGGCTGCTTCTTCCACCGTCACAGGATACGTTCCGTCTTCCAGTGTCACACCCTTTGCCCTGCAGATCCTGGTAAAGGCCGGTGCCTGGATCCCATATTCATTTAAATCCGGCATGGAAAAGACCTTTCCCGGGGTATCGTATGCGATCTGTTTTCCCTTATGCAAAAGCAGAATGCGGTCACAATATGCCGCAAGCTTCTCGATCTTTTGCTCGATCATCAGGATCGTAATCCCAAAACGAGTCAGGGTCTCCACTGCACGAAAGACCTCATCACTTCCCTCTGGATCCAGCTGCGAGGTGGGCTCATCTAAGATCATCACATCCGGACGCATGACAAGTACGCTGGCGATGGCCACACGCTGCATCTGTCCGCCGGAAAGATCAAAGGGATTCCGATCTCGGTACTGCCAGATATCAAGCAGCTTTAAGGCCTCTTCCACCCGTTGTTTCATTTCTTCGGACGGGATGGCGAGATTCTGCATGCCAAAGGCCACTTCCTC
Organism: uncultured Selenomonadales bacterium; assembly: GCA_963589345.1. Lineage (GTDB taxonomy): Bacteria > Bacillota > Clostridia > Lachnospirales > Lachnospiraceae > Brotaphodocola. The sequence continues at coordinate 11,870 of CAVALB010000020.1, read as the reverse complement.
ATAAACCGTTTCCTTTGCACCGGAAAGCTGGTTAAAAGGGTTCTGGAATACAAGACCCACATGTCCGCACAGCTGTGCCACCGGAGTCTTGCCGGCTTCGATCCCGTCCACCATGACCTTTCCGCCGTACGCTCCTTTATAAAACTGAGGAACCAAGCCCATGATTGCCTGACTCAGTGTACTTTTTCCTGCTCCGTTTTCTCCGACGATACCGATAAACTCACCCTGTTCCACGGAAAAATCCAGGCCGTCAAGTGCCAACTGTTCCGTATGGGGGTAACGATACCGTAAATTTTCAACCGTTATCACAGACATCCCGCAATCCTCCATGCCACCGCTGCCAGAATGCAGATCACCAGCAAAATGGTGACCTCACGGTCTCCCCTGTGACGTGTCCGTTCTGTCAGCCAGGTTTTCTTCTTTCCCGCACCAAAGCCTCGCACCTCCAAGGCGATCGCACGCTCTCTGGTGTTGATCAGAGAGCTCATAACGACCGGAGAGATCAGCGGCAGGAATGCCTTCGCACGGGTTTTTAAATTCCCCTCTGTCTCAAGTCCGCGGCTTCGCTGAGCATCCATGATCGTATTCATGGTTCCCATCATCTGCGGGATGATCTGAAAGACCGAAGTAACGATATAGCCAAACCTCGGAGAAAATCCCCGTTTTTCCAACTCATCCACGAATTCAGACGGTTTTGTGGAAAGTACAAATACCGCAAAGGACAAGAGCATATTGATAATATTCAGACCGATCCGGAGAGCATACAGGATGCCCTCCCGGTAAAATTTAAGTCCACCGATCTGAAACAGCACATTGACATTTTTCTGGTTGAACAATCCGTGGATCAGAAAGATCGTGATCAGGATCGTAAAGGAAAAAGCGATCAGCGGCAGGGTTCGTTTTAAAATCTTTCCGCTAAGAAGGATCAGCAGACTGACTGCAATAAAAACTCCAAACATCCACAGTCTCCCCATAATCAGAGGAATGCTGATGGCCGCGACGATATACATTAACTTTGTAAAGGGATGCACCTTGACCAGGTAAGTCCCGTTATCTACAAATAAACTGATACTTTTCATGTGCAGTTACATTTCCTTTTCTTTTCAGACGCGAAACTAATCCAGTGTTTCGATCTTTGCATTTACCTCATAGAGCGTTGTCAGCTTATTCGGAAGTCCCTTCAAGATGAAGAATACCACGATCAGAGTGATCAGCTTATCCGGTACGTCCACAACGACCTCATCCAGAAGGGAGCCAAGAAATACCGGCATTTTTGCCGCCTGGGTTGCCATGAATAAGGCATCGCCCCATACATTGCCTGTGGTTCCTCCCCAGAACACAACATTTAACGGAGTGGAGATAGCCACGGCTGCAAGACCTGCCACGCAGGCTGTTATGATGGCCTTCGGGAAGGATTTCATAAAGCCGAGACGTGCCATGATCCCGACTGCCGCTCCGATTCCTAAGCTGGTCAGCGCATAAACAAGGGTGATATTGTCTCCGGCAGAAAAGCCATAGATCAGGTTATTGGCAGCTCCGCAGATAGCTCCAATGACAGGCCCCCCCAGACAGCCGCCAATGCAGGTTCCGATGGAATCGAGCCACAACGGAAGCTTTAGCACGCTGGCAAACAATTTTCCAAGATAATTGATACCAATGCAAGCCGGGATCAGCACGATCACAGCCACATCTAATTTTGTTTTAAATAAATTTTTCATAACCTACTCTTCCTTTCCCTTTATTTCATGTTTTCCAGTCTTTCGAAAGCTCTGAAAGCTGTCAGGATCTCATGCTCCTCCCCCAAAGCAGCTAAGGTTTCTCCGTCCGCATAGCGCCCGATGTGCTCCGCCACATTGCCCTTGCAGGCAGCCACCACATTCAGGATGGAGGCCGTCTTCATTCCCCGAAGCCGCCCCACCACAAAGAGTGCTGCCGTCTCCATATCGGAGGCCATCACGCCCTTCTTTGCCCAGTCTTCATAGATTGACGGATTGTCATCCCGGTACAGACAGTCATGGCTTCTTGCAATCCCACTGTGAAAACGGTAACCAGAATCTTCGGCGCTCTTTTTGCATGCCGTAAGCAGACTGTAATCTGCGACCGCAGGATAGCTGAGCGGTGCATACCCAAGGGAAGTGCCTTCATCACGCACCGCTGCCTCGACCATAACAAGATCCCCTACTCCGGCTTCCGGCTGCAGAGCTCCACAGCTGCCAATCCGCACAGCCGCCTCGATCCCGATCTTTTTCAGCTCCTCCACCGCGATCGCCATGGACGGACCACCCATGCCTGTGGACATGACCAGGATCGAAATTCCATTCCAGGATCCGAGATAGCTTTTATACTCTCGATTAAACGAAAGAAGCCTTGCATCCGTCAGATATCCGGCAGCCCGCTTGGCTCTTGCCGGATCACCGGGCAGCACCGCATATCGGATTCCCAGATTGTCCGGAAGCTGAATATGCGGCATCTTATTTTCTTTCAATTTTGGATCCTCCTTCCCATCGTTCTGAATCATTACATTTTTACGAACAATTATGACTAAGATAACATTATCTTTACACAAAGTCAACGAAACGGCCCTGTTTTGTTATTTTTTTAACATTCTATTTTCTTGTAAATCCGTACGGGGATGATTATACTGTACCTAACAATTGCCGATGTACGATTTTGTATCAGAACAGGAGGAATATCGAGATGGAACAGAACAATAAAAATGACCTGCTGCTGGTCATTGATATGCAGAATGTTTATACCGCCGGACAGGAATGGGCCTGTGAAGGCATAGAGGAAGCTTCCGCTGCCATATTGCGCCTCTTAAAGAATGAGGCTCCAAAGCAGGTGATCTTTACAAAATACGTGGCACCAAAGCATCCGGAAGGAGTCTGGAAGGAATACAATGAGGTGAATGCCGCCATAAATGCCGATCCCTGGCTCAATGAACTGATCCCGGAATTTGCCTCCTTCGCAAGGCAGTTTCCCCTTTACAGCAAAAGCACCTACTCTTCCTTTTCCATTCCGGAGCTTGAAAAAGCAGCGAGGTGTGCCGATCACGTGCTGATTTCCGGGGTGGTAGCAGAATGCTGTGTGCTTTCCACGGTGCTCTCTGCCATTGATGCCGGCTGCAAGGTCATCTATCTTACCGATGCCGTAGCCGGTCTCACCGAAGAGTCCCGTAAGGAAACCGAGAAGATCATTTCCTATTTCGCTCCGCTTCATGCAGAGCTTATGACAACGGAAATGTATATGCAAAAATACGTGTAATGGTTCAAAAAAATAAGAGCTATCTGACTTTCTCGTCATCAGATAGCTCTTTTAATGAATATCTCGAAGTTTCACTTAATAACCTCGCTTTCTCTTATTTCGTTTTTTTATTTGCTATGGACCTCTGCCTTTCATTGGAATCTCCTCCTTCGATTACATCTATGTAAACTCATTAAGAGATTTTGTACGGGTGAATCTTACTATCCCATTGGACCGTCCTCCTTTTCTGAAGTTTTCTCTTCGTTCTCTTTTTTTCTTCTCTCTTGTTTTTTGTTGTCTTTATTGTATCCGATTAAAAACAATTTGTCAAGTGTTTTTTCTATTTATTTTTATATTTTTTATGTATTATCTGAATATATTGTTTATATTGTTCGATTTTTATATACTATTTAATCTTTTACCGCACAATAAAACTGCTTTCCTCCTCCAGGGGAATCTCCTCGGTATCCATCCAGTCGATGGTAATAAACTGATTGTGATTTAATCCCACCAGGAGCTTGTTGATCATATACTCACTTCCCTGGATTTCCAAAAGTACGGTTCCGTCGTACTCATTGCGCACCCAGCCGCTTAGTCCTAAGGACAGGGCAAGATATTTTGCCGTATAGCGAAATCCCACCCCCTGCACGCGTCCGCGAAAAATGATTCGTTTCCTTACATCTGCCATTTTTTATTTCTTTCCTTTCTCCTTTTCCGTTCAGATATTCTGCTGCCGTTTCCACTTGCACAACCGGCAGCAGGTTATCTGATCCCATGATTTTTGACCCTGGTATAATCATAGATTCGAAGCATACTCCTTCAGGCGTTCTCTTCGTTTCCGATAATCCGGGCAATATTTTTCCACTTCCTTCCAAAAGGCCTCGGAGTGATCCATGTGCCGCCGATGCGCCAGTTCATGGATCACCACATAATCCAGAAGCTCTTCCGGAAAAAACGCCAGCTGATAATTAAAATTCACATTACCCTTTGCACTGCAGCTTCCCCATCGTGTTTTCTGGTTTTTTACGGTGACAAGACCTACCTTGACTCCCATGACGCCACAGTAATACCTCACGCGCTGCCCGATCTTAAGCTGGACCTTCATCCACTCTGTCTTGCTTAAGGACTCCCGGGGCGGAGCCGGTGCAATGGTTCTATTTTCACAGCCCTCTTCCTGCCCCTTGATTCCCGGAACCTGAAATTCCCTTGTCACGTTCTGCGTCCTCCTTATTTGGCACGTCCCACAGCCTTCGGCAGCTCTTTTTCCTGCTTCGATGCAGAATTGATGCGATTCATTTTGCTCTCTGTCTTTCCAAGCTCAATCCTTGTCTTTTTCTCCGGTGCAGGTTCCGCTTTTTTTTGCTGGCTCTGCTTAAATTTGCTTTCGTGCTCAAACAGCATGCCGAGAACCGTTCGTGCCTGTCTTGGGGTAAGGGATTCCAGCTTGATCGAATGATCCTTGCCGTCCTTTCCCTTCATTTTCTCATTCACCTGATCGATCATCTTCTTTACATTCGGTGCATAGGCCAGGATGGCTTTGGCATCCTTTTCCACCTGACTTTCCGCCTTCATCTGGTTAAAATCCAGCTTCTGCTTTTGTCCCGGAGCTAAAGCAGCTTTCGCCGGAGTCTTCTGGCTGAATTGCCAGAGGCGATCCCAGGCAGCTAAGGCTTTAATTCCCAGGGCACGTCTTGGATCATCGACTGCCAGAGCTGCCACATTATCGTGGAGGGCTTTTTTCATCATGTCCTGCAGCTGTCTGGTCTGATACGCGGAAAATTCCTCTCCGCTTTTTTTTGAAAGAGCCTTAGCCTGTCTGTCCTTTATGGCCATTCCCCGTCGAAAGAGTTTCTCGCTTTTTTGCTGTTTTCCGGCAAACTCCTCCAGCTCCTTCGCGCTCTGCTTTCTCTGTTTTAGCTTAGGTCCGGAAAGAAGGCTTCCCTTTTTCCGATATATGGATGCAGCCTCCAAAAGCGCTTCCTTTTTTTGAGCCAGACGATGAAAGCTTTCGCTTAAGACCTTTTTCTCTTGATTTCCGATGCTCTGAATGTTTTTGAGCTCGCGACTCAGCTTTTGGTATTCCTGGCTGACCTCATCCATTTTCTGATACATGTCTTTGAATTTCCGGCTGCGTCCCTTGTCATTTGCCTCGGCATTATAAAGATCCAGGTCGATATTTTTAAGCTGCTGATGCTCATCTGTCAGCTGCTTAAGAATACTGTCGATCAAAGCCCGGTCATCGGATTTTGCAAAACGGAAGGGAGCCTTCTTTTTTTCATCTTCAGGAGAAACTACCTTTTCCTTCTGCTCCCTCGCCCAGCGCTCCGGATTCTTTTCCTTCATATACTGATCATATCGTTGTTTGCTTTCGATGCTGTCCTTTTTCTGAACCTGATCGTCCCGGATGATCTGTGCCTGGGTAAAGAGGTTTTCTTCGGTCGGCTTTTCCGGAATCAGACTGTCCATAGAAAGCTGCTTCCATTCATCATCCTTGATGATACGAATTTCGGTCTCTTTTGTGATCAGGCGTCCGGAAGCATCAAAGGACAGTTTGTCCTGCGCCGGATGCGTACCGTTTTCGATCAGCACCTGAAGCTTTAGAAGACGCTCTGATGCTGCCTGACGTTCTGACGGCTTAAGTGAATAGGGCTCCATGACACGTTCCAGATCCTCCTGGGTCATGGTCTTGATCTTTTCCGCCATCTGAGAGGTGATGACCTTGATATTGCTCTCCTTTGCCAGACGCATGACACCGCCGACCTTTAATCGTCCGAAGGAGTTATCGTTGTCGATTCCCTGAACGCCGGTGATCTTCGGATGCTTCGGATCCGTGCTGTCAAGGCGCATGAAAAAGTTATTCTTATGACGATCTGTATTCGCGCACAGATAGTCCAGGATCTGCAGATCTGCCAGAGAACGCAAAAGATCCGGATTGTCAAACTCCTTTTTCTCTACCTTGTAAAACGGATTTTCATTCGTAAGCTTTTTTCGGTCTACTCCGTCTAACAGGGCTGCTTCCATCAAAACACCGGAGACCACCTGATCTCCGCGTTTTATCGTGATCCGGCGGCTGGGTGCAAGGAGGTCTTTTTCTCCTAAGGCTGCCGCCATATCCGTCATGGCACCTGCCCGCCCTGCGATCTTGGTTCCCTCATCGATCCTGGAGGAACTCAAAATCGAGTGATAATTTCGGATCGGTTCTATTTCCTTTGCAAACTCATAACACATCGCTTCAAATTTCCTGGCATCGGTAAGCTTTGTATCCGTTTCCTCCGCGATATGGTAGATGAAATCATTATAGTCCGTTTCATTTCCGCGATGCGCCAGTTCTCCTACACGATTTAAGAATTCCTTTGGCTGAGCCTCCAGTTCTTCAAAAAAATCCTGATACTGCGGATATTTCTTTACATACCGGTCAAACACCACATGCAGATCATCCCGTTGCCTGTTCACAGGCTTATCTTCCGTAAAAAAGCCGCGGTGCACGGTTCCGTTTTGATCCGTGTATTCAATCGCCTCACGGCTGCTTAAGGCATCACCGATGGTGTTATCCTTCTCGTCTGTTTCATACAGCTCCGCCTCCGGGATAAAGGATCCGGTAAGGACATCGGCAAGAGGAGGAAGGGCATGATCAGAAAGTCCGTTTAAGGCAATGGAGTCGTTGAGCAGCATGGTGCGAAGCTTCTGACAGACCGGATTGTTTGAAAGCGCTCCCGAAACCTGATCAAAAGTATTCAGGCATTTTTTATACTGGTTTTGAACCTTGTCATATTCCTCTAAAGACATGGGAAGGCAGCTTCCCATATCGTTTCTTTCCATATAATGGGACTGGATCGTTTCAAAAAGCTCTGCGGTCTCTTCTGATAAGCGTTTTAAGTTCTCATCCCGGGAGTTTTCTGAAACAGACTGAAGTTCTCCCACCATGGCTTCCCATTCTTTATATACACTGTTGTCCTGAAGCATCTTCGGATCCGGCATTTTCATTCCTCCGTTTTCGTACACTAAACCATTTCATTCCATAGACAGTTTACCATGTATACAAGGACAAATGTAGGACAAATTTCTTTTTCTGAAAAATTCACAGAATTTTCTTTTTTTGTCCCACATTTGTCCCATTTGATGTGTTAAACTAAAGCCAGATAAGAGATCAGAACAAAGAAAACAGGAGGAGGAAATCATTATGGCAGGAACACTCAAACAATTAAGAGAAAACATAAGCTACATGCAGAACGAACTGAAGGAACTTTCCCTGGAAGAAAGAAGCGAAGTATTTCGCAACGATACAGATTTTAAGGATTTCACCGATACCCTCAAGGATCTGTATGAATTTATCGGCAAATTAGAACAGACCAAGGACATGAGGGGAATCCCGGGGAAGCTGGAAAACTTTAGAGAAGACGGTGACAAGCTTTCTGAACATCTTTTTTCAGAAGAGCGACTTGCCCTCAAATCCGCTCGTGAACTTGAAACAAAAAAAGGTAAGCTCTTAAACAGAGCCATCAAAGGACTCACCCAGGAGCTCGATGACTTCAATCATGCTTTACAGGGCCGAGATAACAAAAAGGACATTGAATCCGCAATGCGCAGTTTAAATAATCAGCATGAGAAAAACAAGCTGGAGCCATCTGCGGAGCGCCAGAAGATCATGTTAAAAAGCTACCTGACCGATCCGGCCGAGCAGAAAAAAGACATAGATGAAATGAATAAACTGTTAAAGAGCACAAAGAGTATATTTATCAAGAATTCTCCTTACTTTAACGCTTTAGAGGACAGCTTAAAGGCTCTGAAGGATTTCACGGACAAGCTTCCGCAGGGACAGCAGAAACTGAATGATTCACAGACCTTAAAGCTTACCGAGCTTTATCAGAATGCCTATAAGGCAGCAAATTCCTATATCAACCGTAACGAAAACTACACCGTACGAGGCAACCGCATGAATATGGCGATCCGCCTGCGCGAAACCCTGAGAACCGGAGCAGCAGCTCACATGGGACTGGAACGGCGCATGAAAGAGGAGCAGATGGCAGCTGCGGCTGCAAAGAAGGCAGCTGAGAAAAAGGCCGCTAAACCGGAAAAGGAACAGGTTCCCGTTAGTAAACTGGCAAAAGAATTAGAAAAGGAGCTCGGAAAGTTTGACAAGGCACCCGCCCGCAGAAACAGCTTCGCAAAGAAGAGCAAGCAGCCATCCATGGCTCCGATCTCTCGCCAGAAAACACTGGGCGGCTGATTAAAAAGCAACATAAGATCACAACAAGCCATCCCACAGACCGCTTCATAGCAGGACCGTGGGATGGCTTTTGTAAATTTGTTTCAGCAATTATACCGGCATATACCACGCAATGTAGACGATCAGTATATTTAAGATCAGACAGATGCTCGAAAACACCACACCTGCAGTGGCAATTCTGGGACTCTTTTTTCTGCCGATCCAACCAAATATAACTCCTATGAACGACAAAATTGCCCCAAACCAGAAAAAGAATCTGGTCAGCAGACCAAAAAACAGTGATATCACTGCAATCATAATCGATGCGATTCCCATATATGTATCTCCCTGCTATTCAATACTGAATCCAAACATTTCCCGACAGATCTTCTTTCCGCTTTCTGTCTTAAAAATATTGTGGTATGCATGCAAAGCTGCTTCCTTTGACAATCCATCCTCCATAATATTTACCAGGAAATCAGCTTCCACAAGGATTTGATAATCCATGCCATCGATTGCGTCATAGGTGTGATGATGTGCGATCAGGTATTTCACTCTCTCGATCACGTTCTCTTCAAACTGCAGCTTCTTTAACAATGTTTCCGCAATCGCAGGTCCTTCCTTTTCCTGAAGCTTTCCGTTTGAACTGCCGTATTTTTCCTCACACAGATGAATACCGATATCATGTGTCAGCGCTGCCGCTTCCAGGATCAATAAAGTGTCTGTATCTATATGCTCCATCTCTGCGATCAGTTTTGCATAGCTGTGTACCTTGCAAAAATGCTGGATCCGCTTTGGATCACCGCTGTATAAGCAAATCATTTCGTAATGTAATCTGTTGATCATATTTCCTCTCCCTTTCCTTCTTCCATGTCGCCTTAATTTTTTACCATGCAGCGTTTCTTAAAAAATGAAATACCGTAGCAAAGAATCTGATCGTAATCATCCTCATACTCCTTTGCATACATCCGATCCTCTATTTGCTACAAAGCCATATCGCATTCGCTCTCCAGATTTTTCAGTATCTTCGTGTATTTTGCCTCAAAGATTGCAACACGAGCATTGATGGGATCGCAAACGACTACGTCACTTCGACCTTCTCCATGCTCCTTGTTCGAATCGACCATATATCCGGCACCCGCAAAAATACCTGCAAGGAAAGCATGATAGAAATCTTCCCGATAGTCATGATAGCTAATCGTACGCCGAAGCAGAGCATTCATCTCCTTTGCAATGCCTTCACTGTCACCTTTCCAGACTGCATCAAACAAAGCATTTCGATTCCACTTTCTCGTGCTGTCATTGAACCATTTGATAACGGTCGTTTCAAAAATCTCTTTGATCTCTGCATTTGGAATCAACAAAGCAAACATGCCATCCGGCAGTTCACCTTTATAATCGTCTTCACGTGCTTTCGTCAAGTACCCTGTCAAGTACAGCGTACTCCAGAGATTGTCTTCTGAGGAATGCAGATAATCATAGGTCAGATTTTCATCTATACACTGAACGATGCATCCGCCGGCCATCAACGTTTCAAGTTTCTTTGTGATTGCACTGCCCGCATAGTCAATAAAGGAACGGATGATGGCATTATCACTGGTGTTCTTCCAGTAACTGATCGGCCTGGCGTTTGGATTTCGTTGCAGTTCCAGTAAATAATTCATCACGTCCCACGGGCAGTAAACATCAAAGTCACCAAAATGGTATCCATCATACCATTTCTTGATCTTCTCAGCTTGCTCCGTCAGGGCAGCATCTTCTAACAACTGATCAACCTCACTTTGTACAAATCCAAAATACTCATTTAAACAAGAGTTGGTGATCGTATCTGATACAAAATTATTGGTTCCCGTAAAGATGCTCTCTTTTGCAATTTTCAAGCAACCTGTAACAACGGCAAATTGAAGTGCCTGGCCAGCATACTCATGCCAAGTGTCTTGGACGAGTAATCAGTGTTACCTCCGCTTTCTTTAGCAAAATTTCCGCAATCAAGCCGGATTTATCAATATAATAAAACCCACCGTTTCGAATCTTCTCAAAGTCCGAAATACCAACCGGGATGTTCAGTTCTTTCATTTACTTCGTTCTCCGTTGTTTCGCTTTTCTGTTCCGTAGTCTCTTCTTTTTTTGAGCCAACGATATATCAGAATCGCCGGAATCAGGCTCACAATAAAAAACAAAATGGGCATAGCTGCATCTCCCCTTATCATTCACATCTGCATGTACCTCAAAATAGCTCTGCGGGTGATTGCATACAGGGCATACGGTAGGCGCCTTGGTTCCTACTGCAATCCTTCTTTCTTCGCAACAGATGCAAAATATGTATACTTGTTCGTTGCCATTGTTTATTCTCCTTCCTTATTGTGTTGTCATCTCCTGATACCCCTACCCGTTGTAAGAGGAGCGATCCGAAGTGTATGGTGATGTTAATTAACCTTTCGATAAATTGTCTTTCCGTTATCGGCCATTTTGATCCTTGAGTAACCAGCCCTATATCCACTTGGTAGTTGCTGTGTGCATGCCTCATCATAGTACCATATACCCGGGAAATCATATCCATTGGCATCCTTCAGATTCGCCAGTGTGATTTTTTTGAGGTTTGGTGTATTCGCAAATGTATCATATCCTGTCTGGACGAGATCTACATTCAGCATATCGATTTCTTCCAAATTCGTCAGGCTGTTAAAGAATCCAACTGAACTTCCATCCTTAAATGAACTTCCGCTCTGGAAAACGATTTTCTTGACCTTATCCTTATCAACGCCTTTCCAGGTATCTGTCGTGACATTCGCATCTGAGATGTAAAAGGTATCATCGTAAAGCCCCTGATTATGGTAGGAAATATTGCCTGTCGATGATGTGAACTCAATTACCGCATGATGTTCGTTGTTTTTGAAATAAACATTTGCAAAGCCATTTGCGACAGGCTCACCAACAGTTTCTGCTGGAAAATCAAATGTCTTTTGCCAGCGGTCAACCTTCTGCTTCAGACCTACCTTCTCTATCCCACCATCTTCTCCGGTTGTCACTTTTGCCATCACAACAGCATAAGCCGATCTAATATTGGCAGCATCTGTGGCTTCTCTGGCGCGTTCCAACTGTCCGGTAAAGATCGGTATGCTCACAGCAACAAGAATGCCGATGATGGCGACCACCACCAGAAGCTCCGCCAGGGTGAAGCCTGTGCCTCCCCACAGCCGTTTTTTACAAATTCCTCAATCCGTGAAACTTATTTTTGGTGAAAGTCCTCGAACTCTTTGTAATTCAAGGTTCCGAGAAGCTTTTTTTCTATATTTTCGCTTCACCCAATGGGTGACTAAAAATGCCTCACATAAAGCAACTGAAATCAAGCTTTGCTGCTCATTATATGGTAGAATATAGGTATCAAATATGCGAGGTAAACCATCAATGCAAAAGCTTG
>CAVALB010000019.1:0-39372 GCA_963589345.1 uncultured Selenomonadales bacterium | reverse complement strand
ATTCGATAGGCAATTTTGTCCGTTTTGTGAGTATAGCGACAGGTCGGGAGCTTGTCTGAGCGAACGTAGTGAGCGAGTTTGCGGTAGACCTGTCTAATAGGCGACGGAGCAAAACGGACAGAAAATTGCCGTGAATGCGTTTATGTGTGCTGGGGCGGGCGCTTTCGGACCCTTTTGATTCTTACGAAACAATTCGTTAAATTGGCACTTACTGAAACTTCCGTTTCACAACCTCTGCGATGAGGTCCGCCGTTCCTTCTACTCCGAGCATCGACGAATCGATCATCAGGTTCTTGTGGAGCGGGTCAGCGGGAGAGTAGCCGGCGTAGCGTTTGTGGTAGGCACTTCTGGCTTTGTCAACCTTCATGATGGTGCGTTTGGCATCTTCCTCAGACATTTCCAGGGTGTTGATACAGTTTTCCAGCCTGGCTTTGTAGGGAGCATAGATGAAAATGTTGATCACGTTTGGTTCATTCTGCAAAAGGAAATCGGAGCAGCGTCCAACGATGATGCAGCTTGATCTCCTGGCCAGATCCAGGATGATGTCCTTTTGTACATCAAAGACCATATCCTGGATGTACTGCTTGTCGGTACCGAGCGGAAACATATGTGCAAAGAAAGGATTGCCTGAGGTTTCCTCTGCGTCACTGATCTGGGAGACCGGAAGGTTCAGCTGCTTTGCAACCTCATCGACGATATCACGGTCATAGTATTCAATGCCAAGCTTTTCGGAAAGGGCATGGGCGATTGGGCGTCCCAGGCTTCCGAATTCTCTTGTGATGGTAATATTGTATTTCTCCATGGTTCTGTCCTCCTTAAGCAGTCACGAGCGTTTTCTGATATCCGCGAACGATGCAGCTGAGTGTGAAGCAGATCGCAAAGTAACAGATCGCCTCAAAAGCAAGAAGCATGATCATGCCGCGCACATCGTAGATGCTTCCCATAACGATCGCACAGTTGCGCATGAATTCGGCAACATCCACCATTTTCAGGAAAGAGGTATCCTTGATGATGGTGATTACCTGGCTGAGCAGTGCCGGGATGACTTTTTTGTAAGTCTGCGGAAGGATGATGTACCACAGTGTCTGCAGGAAGGTAAAGCCCTGGGACTGCGCTGCCTCAAACTGACCCTTCGGAATGGAGTTTAATCCGCCGCGGAAAATTTCAGCCATGACAGCAGATGTAAACAGGGAGATGGCGAAGACGCAGACTGCGATCTTATTGCCTTTTACTGTGAAGTAGATCCAGAGGATCCACAGAAGGTTTGGTGTGCAGCGGAAAAATTCAGTATAAACGGCAACGATGGAAGAAAGCCATTGGAGGGAACCGGTTGCATAGGTTCGAATCAGCGCCAGGATCGTACCGAAGAACATGCTGATGATGGTGGCAAGAACCGCAATCGCAACGGTCATGCCGAGACCCTTCAGCATGAAGGTGACATTGGCAAAGGTAAAAATCTGATGGAATAATGTTAACATAAGCCTTCCTCCTCAATCGCGATTTTTTTCGGTGCCGGAAGGCGCATGGAACGGATCTCCAGGTAACGTCCAAGACGCGCTAACGGGAAGCAGATTACAAAATACAGCAGAGCACTTGTGAAATAAGCCTGGGCAAAGTAGCCGCGTTCGGAGCCCCAGGAATCGGTATAATACATCAGATCCATTCCGGCTACCATAGCCAGGATCGAAGTATTCTTTACCAGGTTGAGTGCCTGGTTTGCGAGCGGCGGCATGATGATACGGATTGTCTGGGGAAGAATGATATAGTACATAGTTTCCAGGTACGAAAATCCCTGGGAAGCAGCAGCCTCTGACTGACCCTTCGGAACAGCCTCAATACCGGTACGGATAACTTCGGCAATATAGGCTCCATGGTAAACGCCGACACCGATGACACCGAGTGCAAACTTGGGAATACGGAAGCCGGAGTTTGAAAAGAGCAGTGGAAGTACCGAGTAATAAAACAGAACCTGGAGTGCCAGAGGAGTGTTCTGCAAAAATTCAACATAGATACGTGCGATGATCTTTGCAGGTTTGAATTTCATGGTGGAGAGCATGCCGAATATCGTTCCCAGGATCAATGCGACCAAAAGGCCGACGATGGCAATCTTGAGAGTCATGATAAATCCCGGCACATAATATTCTGGGATCGCCTTTAAGAGGGCGGCCCATCGTTTTCCTTCTAATAGACCTTTGATCATAATATCCATCATCCTTTGCTGTTTCGTCTTAATTTGCCTGATATCACTGATAAAATCAGAGAACGCGTCGGTGACGCGTTCTCGATATGATATCTCTGCAGTTTTGCAATGCTATTGTGAGTTTACTGTAATCCCCACTGATCCTGCAGTGTCTTCATAGAGCCGTCAGAAATCATGGAAGTAACGACTTTTTCTACCTCATCAGCAAGACCGGTATTCTCTTTTGCGGAAGCAACACCGTACTCCTGCTCGCAGAAACGGTCATCCAGGATGTGGTTAGAATCGTTTACATAGCCGGAAAGGATCGCACGGTCTACGGAGAAGCAGTCAATCTGTTTGGTAGCAAGTGCCTGTGCCAGTGCCGGATAGCCGTCAAACTCCTGGAATTCCGGATTTACATTGAGGCCTTTTTCTTCTACATAAGCTTTAAAGCCGTCCTTCGTGGTGGAAGACTGTGCAACACCGATGATCTTACCGTCCAGATCTTCGATGGAGTTGATGCCGGAATCATTGTTTACCAGAAGACCAACAGCATCGGTATAATACGGAGTTGAGAAGTTGTAGGTTTCCTTACGCTCATCGGTGATGGTGAAGGTTGCGATAACCAGGTCAATCTCACCGTTCTCAAGCAGCGGGCCTCTGGTCTTAGCGGTTACGCCCTGGAACTCTACCAGCTTCTTTTCCTTTGCCTCATCAGCGGTACAGCCGAAGATATCAGCGGCAATGCTGTAGGCCAGATCGTCCTCAAAGCCTTCATATTCGCCGGTTGCAGTATTCTGGAGAGAGAAATTCGGAACGTCAGATTTGCATCCGACCTTCAGGACACCGCGGTCAACGATCTTCTGAACATCAGCACTTACATCGCCGGAAGCAGCAGCCTCGGTGGAATCAGCCTCAGAAGCAGCAACTTCGGTCTCTTCTGTCTTTGCAGTGGTGGCAGCAGCAGTGGTTTCGGATGAAGAAGAACCACAGCCTCCTAACAGTGCAGCCATCATGGCAGCCATGGTCATTGCGGTAAGTTTTTTCATGCTCTTTTTCATAATTGTATCCTCCTCTTAACAATAAATATAAAACAATCAGGGGGCGATTCTTATGCGGTCTCGCAGCAGCCCTGTATGTTACGGATTAGTGCAGGATCTTGCTTAAGAATGTTTTTGTACGTTCGTGCTCCGGGGCAGTGAAGAAATGCTCCGGCGTTCCTTCTTCTATAATATATCCGCCGTCCATGAAGATCACACGGTCAGCAACCTGTCTTGCAAATCCCATCTCATGGGTAACACAGATCATCGTGATATTTTCCTTGGCCAGCTCCACCATGACGTTTAAAACCTCCTGAACCATTTCCGGATCCAGTGCGGAGGTCGGTTCATCAAAAAGGATGAGCGGCTGGTTTGTACAGAGCGCTCTGGCAATGGCGACACGCTGCTGCTGTCCGCCGGAGAGCTGCACCGGATAGTTACCGGCTTTGGCTTTTAAGCCAACGCGCTCCAGACATTTCATTGCAGTAGCCGTTGCTTCCGCTTTTGAAACATGCTGCAGCTTCATAGGTGCCAGTGTCAGGTTTTCTAAGACAGTCAGATGCGGATAGAGATTAAACTGCTGGAATACCATGGAGGAATATTTTTTTGCCATTTCCAGGTAATTCTTTTTGGTAACCGGTGTTCCGGCAATGGAAATCGTACCGGAGGTCGGCTCTTCCAGGTGATTGATGCACCGGATAAAGGTGGATTTTCCAGAGCCGGATGGGCCGATGATGACCAGCTTTTCACCCTCTTTTACAGTGAGATTGATATCCTTGAGAACTTCCAGGTCACCAAAGTTTTTTTTCAGATGTTCGACTTTTACCATGTCAGCCATATGATTCACCTTCCAGAGCTGCGAGGTACCGAGCTCGTGGCCTTTCTGAAATATTTCTGAAAAACAAAAGGGCGCTTTGAGATTGTGTTCTCAAAGCGCCCTTGCTTTTTCGGTGTGTGCTATAAGTTTACTAGCATTATATTCATTCAAAAATAAAATGTCAAGTCGAAAAAAATGAAGAATATTAACAGAAATTAGGCATTATTTACCAAATATAACAGAAAAAAGTTTAGCATATTAAATTAGTAACGGTTCAAAGCCGGACAGTGGAAGGAATCCAGAACCCTTACTTCACATGGAAAGAGCATTGACAAAGCAGAAAAAATGTCTTAGAATCAAACAAGACTTAGACAGTCTCTATACAAAGAAGACCATGAAGAGGAATAGTAAGCGTACACCACATTACAGAGAGAAGGCTGACAGGTGCAAGGCCTTTATGTCACTGGGCGCTGAACCGGCCTTGGAGTCCTGTAGCAAACTGCAGCGTAGTTTCCGGCGTTAACGGAAGGAAAGCGGGCGTCCGTCACAGCTTGTGCGGCGCTAATCAGGGTGGTACCGCCGATTGATCCGGTCATTCGGTCCCTTGTCAAAAGTGGCAAGGGATCGAATGGCCTTTTTTTACTTTTAAATATGCAAAAGGAGAGCAGAGATGGCAAAAGACAAAAAAATGGTAGAAGCGATCACATCCATGGACGAAGATTTCGCCCAGTGGTATACGGATGTGGTAAAAAAAGCAGAGCTGTGTGATTATGCGAGTGTGAAGGGCTGCATGGTTATCAAACCGGCAGGCTACGCAATCTGGGAGAACATCCAGCATGAACTGGATCGTCGTTTTAAGGAGACCGGTGTACAGAATGTATATATGCCGATCTTCATTCCGGAAAGTTTACTGGAAAAGGAAAAAGATCATGTCGAGGGATTCGCACCGGAGGTAGCATGGGTAACTCACGGTGGTTTGGAGCCACTTCAGGAGCGTTTGTGCGTGCGTCCTACTTCCGAGACCCTGTTTTGTGACTTCTATGCAAAGGACGTTCACTCTTACCGTGATCTGCCGAAGGTATACAACCAGTGGTGCTCTGTAGTAAGATGGGAGAAAACCACCCGTCCGTTCCTGCGTTCCAGAGAGTTCCTGTGGCAGGAGGGTCATACCGCTCATGCAACAGCAGAGGAGGCTGAGGCAAGAACGATCCAGATGCTGAATCTGTATGCAGATTTCTGTGAGCAGGTTCTGGCAATTCCGGTGATCCGCGGTCAGAAGACAGATAAGGAGAAATTTGCCGGTGCAGAGGCTACCTATACCATCGAGTCTCTGATGCATGACGGAAAAGCTTTGCAGTCCGGTACCAGCCACAACTTTGGTGACGGCTTTGCAAAAGCCTTTGGCATTCAGTATGCTGCAAAGGACAATACCTTACAGTATGTACATCAGACCTCCTGGGGCATGACGACCCGAATGATCGGTGCGATCATCATGGTGCATGGTGATAACAACGGACTGGTGCTGCCGCCGAGAATCGCTCCGACCCAGGTTGTGATCGTTCCGATCCAGCAGCAGAAAGAGGGCGTTTTAGACAAGGCCTTTGCACTGAAGGATGTTCTTTCTAATTTCAAAGTGAAGGTAGATGATTCCGACAAGAGCCCGGGCTGGAAATTCAGTGAGTCCGAGATGCGCGGTATCCCGGTACGTGTCGAGATCGGACCGAGAGATATTGAAAACAATGAGGCAGTATTGGTTCGTCGTGATACCCATGAGAAGATGACGGTCTCCTTAGATGAGATCGAGACAAAGGTGGGCGAGCTCTTAGACACGATCCAGAACGATATGTTAGAGCGCGCAAGAGCACATCGCGACAGCCATACCTATACCGCAACAACCTACGAGGAGTTTGTAAAGACCATCAACGAGAAACCTGGTTTTGTAAAAGCTATGTGGTGCGGAGACCAGGCTTGCGAAGATAAGATCAAGGAAGATACGGCTGCAACATCTCGCTGTGTGCCGTTTGCACAGGAAACCTTATCAGATAAGTGCGTATGCTGCGGAAAACCGGCAAAGAAAATGGTATACTGGGGCAGAGCATACTAAGATTCATTTATTCAAATAAACATCAAAGAGGATCCGGAAAGCGTCAGATTGGCGGTTTTTTTGGATCCTCTTTTGTGTGGAAATGCGAATCAGAATCATTCCCAGAAATTTTGTACCAGGCTGATAAGATATTTTGCAGCCTCACTTAAGTATCCGCCCTTACGGTAATTGGCTACGATGTCCCAGGAGGGATGGGAGGCAAAGGCAAAACAGCTGATGTTTGGGGGCAGATTGCGCACATAATATGCCGGAACGACGCCGCAGCAAAGGTTTGCCTGGATCATGGAGACAATGGTGCTGTTGCTGGCTGTCTCAAAGAGCACGTTTGGCGTAAAACCGGATTTGCGGAAAATTTCGTCCGTGATGGCACGGCTTGTGGACTCCTTATACATCAGCACGAAGGGTTCGTACTGAAAAAGGGAAAGATTGGCAAGGGGAACAGGTTCCTCGTTCGTTGTGCCGGCTGTGCCCAGCTGCTTTGCAACAGGAAGGATACTGGGAACCAGAAGAAAGATTTCTTCTTCTCCAAGCTTAATGTATTCACTGTCTGTTCTCTGACGCTCAGACAAGGTCTGAAAACCGATATCAAGGTTACCTTGGGCAATCATCTGCTGTTGGCGGTGAACACTCAGCTCGTGCGGCTCGATGGTCACATTGGGGTAGGCCTTGTGAAAGACGGGGTAAACATGGATAAACATCTCGCTGCCACGCCCGGGAGTAAATCCGATGGACAAATGTCCTTTCTTGGCATCCGTCATATCGTTGATCAGGTTGTAGGTCCGCTGCTTGATCCGAAGGATTTCTCTGGCGCTGTCCAAGTAGACCTGTCCGATTTCTGTAGGGCGCATATCCACCTTGCTGCGGTGAAAGAGTGGAGCTCCAAGCTCCTTTTCCAGGCGAAGGAGCTGCTGGTTTAGGGCAGATTGCGTCACAAAAAGCTTTTCTGCAGCTCTTGTGATGCTGTGTTCGTCGTCGATCTTTACAATATATTCAATCTGTTTTAAATCCATTCTGAGCCTCCGAAATCAGGAATGTTTGTGTTTTTCTGCCATGCCGTAAAGCTCTTTCCAGGCAGCAGCAAACCGTTTGGATACAGCGCCCGGATTTCGCCGGAGAATGGGCGGAAGAGAAGCCGACTTCATGCCTGTGTGGGCAGCAGCTGAAAGCAGCTCCCTTCGAGATGCGATGGCCTCGGTAAGCTTCTCCCTGCGAACACTTACAGCCTCACCAAGCGCTTCCTTATGTGCGGTCACAGCCTCACCAAGCGCTTCCTTACGAGCACTCACAGCTTCACCAAGCGCTTCCTTACGAGCACTTACAGCTTCACCGAGCGCTTCCTTACGAGCACTTACAGCTTCACCGAGTGCCTCCTTGCGGGCACTCACAGCTTCTTCAAGTGCTTCCTTACGGGCGGCTGCCTTCTCCTTGTGCACCTCAATGCTCTCCGTTACGGTCTCACAAAACTCCTCCTTTGCATTCTCCATATGCTCTAGAGCTTCATCTTTTAACTGTGCAAGCTGAACCTGCAATTCCTCCAGCTCACTGCGCAGCTTGGAGACACGCTCCAGCGTCTTCGCCAGATCCAGAGCTTCCTTCGTCGACCGGATGGTGTCCAGGATAAAACATGCGCTGATCACTGCGAGCAGACTCCATTCCAGAGCCTGGGGGAGTGCCAGCACAAAGCGCTCAATGGGTCTGTGGATGATCTCGGTCATAAAAATGGTAAGAAATCCCCAGGCGATGGAGGAGCTCAGGCAGATATAACCATTAAGATTAAATCTCTGATTGCTGTAATCCCAGTAGCGTACCTTAAACAGCCGCTCCATCACATAACCGGTCACATATTCAAGCAGGGTTGCAGCGAAAAATCCGAATACATAGACAAGCAAGAGGTTGTTTTTGACCGGGAGTGATACCCACAGCATCATGACGGCTCCGGTTCCGTACAAGGGGAGCATGGGAAGACGCAGGAACCCACGATTGACAAAATGTCTTGTTTTTACGGAGACATAGGCGGATTCAAAAATCCAACCGAAAAAGCAGTATATATAGAAGAAAGTAAGCCAGTGATACCAGGCATGAGTATACATGATCAGGATCCTTTCTGAAAATCATTCGACAAAATAGCACAGGAGAATTCACTACTATTTATGTAAGGCACAATTTTCCCTAGTTTAGCATATTTGAAAAAAACCTTCAATACGCAGCAATCGTTTGTTTCAAAAGAAAACATGGACAAACAATAGTGGCTTGTGCTACAATCAACGAAAAACAATGATTTACCAAAGAGGGAGAAAGGAAAGAAAAGCTATGGATTTGACATATCAGAGCACAAGAGGCGGAGAAAGCGGACTGACAGCATCTCAGGCTATTTTAAAAGGACTGGCTGATGACGGCGGTCTGTTTATGCCGACTTCAATCCCGAAACTGGATGTAACGATGGAAGAACTGGCAGGCATGTCTTACCAGGAAACCGCATACCGCGTTATGAAGCAGTTCTTAACGGATTTTACCGAGGAAGAGCTGCGTTACTGTATCGATCATGCTTATGACAGCAAGTTTGATACCGAAGAGATCGCTCCGCTTGTAAAAGCAGACGGTGCTTATTATTTGGAGCTGTTTCACGGAAGCACCATCGCATTTAAAGATATGGCATTGTCCATTCTCCCATATCTGATGACTACTTCTGCCAAGAAGAATCATGTAGAGAACGAGATTGTGATCCTGACTGCAACATCCGGCGATACCGGAAAGGCTGCTATGGCAGGCTTTGCGGATGTACCGGGAACTCGTATCATCGTATTCTACCCGAAGGGCGGTGTCAGCAAGGTTCAGGAGCTGCAGATGGTGACTCAGAAGGGTGACAACACAGCAGTAGTTTCCATCCACGGAAACTTTGACGATGCCCAGACCGGCGTGAAAAAGATTTTCGGTGACAAGGCATTTGCTGAGAAATTGGCAGCAAAGGGCTTCCAGCTGTCCTCTGCAAACTCCATCAATATCGGACGTTTGGTCCCGCAGGTGGTTTATTATGTCTATGCTTACGCAAAGCTGGTTCAAAACGGTGAGATTCAGAATGGTGATTTGATCAATGTAACAGTCCCGACCGGAAACT
The DNA here is from genome assembly GCA_963589345.1 of uncultured Selenomonadales bacterium. GTDB lineage: Bacteria > Bacillota > Clostridia > Lachnospirales > Lachnospiraceae > Brotaphodocola. The sequence goes on along the minus strand of CAVALB010000019.1, from coordinate 30,117 downwards.
TCGGCAATATCCTGGCTGCTTATCTGGCAAAGCAGATGGGCGTACCGATCAAGACCTTGATCTGCGCATCCAACGACAACAAGGTGCTGTATGATTTCTTCAAGACCGGAACCTATGACCGCAAGAGAGATTTTATCCTGACCAATTCTCCTTCCATGGATATCCTGATTTCCAGCAATCTGGAGCGCCTGATCTACTTAAGCACCGGCTGTGATGCGGCAGCAAACCGCAAGCTGATGGAAGATTTAAGCACCAAGGGCGCTTACAGTATTACCGATTCCATGAAGGCCTTCATGAAGGATTTTGTGGGCGGATATGCAACTGAGGCTGAGAATGCAGCCGGCATCCGTCATCTGGCAGAAGAAACCGGATATATCATCGACACCCATACCGGTGTGGCATCCTGTGTATACAAAAAGTATGCAGCAGAGACTAAGGATGAGACTCCGACAGTCATCGCCTCCACCGCAAGCCCGTATAAGTTCTCTCACAGCGTTATGGCAGCAGTTACCGGCAAAGAGGCTGATACAGACGAATTTGCTTCCATCGATGCACTCTGTGCGGCATCTGGCGTAGCAATTCCGCGTGCAGTAGAAGAGATCCGCAACGCTCCGATTCGCCATACCAGAGAATGCGATGCTGCCGATATGGAGAAAAATGTAGCGGAGATTCTGGGATTATAAAACGTGTCATGGCTAAACGGCAACGAAACGTAAGGTAAGGTGAGTTAAATACTTCACAAAAGCTCTTTTTTGTAATATAATAAGAAAGAAGTAGCCGCAACGGCAAACTGATTTTGCCGCCCAAAACACGGCAAACTATAGAAAAACGGAGGTTTTGAACATGTTAGTATCTGCAACAGAAATGCTGAAAAAAGCAGTAGAAGGACACTATGCAGTAGGTCAGTTCAACATCAACAACCTGGAGTGGACAAAGGCAGTCCTGGCAACTGCACAGGAGTTAAACTCCCCGGTGATCTTGGGTGTATCTGAGGGCGCAGGAAAATATATGACCGGTTTTAAGACTGTTTCCGCCATGGTAAAAGCCATGATCGAGGAAATGAACATTACCGTTCCGGTAGCACTGCACTTAGACCATGGTACCTATGATGGCTGCTACAAGTGCATCAAGGCAGGTTTTTCTTCCATCATGTTCGATGGTTCTCATTATGCAATTGAGGAGAACGTGGAAAAGACCAAAGAATTAGTAAAGGTTGCTCATGCAATGGGACTTTCTATCGAGGCTGAGGTAGGCTCCATCGGCGGCGAGGAAGACGGAGTTGTTGGTATGGGCGAGTGCGCAGACCCGAATGAGTGCAAAATGATCGCAGATCTGGGTGTAGACTTCCTGGCAGCAGGTATCGGCAACATCCACGGCAAATATCCGGCAAACTGGCAGGGCTTAAGCTTTGAGACTCTGGCAGCAGTAAAAGAAAAGGTAGGCGATCTGCCGTTAGTTCTTCACGGTGGTACCGGCATCCCGGCTGACATGATCAAGAAAGCTATCGACCTTGGCGTGGCAAAAATCAATGTAAATACCGAGTGCCAGTTATCCTTCGCAGATGCTACCCGTAAGTATATCGAGGCAGGCAAGGATTTAGAGGGCAAGGGCTTCGATCCGCGTAAGCTGCTCGCACCGGGTGCGGAGGCAATCAAGGCAACCGTAAAAGAGAAAATGGAGCTGTTTGGTTCCGTTGGAAAAGCCTAAAAAAAAGAAGTACGAAAAAAATACAAGAAAATGCAAAAAAAGACTTGCATTTTTGAACCTGATGATTTATTTTAGTAAGGGAACAATGGTGTTCTTCCTTGAGGGGAAGAGCACCATTTTTTATAACCTGAACCCATACTTAATAAAAACAAGTGTAAATAAAAACATGATGCAGGGACAGGTGAGGAGACCGGAAACGGCAATTCTAATGAGAGGAAGGAACAAAGTCTATGAGCGAAGTGATCAATGTAGCTGAGATTTTTGGCAAGAACGTCTTCAACGAAACCGTTATGAAAGAGCGCTTACCAAAGAGCGTTTTCAAAAAAATGAAAAAGACCATCGAAGATGGTGCTGAGCTGGATCCGTCCATTGCAGATGTAGTTGCACATGCAATGAAGGATTGGGCAATCGAGAGAGGAGCAACCCATTATACCCATTGGTTCCAGCCATTAACCGGCGTGACTGCAGAGAAACACGATTCCTTTATTTCTGCACCGGATGCAGAAGGCAAGGTTATCATGGAGTTCTCCGGCAAAGAGCTCATTAAAGGTGAGCCGGATGCATCTTCCTTCCCGTCAGGCGGTCTGCGTGCGACCTTCGAGGCAAGAGGCTATACAGCTTGGGACTGCACCTCTCCGGCGTTTTTAAGAGAGGATGCCTGCGGTGTGACTCTGTGCATTCCGACTGCATTCTGTTCCTATACCGGTGAAGCTCTTGACCAGAAGACCCCGCTTCTTCGCTCCATGCAGGCAATCAACGAGCAGGCTTTAAGAATCTTAAGACTCTTTGGCAATACCACTGCAAAGCGTGTAACGCCGTCTGTAGGACCGGAGCAGGAGTATTTTATTGTAGATCGTCAGAAATACCTGCAGAGAAAAGACCTGATCTATACCGGCCGTACCTTATTTGGTGCTATGCCTCCGAAGGGACAGGAGCTGGATGATCATTACTTCGGTGTGATCCGTGAGCGCATCGGTGCTTACATGAAGGCTGTAAACGAAGAACTCTGGAAGCTTGGCGTAACTGCTAAGACTCAGCACAACGAGGTTGCACCGGCACAGCACGAGCTGGCTCCGATCTACGATCAGGCAAACCTTGCAGTAGACCACAACCAGATGGTTATGGAGACCTTAAAGAAGGTTGCCGGCCGTCAGGGTCTTACTTGCCTGCTTCATGAGAAACCGTTCGCAGGTGTCAATGGTTCCGGTAAGCACAACAACTGGTCCCTTACCTCTGATGATGGTGTAAACCTGTTAAATCCGGGCGATACTCCTCACGAGAATATCCAGTTCTTACTGGTTCTGTCCTGCATCCTGAAAGCAGTAGATACTCATGCAGATCTGCTTCGTGAATCTGCAGCCGATATCGGAAACGATCATCGTCTGGGCGCAAACGAGGCACCGCCTGCAATCATTTCCGTATTCCTTGGCGAGCAGTTAGAGGACGTTATCGATCAGCTGTGCAGCACCGGCGAGGCAACTCACTCCAAGAGTGGCGGCACCTTAAAGACCGGCGTTGCAACTCTTCCGGATCTCGATAAGGATGCAACCGATCGTAACCGTACTTCACCGTTTGCATTCACCGGCAACAAGTTTGAGTTCCGTATGGTGGGCTCTTCCGATTCCATCGCTCCGGCAAACGTTGTTCTTAACACCATCGTTGCTGAGGCATTTAAGGAAGCAGCAGACGAGCTCGAGAAGGCAGAAGACTTCGATACCGCAGTACATGACCTGATCAAGAAGCTGCTCCGTGACCATAAGCGCATTATCTTCAACGGCAACGGATACTCTGATGCATGGGTAGAAGAGGCTGAGAAACGCGGCCTTCCGAATATCCGCTCCATGGTAGAGGCTATTCCGGCTATCACCACCGATAAGGCTGTAAAGCTGTATGAGTCCTTCGGCGTATTCACCAAGGCAGAACTGGAGTCCCGTGCTGAGGTAGAGTATGAGGCATATTCCAAGGTGATCAATATCGAAGCAAGAACCATGATCGATATGGCAAGCAAGCAGATTATTCCGGCTGTAATCAAATACACAACTCAGTTGGCCGGTTCTCTTGGCGCAGTGAAGACTACATGCCCGGAGGCAGATACCAGTGTACAGGCTGAACTGCTTACCGAGACCTCCGCACTGCTTTCTGATATGAAGGTAGCACTGGCAGCCCTGATCGACATTACCGATGAGACGGCAGGCGTGGAAGGCGCTGAGGCGCAGGCACATGCTTATCATGAGAAAGTCGTTCCGGCTATGGCAGCACTTCGTACACCGGCAGATAAGCTGGAAATGATCGTAGACAAAGAACTGTGGCCGTTCCCGAGCTATGGCGATCTGATCTTCGAGGTATAATTGTTACCAATATATATGATGAAAAACAGGTTCCGTTTTATGGCGGAGCCTGTTTTTGATTCACAGGAAATTGCATCCTATGAATCAAAAACGCTCCGCAGGATGCGCACTCGGCGCATGGGTATGTGGTTGCTGAAGCAACCGCGCCTCGTCGCAAGAATCCGGCAAGCTGGATTCTATTTCGTTGATAGGAAATTGTAAGAATCTATTTGTCTGAATTGGTTGAATAATTTTCTTCTTATTGTTACAATGATGATAATGATTCCGGACAGGAAAATGAGGGGTTATACACAAACGGACATTTTCTAAACTGGATATGTGGATCAGCAAGGATACGGAGGAGTTACATTATAATATGAAGAAAAAGACTTTGGCAATGTTTGCGCTGACTGCCCTGATGAGTCTCGGCACGGTCGGAATCACAGCTTTTGCTGCAGGTTGGGCTCAGGAGGGCAGTAGCTGGGTATACTACAATAACAATGGCAGCAGGGTAACCAATGCATGGAGGCAGGCACAGGATGGAACCTGGCGCTATCTGGAAAGCAATGGCACCATGGCGGTCAATAAGTGGGTTGACAACGATGATTACTACGTGGATACCAACGGCATTATGATCACAAACAAGTGGCTCCAAGTGGTAAACACACGCAAGACCAGTGGCTACGACTGGTATTATTTTGGCACCAACGGCAAGTGCTCCAAGGATAAATGGGTACAGATTGACGGAAAATGCTACTATTTTGGAGATTCCGGCGCCATGGAGACCGGCTGGATCCTGGATAATATGTACTACTGTGACGATGCCGGTGTTATGGTGACCGGCTGGAAAAAGCTGACTCCGCCGGAGGAGTATCAGGATGAGGATAAGCACAGCAGTCCATTGGAAGCGACCAGTGATGGCCAGTACTGGTATTACTTTGGAACCAACGGCAAAAAGGTCGTTCCGAGCGAGAGCGGCACGAATGTCAAACAGAAGAAGATCAACGGCACCTATTATTGCCTTCGCGAGGATGGAGCAGTACAGACCGGATGGGTCTGTGTCACGGACGACGAATCGGACAGCATTGAGGACTATCGGTTTGTGGACACGGATGGAAAGGTACGTACGGGATGGTATTCCACGGAACCGCCGGAGTATCTGGCAGGACATTATGATCATGATGTAGAATGGTTCTACTTTAGTTCCAAAGGAGTTCCGGAGGTGGGACCTGCCAAGGGCAGTGCAAAGGCCAGTGACTTAAAACGCATCAACGGCAATACCTACCTGTTTAATGAATATGGGGTTCCTGTATATGGCTTACAGAAGGTCTATACCAATAGCAAAGAGGAGGATTACACAGCCTATTATTTCGGAACCTATGCACAGAGCAGCATGCTGAAGGGCAAGTTTAATATCACGGATGGCGGTGTTTCCTGGCCATACTATTTTGCTTCCACCGGAAAAGGCTACACGGGGGTCTATGATAACTACCTGTATTACATGGGGAAACTTCAGAAGGCAGATTCCGGCAGCAAGTATGAGGTGTATACCATACCGACGGGAAACAGCTATAAGAACTATGTAGTCAATACATCCGGAAAGATTGCAAAGAATACCACGGTAAAAGACAGCAACGGCACAAAATATAAGACGAACAGCAGCGGTATCCTGGTAAAAGAGGATGACGAGACGGTAGACGGCGGCAGCTATCGCAGCCCGGAGGAACCGGATTGGGACAATGATTGACCAAACCAAATGAAAAAGGAGCTGATATGGCGGACAAGCTGTATCAGCTCCTTTTTCATGTCTATTATATATAGAAGAAACTCGTTTTGAACGGGACACATAACTGTGTGAGAGGCATAAATGCTGCAGCAAATGATAAAATGCAGTGTATCAAAATAAAAACATAAAATAATATTCGAAAAGCTTGCATTTGTAAAAAACTTATGGTAATATACAAAGGCTGTGACATGATAGCGATGAAGCGTGAGGTTGCTGCCGAAATGGCAGGTTTTCCGTGGAGCGAATGTCAAGTTAGGAAACTGACGACAAGTCACTGTACCAATTTAACAGCTGTAGTAAAGAGTAATTGCAGTAACGCAGTGTGTAGTCCGCGCGACACACACGGAGATGTGTACAGTCACCGCTTGTCGTACTTCAAACAAAAGTGCGAAAAGGAGGCGACTTTTTTTATGGCAAGTCAAGTAATGAGAATCACATTAAAAGCTTATGATCATCAGTTAGTTGATCAGTCTGCTGGAAAAATCATCGAGACCGTAAAGAAGACAGGGGCTCAGGTGAGCGGACCGGTACCGTTACCGACCAAGAAAGAGGTAGTAACTATTCTGAGAGCGGTACACAAGTACAAAGATTCCAGAGAGCAGTTCGAGCAGAGAACTCACAAAAGACTTATCGATATCACCACTCCGAGCCAGAAAACAGTTGATGCATTAAGCAAACTGGAAATGCCGGCTGGTGTTTACATCGACATCAAAATGAAACAGAAATAAGCTTTAGTATGATTGCTGTAAAAGGTAATCCGCTGTAAGGAGGAAATTGAAATGAAGAAAGCTATCTTAGCTACCAAAGTCGGAATGACTCAGATCTTCAACGAAGATGGCGTGTTAGTTCCGGTAACCGTTCTTCAGGCTGGCCCGTGTGTAGTAACCCAGGTTAAGACCGTTGAGAACGATGGCTACAAAGCAGTTCAGGTTGGTTTTGTAGACAAGAGAGAAAAACTGGTTAGCAAACCGGTTAAGGGACACTTCGACAAGGCAGGTGTTTCCTACAAGAGATTCGTCCGCGAGTTCCGTTTTGAGAACGCAGAAGAGTATTCTGTAAAGGACGAGATCAAAGCTGACATCTTCGCTAACGGCGATAAGGTGGATGCAACCGCTGTTTCCAAAGGTAAAGGTTTCCAGGGCGCGATCAAGAGACACGGCCAGCACAGAGGACCTATGGCTCATGGTTCTAAGTTCCATCGTCATCAGGGTTCCAACGGTGCTTGCTCTGATCCGAGCAAGGTATTCAAGGGTAAAGGCATGCCGGGACATATGGGTTCCAAGCAGGTTACCATTCAGAACCTTGAGATCGTACGTGTAGACGTTGAGAACAACCTGCTTCTGGTTAAGGGCGCTGTTCCGGGACCGAAGAAATCTTTAGTAACAATCAAAGAAACAGTGAAAGTTTCCAAGTAAGCTTTGACGAGAAAGGAGGAACACACAGATGGCAAACGTATCTGTTTACAATATGGAAGGCAATGAAGTAGGCAAGATTGATTTAAACGATGCTGTATTCGGTGTAGAGGTTAACGAGCACCTGGTACACATGGCAGTCGTTGCACAGCTTGCTAACAATCGTCAGGGTACTCAGAAAGCAAAAACCCGTTCTGAGGTATCCGGTGGCGGAAGAAAACCGTGGAGACAGAAAGGAACCGGACATGCACGTCAGGGTTCAACCAGATCTCCGCAGTGGACCGGCGGCGGCGTAGTATTCGCTCCGACTCCGAGAGATTACACCATCAGACTCAACAAGAAAGAGAAGAGAGCAGCTCTGAAGTCTGCACTGACCAGCAGAGTGCTTGAGAACAAGTTCATCGTTGTTGACGAGCTGAAGCTTGATGAGATCAAGACCAAAAAGTTCCAGACTGTTCTGAATAACTTAAAGGTTAACAAAGCACTGGTAGTTGTTGGCGAGGACAGCGACAACGTTGTTAAATCCGCTAAGAACATCCCGGCTGTAAAGACCGCTTATGTCAATACCATCAATGTATATGACATTCTGAAATACAATACTGTAGTGGCAACCAAGACTGCAGTTGCAAATATCGAGGAGGTGTACGCATAATGGCTAACGTTCAGTACTATGATGTCATTCTGAAACCGGTTGTTACCGAGAAGAGCATGAACGCAATGAGCGATAAGAAATACACTTTCCTGGTTCATACCGATGCGAACAAATCCATGATCAAAGAGGCTGTGGAGAAGATGTTCCCGGGAACCAAAGTTAAGAGTGTAAATACCATGAACAGCGAAGGCAAGAACAAGAGACGTGGCATGACCTTCGGCAAGACCGCTGCAACCAAGAAAGCTATCGTTCAGTTAACTGAGGACAGCAAAGAGATCGAGGTATTTGCAGGTTTATAGGCATGAACTCTTAACGAGCGTGCAAAGCGCGAGTTGAGTGAGAAAGCCTATCGCAAACCTTAACGAAGCGAGACTGCGTTTCGTTGAGCGATGCAATTTAAAGAAACTATACGGTGAGCAGTGAGAAGAATATACTGCGCCGTGATAAAGAGATACACGCGAGTGCGTTGAAAACGCACGACCGTGTACGGAATTGAAAGGAGTTCAAGTCATGGGAATCAAAACATATAACCCATATACACCTTCCAGAAGACATATGACCGGATCTGACTTCAGCGAGATCACAAAGTCCACTCCGGAGAAGTCTCTGGTTACTTCTTTAAAGAAGAATGCTGGCCGTAACAACCAGGGTAAGATCACTGTTAGACATCGTGGTGGCGGTTCCAGAAGAAAATACAGAATCATCGATTTCAAGAGAAACAGCAAGGATGGTATCCCGGCAACCGTTATCGGTATCGAGTACGATCCGAACAGAACTGCAAACATCGCACTGATCTGCTATGCAGACGGCGAGAAAGCTTATATCCTGGCTCCGGCTGGTTTAACCGACGGCATGAAGGTTATGAGCGGCGAGACTGCAGAGGCTAAAGTTGGTAACTGCTTACCGCTGGCAAACATTCCGGTTGGTGCGCAGATTCATAATATTGAGCTGTATCCGGGCAAGGGTGGTCAGCTGGTTCGTTCCGCTGGTAACGCTGCTCAGCTTATGGCAAAAGAAGGCAAATATGCAACCTTAAGACTTCCTTCCGGCGAGATGAGAATGGTTCCGATCGTATGCCGCGCAACCATCGGTGTTGTAGGTAACGGTGAGCACAACCTGATCAACCTCGGTAAGGCTGGTAGAAAACGTCATATGGGTATCCGTCCTACAGTTCGCGGTTCCGTTATGAACCCGAATGACCATCCGCACGGTGGTGGTGAAGGTAAGACTGGTATCGGTCGTCCGGGTCCTTCTACTCCGTGGGGCAAGCCTGCTCTGGGTCTGAAGACCAGAAAGAAAAACAAGCAGTCTAATAAGCTGATTGTAAGAAGACGCGACGGCAAGACCATTAAATAATTCAAGGAGGATACAAAACCTATGGCACGTTCATTAAAAAAAGGACCATTTGCAGATGCACACTTACTGAAAAAAGTTGATGCAATGAACGCAGCAGGACAGCATCAGGTAATCAAGACCTGGTCCCGCCGTTCCACAATCTTCCCGCAGATGGTTGGACATACAATCGCAGTTCACGATGGCAGAAAGCATGTTCCGGTATATGTTACCGAGGATATGGTAGGCCACAAACTGGGTGAGTTCGTAGCTACCAGAACTTACAGAGGACATGGAAAAGACGAGAAGAAATCCAAACGATAATCGTCAGGATTGAAAGGAGGTTACTTAGCAATGGCTAAAGGACATAGAAGTCAGATTAAGAGAGAGAGAAATGCCCAGAAGGACACCAGACCGAGCGCAAAGTTATCTTACGCACGTGTTTCTGTTCAGAAGGCTTGCTTCGTATTAGATGCCATCAGAGGCAAAGATGTACAGACCGCACTTGGTATTGTAACTTACAACCCAAGATATGCTTCTTCTTTAATTAAAAAATTACTGGAATCTGCAATCGCAAATGCAGAGAACAACAACAACATGGATCCGGCAAAACTTTACGTGGAGGAGTGCTTCGCTAACAAGGGACCGACCATGAAGAGAGTAAAACCGAGAGCACAGGGTAGAGCTTACAGAATCGAAAAGAGAATGAGCCACATCACTGTTGTGCTGAATGAGAGATAAGAGGAGGCAATTATGGGACAGAAAGTTAATCCGCACGGCTTAAGAGTCGGTGTTATTAAAGACTGGGATTCCAAGTGGTATGCAGAAGGCAACTTCGCTGATTGCCTGGTAGAGGATTACAACATCCGTAAATTCCTCAAGAAAAAACTGTATAGCGCTGGCGTTTCCAAAATCGAGATCGAGAGAGCATCTGCTGCTGACAGAGTGAAAATCATCATCTTCACTGCAAAACCGGGCGTAGTAATCGGTAAGGGCGGTGCTGAGATCGAGAAGCTCAGAGGCGAAGTTCAGAAGCTGACCGACAAGAAAGTATTTATCGATATCAAAGAGATCAAGAGACCGGATCGCGATGCTCAGTTAGTAGCTGAGAACATTGCACAGCAGCTTGAGAACCGTGTTTCCTTCCGTCGTGCTATGAAGTCCACCATGGGTCGTTCCATGAAGGCTGGCGTTAAGGGAATCAAGACCGCTGTTGGCGGACGTCTTGGCGGTGCTGATATCGCTCGTACCGAGTTCTACAGCGAGGGCACCATTCCGTTACAGACATTAAGAGCAGATATTGACTATGGTTTCGCTGAGGCAGATACCACCTACGGCAAGCTTGGCGTTAAGGTTTGGATCTACAAAGGCGAGGTACTTCCTACTAGAGGAAACAAGGAAGGGAGCGATAAATAATGTTAATGCCTAAGAGAGTAAAGCGCCGCAAACAGTTCCGTGGAACTATGACCGGAAAGGCTTTAAGAGGAAATAAAATTAACTACGGTGAGTTCGGTCTTGTAGCTACCGAGCCGTGCTGGATCAAGTCCAATCAGATCGAGGCAGCCCGTGTTGCCATGACCCGTTACATCAAACGTGGTGGTAAAGTTTGGATCAAAATTTTCCCGGACAAACCTGTAACTGCTAAACCGGCTGAGACCCGAATGGGTTCCGGTAAAGGCGCTCTGGAGTACTGGGTAGCAGTTGTTAAACCGGGCAGAGTAATGTTCGAGATCGCTGGTGTTCCGGAGGAGACCGCGCGTGAGGCATTACGTCTTGCTATGCACAAGTTACCATGCAAATGTAAGATTGCTGCTAAAGCAGATTTAGAAGGCGGTGATAACAGTGAAAACTAATAAATTCGTAGAAGATTTAAAGGCAAAATCAGCGGCTGAGTTACAGGAAGAATTAGTAGCTGCAAAGAAAGAACTTTTCAACTTAAGATTCCAGAATGCAACCAACCAGTTAGATAATACCAGCAGAATCAAAGAGGTTCGCAAGAATATCGCGAGAATTCAGACTGTTATTACAGAGAAATCTAAACTGGCTTAAGGTTTGAAAGGAGAACATGACCGTGGAAAGAAATTTAAGAAAAACCCGCGTAGGTAAAGTCGTAAGCGACAAGATGGATAAGACCATCGTTGTAGCAATCGAGGACCACATCAAACATCCTTTATACGGCAAGATCGTTAAAAAGACCGTTAAGTTAAAAGCTCATGACGAGAACAACGAGTGCGGCAAGGGTGATACCGTTAAAGTTATGGAAACCAGACCGCTGTCCAAGGACAAGAGATGGAGACTGGTTGAGATTATCGAGAAGGCTAAATAAGTTATCCAGGAAGGAGTATCAGGCATGATTCAGCAGGAAACCAGACTGAAGGTTGCTGATAACACCGGAGCAAAAGAGTTACTTTGCATCCGTGTTATGGGTGGCTCTACAAGAAGATATGCTAATATTGGTGATGTTATCGTCGCTTCCGTTAAAGATGCAACACCAGGTGGCGTTGTAAAGAAAGGCGATGTTGTTAAAGCCGTTGTAGTTCGTTCCGTTAAGGGCGCACGCAGAAAAGACGGTTCCTATATCAAGTTCGATGAGAACGCAGCAGTTATTATCAAAGATGACAAGACCCCAAAAGGAACCCGTATCTTTGGACCGGTAGCAAGAGAGTTACGTGAGAAGCAGTTCATGAAGATCGTATCTCTGGCTCCGGAAGTACTGTAAGGAGGTATTGGCTGTGCAGAAGATTAAAAAAGACGACCTGGTAAAGGTTATCGCAGGTAAGAGTAAAGACAAAACCGGTAAAGTCCTGAGCGTTAAGGGCGGTAAAGTTCTGGTTGAGGGCTGCAACATGGTTACCAAGCACTCCAAACCGAACGCAGCAAACCCGCAGGGCGGCATCGTAAACCAGGAAGCAGCAATGGATATTTCCAATGTTATGCTGGTTGTTGACGGAAAAGCTACCCGTGTTGGCTTTGAAGTAAGAGATGGTAAGAAAGTCCGCGTTGCAAAGGCAACCGGTAAAGTAATCGACTAATTGCAGAGAGGAGGAACAGAGAGTTGGCTAGATTAAAAGAACAGTATCAGAGCGAGATGGTTGACGCACTGATTAAGAAATTTGGTTACAAGAACATCATGGAAGTCCCGAAGCTTGATAAGATCGTTATCAACATGGGCGTTGGTGAAGCAAAAGACAATGCTAAGGTTCTGGATTCTGCAGTTAGAGATTTAGAGCTGATCACCGGACAGAAGGCAGTTACCACCAAGGCTAAAAAGTCCGTTGCAAACTTCAAAATCAGAGAAGGTATGCCGATCGGATGTAAGGTTACCCTTCGTGGTGAGAAGATGTATGAGTTCGTTGATCGTCTGATCAACCTGGCTCTGCCGCGTGTACGTGACTTCCGCGGTGTTAACCCGAACGCATTTGATGGCAGAGGTAACTACGCTCTGGGTATCAAAGAGCAGTTGATCTTCCCTGAGATTGAATACGATAAAGTTGACAAGGTAAGAGGTATGGATATCATCTTCGTTACCACTGCCAAGACTGATGAAGAAGCTCGTGAACTTTTGACATTATTCAATATGCCATTTGCAAAATAACAGGAGGAAAGATCCATGGCTAAGACTTCAATGAAGATTAAGCAGCAGCGTCCGGCAAAATTCTCCACCAGAGAATACAACCGTTGCAGAATCTGTGGACGTCCGCATGCATATTTAAGAAAATACGGCATCTGCCGTATCTGCTTCCGTGAGCTGGCATATAAAGGCCAGATCCCGGGCGTAAAGAAGGCAAGCTGGTAGGCATTGAGCACTTAATGAGTGCGCAGAGCACGAATTTAGTGCGAAAGCCCATCGCGAACCTTAGCAAGCGCAAGCCGCAAGGCGCCGCACGAGCTTAGTTGAGCGATGGCCGAAAGCAACTTAGCGAGTCCGAGCCGGAAGGCGCCGGACAAGCTTAGTGCGAGGCCCATCGCGAACCTTAGCAAGTGCAAGCCGCAAGGCGCCGCACGAGCTTAGTTGAGCGATGCTGCTGACTGTGAGTAAACACAGCCAAAACAAATCAGCACAGTCCCTCCCGAAACTTATAAGCCACCCGGCTTTATAAGTTTCGAAGGAGTGAGGTCCAACAAAAAGGAAACCAACTAACATTATTAAGGAGGAATTATCCATCATGACTATGAGTGATCCGATCGCAGATATGCTTACCAGAATCCGTAATGCAAACACTGCAAAACATGACACTGTTGACGTACCGGCTTCCAAGATGAAGCTTGCTATTGCTGACATCCTGGTAAACGAGGGTTATATCCAGAAATATGATATCGTTGAGGACGGCGCTTTCAAGACTATCCACATCACCTTAAAGTATGGTGCTGATAAGAATGAGAAGATCATCAGCGGTATCAAGAGAATTTCCAAACCGGGTCTGCGTGTATACGCAAACAAAGAAGACCTTCCGAGAGTACTTGGCGGTCTGGGAATCGCAATCATTTCTACCAACCACGGCGTAATCACCGATAAGGAAGCACGTCGTCTGGGCGTAGGCGGAGAGGTATTAGCATTCGTTTGGTAATTCGTTGCCGCGAAGCTGCTTCTATATCATATATGTAACTGAAAACAGAAAACGCACAGAGCGTTTTCCGAAAATTTAAGTAGGAGGTAAATGGCATGTCACGTATCGGAAGAATGCCAATCGCAATCCCGGCAGGCGTAACTGTAACGATTGCAGAGAATAATAAAGTGACTGTAAAAGGTCCTAAGGGAACCCTTGAGAGAGAGTTACCGGTAGAGATGGACATCAAGGAAGAAGATGGACATATTGTAGTAACCAGACCGAATGACTTAAAGAAGATGAAATCTTTACATGGTCTGACCAGAACCCTGATCAACAACATGGTAGTAGGTGTTACCGCCGGCTACGAGAAAGTTCTGGAAGTAAACGGTGTAGGTTACAGAGCATCTAAGCAGGGCAAGAAATTAACCCTTAACCTGGGTTATTCCCATCCGGTAGATATGGAAGATCCGGAAGGCATCGAGACCGTTCTGGATGGTCAGAATAAGATCACGGTTAAAGGTATCGATAAAGAGAAAGTTGGCCAGTACGCTGCTGAGATCAGAGATAAGAGAAGACCTGAGCCGTATAAGGGCAAGGGCATCAAGTATGCTGATGAGACTATCAGACGTAAAGTTGGTAAGACTGGTAAGAAATAATTAAGGAGAGTACAAAGATGGTTAGTAAGAAATCAAGAAGCGAAATTCGCGTTAAAAAGCATACCAGATTACGTAATCGCTTTGCAGGTACTGCAGAGAGACCGCGTCTGGCTGTTTTCAGAAGTAATAATCATATGTATGCTCAGATTATTGACGATACAGTCGGCAATACTCTGGTAGCAGCATCCACCAATGAAAAGGCAGTTAAGGCTGAGCTTGAGCACACCAATGATACTGCAGCAGCAACCTATGTTGGAACTCTGATCGCTAAGAGAGCTCTGGAGAAGGGTATTGAGGAAGTCGTTTTCGATAGAGGCGGTTTCATTTACCAGGGTAAAATCCAGGCACTTGCAGACGCAGCTCGTGAAGCTGGTCTGAAATTCTAGTAGAGAGGAGAACGGCATGAAGCGTACAATTATTGACCCAAGTCAGTTTGAATTAAATGACAACGTAGTAGCAATCAAGCGTGTATCCAAAACCGTAAAAGGTGGACGTACCATGAGATTCTCTGCTCTGGTAGTAGTAGGTGATGGCAATGGTCACGTAGGTGCAGGTCTTGGTAAAGCTGGTGAGGTTCCGGAAGCAATCCGCAAAGGAAGAGAAGCAGCTATGAAGAACCTGGTAGAGGTTCCGGTTGACGAGAACAAGAGTATCCCGCATGACTACATCTGCAAGTTCGGCAGCTCTTCTGTACTGTTAAAGAAGGCTCCGGAAGGTACCGGTATCATCGCAGGCGGCCCGGCTCGTTCCGTACTGGAGCTTGCCGGTATCAAGAACATCCGTGCTAAGTCTTTAGGCTCCAACAACAAGACCAACGTTGTTCTTGCAGTGATCAACGGTCTGACTCAGCTTAAGACTCCGGAAGAGTATGCAAGACTTCGCGGCAAATCTGTTGAAGAGATCTTAGGCTAAGGAGGGTAATGAAATGGCAGAGAAGTTAAAAGTAACGTTAGTCAAATCCCCGATCGGTGCTATCCCGAAGCAGAAAGCTACCGTAGAGGCTCTGGGCCTGAAGAAACTCAACAAGACTGTTGAGCTTCCGGATAACGAGGCTGTCAGAGGAATGATCTGGCACGTAAAGCATTTAATTAAGGTAGAAGAAATCTAACATTAAGAAGTAAGGAGGTGCAGTGCGATGGATTTATCCAATTTACAGCCTGCTTTAGGTTCTAAGCATAGCGATAATTTCAGAAGAGGTCGCGGTCACGCTTCCGGAAACGGAAAGACTGCAGGTAAGGGACACAAAGGTCAGAAAGCACGTTCCGGCGCAACCAGACCTGGTTTCGAGGGCGGCCAGATGCCGTTATACAGACGTCTCCCGAAGAGAGGCTTCAAGAATCGTAACACCAAAGTTATCGTTGGTATCAACGTAAGCGCTTTAGAGTGCTTCGAGAACGATGCAGTTGTTACTGTTGAGGCTCTTCTTGAGTCCGGTATCGTAAAGAACCCGAGAGATGGCGTTAAGATCCTGGGTAATGGCGAACTGACCAAAAAGCTGACCGTAAAGGCAGATGCATTCAGCGAGGGTGCAAAGGCTAAGATTGAAGCTTTAGGTGGAACCTGCGAGGTGATCTAATATGTTAAAAACACTCCGAAATGCATGGAAGATCAAGGAGATCCGCATGAAGCTGATCTTCACCTTCCTCATGCTGGTAGTGATTCGTTTCGGATCTGAACTGCCGATTCCAGGAGTTAAAACGGACTTTTTCGCGAATTTCTTCGCGAATCAGTCCACCGATGCATTTGGATTTTTTAATGCAATGACAGGTGGATCCTTCTCCTCCATGTCAATCTTCGCATTGAGTATCACACCATACATTACATCTTCCATTATCATGCAGCTGCTCACGATTGCAATTCCAAAACTGGAAGAGATGCAGCGTGACGGTGAGGATGGCCGTAAGAAGATTGCAGAGTACACCCGTTATTTGACGGTTGCACTGGCGTTGATCGAGTCCATCGGTATGGCTGTTGGTTTCGGCGGTCAGGGACTCCTGATCGACTACAATGTATGGAGTGTTGTGATCGCAGTTGCTACTATGACTGCAGGCAGCGCATTCCTGATGTGGATTGGTGAACGTATTACTGAGAAGGGCGTAGGCAATGGTATTTCCATCGTCCTGCTCTTCAACATCGTATCTTCCCTTCCGCAGGATGTGAATACCCTGTATACCAGATTCTTAAGCAACAGCAAGAATATCGGATCCACGGTGCTGATCGTGATCATCATGCTCGCGATCACTGCAGCCATGGTTGTGTTCGTAATCATCCTTCAGGATGGTGAGCGCAGAATCCCGGTTCAGTATTCCAAAAAGATGGTAGGCAGAAAGTTAGTGGGCGGCCAGGCTTCCCATATTCCGTTAAAGGTAAACACCGCAGGTGTTATCCCGGTTATCTTTGCTTCCTCCATCATGTCCTTCCCGATTGTCATCGCACAGTTTTTCCATCCGGATTACACCAGCATTGGCGGTAAGATCCTGATGGTGCTGAATTCTTCTTACTGGTTCAGACCGGAGATGCCGGCATATTCTGTGGGACTTGTGGTTTATCTTGTATTGATTGTGCTTTTTGCATATTTCTATACATCTATCACCTTCAATCCGCTGGAAGTGGCAAACAATATGAAGAAGTCCGGTGGTTTTATCCCGGGTATCCGCCCAGGAAAGCCAACTTCCGAATATCTTGATAAGATTCTGAATTACATCGTATTCATCGGTGCGATCGGTCTGATCATTGTCAGCATTATTCCGATCAT
Organism: uncultured Selenomonadales bacterium; assembly: GCA_963589345.1. Taxonomy (GTDB): domain Bacteria; phylum Bacillota; class Clostridia; order Lachnospirales; family Lachnospiraceae; genus Brotaphodocola. Next base: position 12,940 of record CAVALB010000019.1, on the reverse strand, counting down.
CATTTCCGGATTATTTACAGTAAGCCGACTGTCCTTCATGGGAACATCACTGATCATTATCGTCAGTGTTATCCTGGAGACGATCAAGGCTATTGAATCTCAGATGATCGTTCGAAATTACAAAGGTTTTTTAAATGACTAAGCGTTCGTAAGAGAAAGCTGCTGCACGCATAAGGGCAGCAGCTTTCTTTCTTTTAAAAAAGGAGGATTAACCAGATGAAGATCATCATGTTAGGTGCTCCGGGTGCAGGAAAAGGTACCCAGGCAAAGAAGATTGCAGCAAAATACAACATTCCGCACATCTCTACCGGAGATATTTTCCGTGCCAACATCAAGGGCGGTACAGAACTTGGAATGAAGGCGAAGTCTTACATGGATCAGGGACAGTTGGTGCCGGACGATGTCACGATCGGCATGCTGTTAGACCGTATTGCAGAGGCTGACTGCAAGAACGGATATGTACTGGATGGTTTTCCAAGAACGATCCCGCAGGCTGAGAGTCTGACACAGGCTCTCGAGAAGCTGGGAGAGAAGATGGATTATGCGATCGATGTAGATGTACCGGATGAGTCCATCATCAACCGTATGTCCGGAAGAAGAGCCTGCCTTTCCTGCGGTGCTACTTACCACATTGTATACAATCCGACGAAGGCAGAGGGAGTCTGTGATGCCTGCGGTCAGAAGCTGGTTCTGCGTGATGATGATAAGCCGGAGACGGTAAAGAAACGTCTGACCGTATATCATGATCAGACACAGCCGCTGATCGACTATTATAAAAAGGCCGGAATCCTGAAATCTGTGGATGGAACCCAGGATTTAAATAAGGTATTCGAGGACATTGAAGCTGTCCTGGAGGCGTAATATGTCAGTGACGATCAAATCTGCAAGAGAGATTGAGCTGATGCGTGAAGCAGGCCGGATTCTTTTTCTGGTACATGAGGAGCTGAAAAAAGCGATCCATCCGGGCATGTCTACCTTAGATATCGATCGCCTTGGGGAAAAACTGATCCGTGAGTTCGGTTGTGTTCCTTCCTTTAAAAACTACAGTGGCTATCCGGCTTCCATCTGTGTCTCTGTCAACGATGAAGTGGTGCACGGTATTCCAAATAAGCATCACATCCTCAAAGAGGGAGATATTGTAAGTCTGGATGCCGGAGTCATCTATAAAGGATATCATTCCGATGCGGCAAGAACCCATGCGGTCGGTACCGTAAGCCCGGAAGCCCAGAAGCTGATGGATGTTACAAAACAGAGCTTTTTTGAAGGAATCCGATTTGCAAAAGCCGGCAATCATCTGAATGATATTTCCTCTGCGATTCAGGCTTATGCAGAAAGCTTCGGATACGGAGTCGTACGTGACCTGGTGGGACATGGCATCGGCACGCATCTTCACGAGGATCCGGAGGTGCCGAATTTTGCACGAAAGAAAAAAGGTATTAAGCTGGTACCAGGCATGACGCTGGCTGTGGAACCGATGATTAATATCGGAACTCCGAATGTGATCTGGATGGATGATGAGTGGACGGTCAAGACAAAAGACGGAAGCCTGTCGGCTCATTACGAAAATACCATCCTCATCACCGAGGGCGAACCGGAAATCTTATCTCTGAGAGATACGGAATCATTTTAAGGGTGAAATGCCTTTTGACCCCGGTATCATGGGATAGTAAAACAAAACATCAGAACCGGAATCTGCCGGAAAGAGTATAAGCCAGGCAGATTCCGGTCATGTCTGAGCCTGCGCAGGCAGAGCATATAAAATAGAAGTGGACAATCACGATTGCAGATAGGAGGAAATGAATACATGTCAAAAGCAGATGTCATTGAAATTGAAGGAACCGTTGTTGAGAAGCTGCCGAACGCAATGTTCCAGGTAGAGCTTGAAAACGGTCATCAGGTACTGGCCCATATCAGCGGAAAGCTGCGTATGAACTATATCCGTATCCTGCCGGGCGACAAGGTAACGCTCGAGATGTCTCCGTATGATTTAAGCAAGGGCAGAATCATCTGGAGAGACAAATAAGTTGGTTTGTAGAAGCGAAAGCTTTTATAATTATAAAAATATTTTTGAAAAACACTTGCATAATAGAAACCATGATGTTATAATATCATGGCGACTTTGTTGAGATGCTGGGTGCAGTTTGTCCAAAAACAGCCCGGCTGTACCAATATATCTGGACAGATATATGCAACTGTAGAAAGGAGAATTGCCGTGAAGGTGAGATCATCAGTAAAACCGATTTGCGAAAAGTGCAAAATCATCAAACGCAAAGGCAGTATCAGAGTAATCTGTGAAAATCCTAAGCACAAACAGAGACAAGGTTAAAAACAAAAAGTTATAGGAGGTTACGACGCAAATGGCTCGTATTTCAGGTGTTGATTTACCAAGAGAAAAACGTGTTGAAATCGGTCTGACTTACATCTACGGAATCGGTAGAACAAGTGCAAACCGTATCCTTGCTGAGGCTGGCGTTAATCCTGACACTCGTGTTAAGGATCTGACCGATGACGAAGTGAAAAAGCTGGCAGCTGTAATTGCTGAGACTCAGACTGTTGAGGGTGATCTTCGCAGAGAGATCGCTATGAACATCAAGAGACTTCAGGAGATTGGATGCTACCGCGGAATCCGTCACAGAAAAGGTCTTCCGGTTCGTGGTCAGAAAACCAAAACCAATGCAAGAACCCGCAAAGGTCCTCGTAAGACTGTTGCAAACAAGAAGAAATAAGTAATACGTTACATTATGTAGAATCACGTTGCATGTTTTAAAAACAGGAAACAGGATTCGGAAATTCAAGAAAGTAGGTTAGTTTAAAATGGCTAAAAAAGTGTCCACTGCAAAAAAAGTGACAAAAAAGCGCGTAAAGAAAAACGTTGAACGCGGACAGGCACATATCCAGTCTTCTTTTAACAACACCATCGTTACCTTAACCGATGCACAGGGTAACGCGTTGTCTTGGGCAAGTGCCGGTGGTCTGGGATTTAGAGGTTCAAGGAAATCTACTCCATATGCAGCACAGATGGCTGCAGAAACTGCCGCTAAAGCAGCTTTAGTACATGGTTTAAAATCTGTAGACGTTATGGTTAAAGGACCTGGTTCAGGCCGTGAGGCAGCAATTCGTGCGCTTTCCGCATGCGGTATTGAAGTAACTAGCATTAAGGACGTAACTCCGGTTCCACATAACGGATGTCGCCCGCCAAAACGTAGAAGAGTCTAATTAGGAGGTACTAAAAGTGGCAGTAGATAGAGTTCCTGTTCTTAAAAGATGCAGATCTCTTGGTTTAGATCCGATCTATTTAGGAATTGATAAAAAATCAAACAGAGAATTAAAAAGAGCTAACAGAAAAGTAAGTGAGTATGGTCTCCAGTTACGTGAGAAGCAGAAAGCAAAATTCATTTACGGCGTATTAGAGAAACCGTTCCGTAACTACTACACCAAGGCTGAGAAAATGGAAGGCCAGACTGGTGAGAACATGATGATCCTTCTGGAGCGCAGACTGGACAACGTTGTATTCCGTATGGGATTCGGCCGCACCAGACGCGAGACCAGACAGATGGTAGATCACAAGCACATCCTGGTGAACGGCAAATGTGTAAACATTCCGTCCTACCTGGTAAAAGCTGGTGACGTGATCGAAGTAAAAGAGAAAGCTAAATCTTCTCAGAGATACAAAGATGCTCTTGAGGTAACTGCAGGACGTCTGGTTCCGGCTTGGCTGGATGTTGACCAGGAGAACCTTCGCGGTACCGTAAAAGAGATGCCGTCCAGAGAAGAGATTGATGTTCCGGTAAACGAGATGCTGATCGTCGAGTTGTACTCCAAATAATTAAGAGTACCAATTTCCCTCGATAGAAGAACCCAAAAGGAGGGGCTAGAGTCGTGTTCGATTTTGAGAAACCAAACATTGAAATTGTTGAGATTTCTGATGATAAGAAATATGGCAAGTTTGTAGTTGAACCACTTGAGAGAGGCTATGGCACAACGCTGGGTAACTCTCTGAGAAGGATCATGCTTTCTTCTCTGCCGGGTGCAGCTGTCAGCCAGGTGAAAATCGACGGCGTTTTACATGAGTTCAGTTCTATTCCGGGTGTTAAGGAAGATGTTACTGAAATCATTATGAACATCAAGAGCTTATCTATTAAGAACAACAGCGACAGCAACGAGACAAAGACCGCTTACATCGAGTTTGAGGGTGAGGGTGTTGTTACTGCAGCTGATATCCAGGCTGACCCGGACATTGAGATCATGAATCCGGATCAGGAGATTGCACACTTAAGCGGCGGCGCAGACAGCAAGTTCTATATGGAACTTACGATCACGAAGGGTCGCGGCTATGTGAGTGCAGACAAGAACAAGTTAGAGGACATGCCGGTTGGTGCGATTGCGGTGGATTCCATCTACACACCGGTTGAGCGTGTGAATATGTCCATTCAGAATACCCGTGTCGGACAGGTTACCGATTACGATAAACTGACCTTAGACGTGTATACCAATGGAACCTTAGCTCCAGATGAGGCTGTAAGCCTCGCAGCGAAAGTTCTGAGCGAGCATTTAAATCTGTTCATTGACCTTTCTGAGAATGCCAAGACCGCTGAGATCATGGTAGAGAAAGAGGACAATGAAAAAGAAAAGGTTCTCGAGATGAACATCGATGAACTGGAACTGTCTGTTCGTTCCTACAACTGCTTAAAGAGAGCCGGAATCAATACTGTGGAGGAGCTGTGCAACAGAACTCCGGAGGATATGATGAAGGTTCGTAACCTCGGCAGAAAGTCCCTTGAGGAAGTTCTGGCGAAGTTAAAAGAATTAGGATTACAGTTGAACCCAAGTGAGGAGTAAAACGACGAACTTGGGTGATACTCAAACGCAGCAAAGCGGAGTTTGAGTTTCCCGTACCAAGTGAGGAGTAAAATTTATCCTAATTCATAAATTGAAACGGAAATCGTGGCGGCTCCGTAAGTCCATCAGGCAGAGAGCCGCTACATTATGAAAAAATTGGAAGCTGTGGTCCGGTAAGACCAAAGGGCACGGGACTGCACTCCACATGATATGGAGGAAAATAAAATGGCAGGTTATAGAAAACTTGGAAGAACTTCCAGCCAGAGAAAAGCAATGATCCGCAGCCAGGTAACTGCACTGCTGTATCATGGAAGCATCAAGACCACTGAGGCTAGAGCAAAAGAGATCCGCAAAGTTGCTGAGGGTCTGATCGCACTGGCTGTAAAAGAGAAAGACAACTTCGAGACCGTTACTGTTACCGCTAAGGTTGCTAAAAAGGACGCTGAGGGTAAGAGAGTCAAAGAAGTAGTAAACGGCAAGAAAGTTACCGTTTATGATGAAGTTCAGAAGGAAATCAAGAAAGATAAGCCGTCCAGACTTCATGCTCGTCGTCAGATGCTCAAGGTTCTTTACGATGTAACTGAGGTTCCGACCGCAGCTGCAGGCAAGAAGAAAAACACCAAGTCCGTAGATCTTCCGGCAAAACTCTTTGATGAGGTTGCTCCGAAGTACGTTTCCCGCAACGGTGGTTATACCCGTATCGTTAAGATCGGCCAGCGTAAGGGTGACGGTGCTATGGAAGTACTGTTAGAGCTTGTTTAATCAATCATTTTATGAGCTGATAGCTCCCGGAGATTTACTCTCCGGGAGCTTTTTTAATTTTTTGCTGTACAGCTTTGTAAAAATGGTAAGGAATAAGTAAGTTGACCGTATATGTCGGCTCGCTTATAATAAAGATAATAAAACATTCCAAATCATGGAAAGTGAGGGATAAGTATGGCAAAGAAAAGTATGGCAATATGGGGCTTAGTTATGACCTTATTTGCAGGTACACTTGGCATGACAACAGCCTATGCGGCTGATAAAACAATTTCCAGTGTAAAGCTGCAGATCTATACGGATCTGGATATCGGAGACAAGATCGGAGATGCCTCGATCGATATTGATGCGTCTACGGCTCCAAGCGGCGGTATCGCTATTTCCGGTTCTAGCGATCGTTATCAGATTACATCGGCAGAGTGGACAACTTCATCATCGAAGGTGATCAGTGTAGGGTATCAGCCGGAACTGAAGATACGACTCGAGCCGATCGATTCCGACTATGCGTTCAAGGGAACCTATAGGTCCAGCAATGTGACGGTCAAGGGAGGCGAGTTTGTCAGTGCCAGCAAAAGCAGCGGAGACCTGATCATCAAGGCAAAGTTAAAACCGATCAAGGGTACCTTCGAGTCGCCTCAGGATGCCTACTGGAAGGATAACGCAAAGGGCACAGCTAAGTGGGAAGAGCCGGATAACGGCGGAACCGGTCAATACGAGATCGAGCTTCGCAAAGGCTCCACAAAGATCTACACCACGCAGACCACCAGCACAACCTTCAATTTTTATCCATATATGACACAGGCCGGTACCTACAAATTCCGCGTGCGGACCATTGCAAAGACTTCGAAACAGAGTGATTACGGCAAGAACAGTGAGTGGGTAGAATCAGATGAGATCTATCTTGCAAAAGAGGATGTATCGGACGGAAGCGGACGCAGCGATACCAGCAACAGCAGCAGCGGCCCAGGATCAAATACTGCAGCCACCAATGCCGGTTGGAAGAAATATGACAACGTCTGGTATTATTATTATCCGGACGGCAGTTATGTGAAGAACGGCTGGGTAGAAGTCGGCGGACGCTGGTATCTGTTTGATTCAAACGGAAAAATGCAGACCGGCTGGCAGCAGAGAAATGATCAGATGTATTATCTGGATGCAAACGGAGCCATGATCACCGGCTGGTTTTCCTGGAATGGACATTGGTGTTATCTGAATGAAACCAAGGATCAGTATTATGGTTGTCTGGTACGCAGTCATTGGATGGAAAGCGGCGGCAAGACCTATTATCTGAACAGTACCGGTTATATGGCGGAAGGATGGACTCAGGTAGACGGAAACTGGTATTATTTCTACCCAGGGCAGGGAACCAAGGCAGTCAACACCACGATCGACACCTTTACTATGAATGACCAGGGTGTGTGGGTTCATTAAAATCGTTAATGAGTTAATAAGAAGAAGCTTTGGAGCTTGTATGAGCTTTTGAAGCTTCTTTTTTATTTGCTCAGGATAGAGTATAATGTAACTTAGCGACAGGGATCAAAAAAAGAAATCTGTCAGAATTTTGAAACGGCTGTAAATACATGTAACCGTTTAGAAAGGGAATAGGATATGGCAAACGGATTATCGGATAGAAAAGCAGATAAACAGGAACTTAAGGAAATCGAACAGGAAGCCTATGAAGCGGCCTTGCAGCTGCTTGCAGCGGCACATCCGAAAAAAGGCAGTATCTTTGTTGTGGGATGCTCCACCAGCGAGGTGGCCGGAGAACGGATCGGAAGTTTTTCAAGCCCGGATCTTGGACAGGCTTTGTTTGACGGTATTTATAAGGCTGCTAAGGAGGCCGAGGTTTATCTGGCAGCCCAGTGCTGTGAGCATTTAAACCGGGCATTGATCCTGGAGGAGGAAGCCGCAGAACACTATGGATATGAAGAAGTCAATGTGGTACCGCAGCCCAAAGCAGGCGGTTCCTTTGCCACGGCGGCATATCACAGCTTTGCACTTCCTGTGGCTGTGGAACACATTAAGGCCTCTGTCGGAATGGACATAGGAGATACGCTGATCGGCATGCATTTAAAAGAGGTGGCAGTGCCGGTGCGTATCGAAAAACGAAAAATCGGAGAAGCACGCGTCATTTGCGCGAGAACCCGTCTGAAATTCACCGGCGGTGCCCGAGCCGTGTATGATGAGAGGCTGATGTAATGGAACTGTTACACCGGTCTTAGGTGAATTGCAAGCAATGTACCAGCTTTTTCCTTGACGATGTGCATAATTTCGCTTAAAATGGAAAATCGGTAACGCATGAACTGTAAGAAAAGAAAGGAAGCCGTTTTATGGGGATCATAAAAGCTTCAAAGTTAATATATGACTATGTTCGTCGAGATGAAGACGATCATGTGGAGGATGTAAAGCGCGCCATAGATAATCTGACCCTGGATATCAAACAGGGAGATTTCGTGGCGATCCTGGGACACAATGGTTCCGGAAAATCCACCTTTGCAAAGCAGGTAAATGGCCTTTTGCTTCCGACAGACGGAACGGTATGGATCTCCGGCATGAATACTGCAGACGATGCCCATATCTGGGATATTAGAAAGACGGCAGGTATGGTATTTCAGAACCCGGATAATCAGATCATCGGCAACATCGTCGAGGAGGATGTGGGATTTGGCCCGGAGAATCTGGGTGTTCCTACGGATGAGATCTGGCGCAGGGTCGATCAGAGCCTGGAAGCGGTTGGCATGACAGCATATCGTTTACAGTCTCCAAACAAGCTTTCCGGCGGCCAGAAACAAAGAGTAGCCATTGCCGGTGTCATGGCCATGCGTCCGCAATGCATCATTTTGGATGAGCCGACTGCCATGTTGGATCCGAATGGGCGAAAAGAGGTCATTGCAACCCTGCATGAATTAAACAGACAGGAGAAGATCACAGTTCTTCTGATCACACATTATATGGAAGAAGTGATTGATGCAGACCGCGTGATCGTCATGGATGATGGAAAACTGGTCATGGATGGAACTCCGCGAGAAATTTTTTCAAAGGTGAAGGAACTGAAGGAGTACCGGCTGGATGTGCCCCAGGTAACAGAGCTTGCCTATGAGTTAAAACAGGCAGGACTTAATATTCCGGACGGGATTCTTACGATGGATGAGCTGATGGATACACTTCTTCCGATGTTTCGGGAAAAATTTCCAGAGGTAAAGTAAAAGGAGGACGCTATGTCGATCAGGGCAGAGCATTTGAATCACATTTATGGCGAGGGGACAGCCTTTGAACAGTATGCTTTAAAGGATGTCAGCTTTGAAATTGAAGATGGACAGTTTATCGGACTGATCGGTCATACCGGTTCCGGAAAGTCTACGCTGATCCAGCACCTGAATGGTCTCTTGCGGGCAAGCAGCGGTGCAATCTACTATAATGGAGAAAACATTTATCAGGATGGTTATGATATGAAGGCTCTGCGCAGCAAGGTAGGGCTGGTCTTTCAGTATCCGGAGCATCAGCTGTTTGAGGTCGATGTTTTTTCGGATGTTTGTTTCGGGCCTAAAAATCAGGGACTCTCAAAAGAGGAAGTGGAGGATCGGGCACGGGAGGCACTTACGCAGGTCGGGCTGGATGAAAAACTTTGGACAAAGTCTCCGTTTGAGTTATCCGGCGGACAGAAACGGCGCGTAGCGATCGCAGGTGTGCTGGCCATGCATCCGGAGGTGCTGGTCCTGGATGAACCGACTGCAGGACTCGATCCGAAGGGACGCGATGAGATCCTGGACGAGATTTCTGCACTGCACCGGGAACGTCATATGACGATCGTTTTGGTATCCCACAGCATGGAGGATATTGCCCGTTATGCAGACCGGATCATGGTGATGAACCATGGAGAAAAGATGTTTGATGCACCGCCGAAAGAGGTGTTTCGCCATTACAAGGAGCTGGAGGCAATCGGTCTTGCAGCTCCACAGATCACCTACATTGTGCAGGAACTGAGAAAGCATGGTGTTCCGATTGCAGATGATATTACCACGGTGGCAGAGGCAAAGAATGCGATTTTGCATTTGCTCGGGAAGGATGAGAGACCATGATTCGCGATATTACATTAGGACAATATTATCCGATAGATTCCGTGCTCCATCGGATGGATCCGAGAACAAAGCTGTTTGGTACGCTGGTATTTATCGTATCTTTGTTTTTTGCAAACAGCATTGCCTGTTATGTGGCGGCAACCCTGTTTCTGATTGCTGCGATCCGTCTGTCAAAGGTACCTTTTTCCTTTATGGTACGTGGGTTAAAGGCCATTTTGTTTTTGCTTCTGATCAGTGTCAGCTTTAACCTGTTTCTGACTCCTGGTACTCCGGTTGTTCAGTTTGGAATCTTTAAAATTACCCAGGAAGGTATTCGCACGGCCGGATTCATGGCACTTCGCCTGATCTATCTGGTGATCGGCTCCTCGGTGATGACTTTAACTACAACACCAAATGAACTGACAGACGGTCTGGAAAAGAGCCTGGGCTTTTTAAACAAGGTGGGGGTCCCGGTTCATGAGGTTTCCATGATGATGTCCATCGCACTGCGGTTTATTCCGATCCTTGTGGAGGAAACGGACAAGATCATGAAGGCCCAGATGGCAAGAGGTGCTGATTTTGAGAGCGGGAATCTGATCCAGAAGGCAAAGAGCATGGTGCCGCTTTTGGTGCCGCTGTTTATTTCGGCATTTCGCCGCGCGACTGACCTGGCCATGGCTATGGAAGCACGCTGCTATCACGGAGGCGAAGGCCGTACCAAGATGAAACCGCTCAAATATGCACGGCGCGATCATATGGCATATCTGGTATATTTGATTTACTTGGTGATCATATTTTTGCTTCGTGCAGCGTCCAATTAAAAAATGGCAACTGTTCAGAGCCAGATGAAATTTCACAAATTAGACTTGAAATGTTTGCATTTTCAAGGCTGATTTTGAACAGTTACAAAAAATGCTTCTCGGCTTTTAGGGTCGGGAAGCATTCTGCCTTTTGGCTGAACGAAAAGCTGATCTGAGGTTACAAGCATTTTGCGGAGGAATGAGAATGAAGCGTGTGAAACTTGTGGTTTCCTATGACGGAACCGCTTACCGGGGCTGGCAGCTCCAGCCAAACGGAATAACAATAGAGGAAGTATTGAATCGGGAGCTGACAGCGCTTTTAAGGGAAAATATTTCGGTGATCGGTGCCAGCCGCACGGATTCCGGAGTCCATGCCAGGGGAAATGTAGCTGTTTTTGATACGGAAAACCGTATGCCGGCTGACAAGATTTGTTTTGCGCTGAATCAGCGCTTGCCGGAGGATATCCGGGTGCAGAGTTCCGAGGAGGTGGAACCGGACTGGCATCCGCGAAAGGCGAACTGCACAAAAACTTATGAGTATAAGGTGTTAAACCGTAAGATTTCCATGCCTCTGGAGAGATTATATGCACATTTCTGCTATTTTCATCTGGATTTAGAGAAGATGCGTCAGGCGGCAGAGTATCTTGTAGGAGAGCATGATTTTAAGAGCTTTTGCACGGTACGAACCCAGGCGGAGGAGACGGTGCGGACCATCTACAGCCTTGACATCACAAAGCAGGAAGATATGATCACAGTCCGCATCAGCGGAAGCGGTTTCCTCTATAATATGGTGCGCATCATTGCAGGCACCTTGTTGGAGGTCGGGATGGGGGCATATCCGCCGGAGCATATGGAGGAGATTTTGGATGCAAAAGACCGGCAGGCAGCAGGCCGAACCGCTCCGGCCAGAGGGCTGACCCTGGTAAGCATGGAATATCAGAAAGAGCTTCCCCACTGGCAGCATCGGGAAAATAAATATTGGGAGTATGACATCCTTCAGTCTCATATAGAAGAGGAAAAAGAAGCATATTTTGTGATCACGCGGTGTATGGAAGAAGAACTGGATGGAATCTTGCGAAGAAATATCCATCACGCGTTTCAAAACGGAGCAAGGAAGGTTTATGTGACGGATCTTGGGCAACCGAAACGATTGCAGCAAGGGGACGTGCACGGACGCTATGTATTTGAGGCGGAGCAGAATGGAGCGGAGCAGGATTTCACAGAGCAGGAAAAACAGACCTTGAGAACCTTACAGAAAAAAGCGGCAGAAGAGTCAGAAAAAAACGGCAACAGCAGGGAAACAGAAGAAGGAAACAGTACCGGAACCAACGAAATAGCTAAGCTCCGGTGGGTAACAGCAGTTCCGTTTGTGGATAACGATCCCATAAAATAGAAATTCTGTGGAAAACCATCAAAAAGACCGCAAAGACAAGGAAAAAGCGCTTGACATGAAAGAATGGATATAATATAATATACAACTGTGACGTTAGGTGGAAATGCTTAAGCCAAAGCCCCGGAATAGGCATTTTACTATACATTTCAAAACAATTGCGGTGATGAACCGTTAGGATCAGATAGTTTAACAGGAGGTTAACCAATGAAGAGTTTTATGGCTAGTCCAGCGACGATTGAGAGAAAATGGTATGTAGTAGATGCTGCCGGATGTACTTTAGGACGTTTGGCTTCAGAAGTAGCAAAAGTATTAAGAGGAAAGAATAAACCGATCTACACCCCGCACATCGATTGCGGTGATTATGTAGTTGTTGTAAACGCAGATCAGATCAAAGTAACCGGCAAGAAGTTAGATCAGAAGGTTTACTATCATCATTCCGATTACGTAGGTGGTATGAAAGAGACCACTCTGCGTGAGATGATGGCTAAGAAGCCGGAGCGTGTGATCGAGCTTGCTGTTAAGGGTATGCTTCCAAAGGGACCTTTAGGAAGAAGCATGATTACCAAGCTTCATGTATATGCAGGACCGGAGCATGAGCAGGCAGCTCAGAAGCCGGAAGTTCTGGAAATCAAATTCTAAGGAAAGGTACTGAAAGGAGGAAGTTATCATGGCAAATAAATATTATGGAACAGGTAGAAGAAAAAAATCTATCGCAAGAGTATATCTGGCACCGGGTACCGGTAAAATTACCATCAACAAGAGAGATATCGATGAGTATCTTGGTCTTGAGACCTTAAAGGTAGTTGTTCGTCAGCCGTTAGTAGCAACCGAGACCGTTGATAAGTTCGACGTTCTGGTTAACGTTCACGGCGGTGGTTTCACCGGCCAGGCTGGTGCAATCCGTCACGGTATCTCCCGTGCCCTTCTTCAGGCAGACGCTGAGTATCGTCCGATTCTGAAGAAAGCTGGTTTCTTAACCAGAGACCCGAGAATGAAAGAGAGAAAGAAATACGGTCTCAAAGCCGCTCGTCGTGCTCCGCAGTTCTCCAAGAGATAATTTCTCTTACGAAAATGCTTACAAAGCCCGGAAA
>CAVALB010000018.1:0-39735 GCA_963589345.1 uncultured Selenomonadales bacterium | reverse complement strand
ATACGCCACACCGACGAAATGCGAAGCATTTTGGAGGTTGGTTCTGAACAGTTACCTTTATTTAAACATTAACAATATTCCTGATAAGAATAAGAGTATGTAAGTCAGTTTCATAAACACTTCCTGACTCATGCGTTTTACAAGGACAGAGCCCAAAATCATGCCGGCGATCAGAAAGGGGACAGAAATCATCTGCGTTATAAGCAGTTTTTTGGTCCACAGTCCTGTATGGATATCCTGTATCAGAATGATCGTATTCAGGATGATCCAGATCGTAGAAATCGTGGCACGAAAACCGGTTTTCTCTTTGATCGTCTTTGACAGATATCCGATCAGCAGAGGCCCGCCTGAGACAAACATCCCATGAACAATTCCGGAGCTGACCAGTAATGCGATCGATTTCACTTCTGCTTTTCCTGCAAATACTGCTTTTTCTTCTGTATTTTTTTGGCAGACAGAGTTTCGGTAGCCCTGTACTGCCAGCAGGATCACAAAAATGCCAAGTGCCTTGTATAAGACCGCATCATATCCTGTGAGCAGATGTTTCAGGAAAAATCCCAGAAAGATACCGAATGCCATGATCACTACCACTTTTCGCAGTTCTTTCCAGTTCACATGTTTCTTCTGGGTAAGGAATACATAAATCCCGGCCAGGATCCCAAGCATATTCAGGATTGGTTTGGCTACATTATATCCTACCAGCATCAGTCCGGGCGGCATTGCGAGGATCGTCCCCGCAAAGCCTGTGATCCCCTGTATTACATTTGTCAGGAATATTACGATGTAAAAAACAATGTAATTCATTTATTGCACTCCGTATTTTTCTCTGATTGAAGAGAAGAGCTCTGCATATTTGCTCTCTTTTCTGTAGAATGCCGGTGTGTAACCTAACTCTGCACCTACTGTCACGCTGCCTCCCCGATATTCTTTTCCTGTCCAGAGATGAACCCACTCATCCTCCGGAAGATAAACCTCCCAGGCCTGTTGATCCGCTTCATAAACAGGGGCTATCAGCATATCCTTTCCAAACAGATACTCATACTGGATATCATATGCTTTCTCGTCATTCTCATAATGCATGAACAATGGTCTCTGCACCGGATGCCCGCTCTGGGCATTTTCTTTTACAAGCTCTTTTGTATAAGGAGCGAGCATTGTATAAATATCAACCAGCCTTGCAAGCTGCTCCATAGTATCCTCATCGTCATAATACTGGAAGTTTGTATCCGGTCTGTTTCCTTCATGAGTTCTCATAAATGGCGTAAACATTGCCATCTCAGCCCATCTGAGGAAAAGCTCTTTTGTCCTGGTATTATCAAACAGGGAGGTATATCCTCCGATGTCGCTGTGAGTCAAACCGCATCCCATCATGCCTGCACTGAGTGCTCCGCAGATTACCGAAGCCAGACCATCATGAATTGTGAAATCCACAGACTGATCTCCTGCCCAAAGGAGAGTACAGTATTTCTGGCTTCCTGCGCCTCCCGCTCTCATGAAATACACAACATCACCAAGTTTTCCGGATTCTTTTACGGCCTCATAGTTGCATTTCGCCCATAATACCGGCCAGTGATTATGCTCAATCATTGGAGATTTCTGATTGTAAAGACAGATATCATCTGTTGGAAGATACTCTCCAAAGTCTGCCATCCATCCGTCAATTCCGATATTGATTGTATATTTCTTAATAACATCCTTGAACCATTCAAACGCTTCCGGATTGGTCAGATCTACAACTCCGCAGTAAAATTCACCAAAATCCACCAGATAATCACTTCCATCCGATTTTGTGGCAAAATATCCTTTTTCTTTTCCTTCTTTATAGAGTTCCCCGTCATTTACCAGATATGGGTTCACATAGCCAAGGAAACGGACTCCTTTCTGATTTACTTCTTTGATTTTCTCCGGAAGATCCGGATACATCTCTTTGTGATATTTCCAATCCCACTGAAGTCTTTTTCCAAAAGAGGTCACTCTCTTTCCGCACCAGTCCTGACACCAGATTCCGGATACCTTGATTCCTTTTTCCATCGTCTTATCCAGAATTCCGAACGATCTTTCATTTCCGCCCTGCACTCCGATCACAAGGCCGTTGTATACCCAGTCCGGAAGTTCCGGCTGCCTTCCAAAGTAAGACGTCAGCTTTTCTGCGAGCTCCAGATAATCGGATGCAGCTTCTATTCTGATCTGCTTTGGAACTGCCCAGATCTGAAGTTCATGAAAATCTTCATTTTTGAAATCAAAATCCGCATATGCCGTTGAATCTACATGCAGATAATAACGTTTGGTAGATACAAAGGTCGGCTGCGGAAAGTTTGTATTATAATAATCTCCGCCTGCCTTGTTCTCCACATCGGAACGCCAGGTTACATAGGTTGTCTTATCTCTTCCCACACCAGGTTCGGAAGTCCAGATTGGAAAGTTTCTTCCACGCAGATTAAAGTAAGACATCTGTTCTCCGCAGCCATAGCATTTCTCATCCTGATCAGCCACAACCCGGAACCAGAATCGGTTGATGCGGTCATCCTTCTGCTTAAAATTCAGAACACAGACATCGTTTTTATATTCTGCATTGACTTCAATGCGATCTTCAAAATTCAGTCTGATCCCATCCGGTGTTTCTTCTGTTTTAGTCAGGGTCAGAGGATAACGCTCCGTGACATAATCACTGATTTTAAAATTTCCGCGGTACATATCAACATCTTCCTTGCCGACTCCCACATAGATCATCGGTCTTTCCTTACTGTGGAAAAGGATTTCTCTGCCATTTGCTGTAAGCACAAATTCATGATTCTTAACTTTAATCTGCATATCTAAACCTCCCTGATCGGCAGCTCTTAAGCCTCGCCTGCCCGACGTTTTTTCATTTCTTTTATGATCAGTACAACAGTTTCAATTATGAGAATCCCTGTTATAACTGCAAGTCTGGTAACATTTTTATCCACTGTTGCGATTCCTGCCGGTGAGAAAATAAAATATTCATATAACAGGAAAGAAATCAGCCATACCGCAAATGCATTTTTATGTTTCCACGGTGTCATATCATAACCGTCCGTACGATGTGACCCCTTATCAAATTCCTTTGTATTCGGTGCGATCTTGCTGCATACAAAGATAATGATCAGCATAATGATAAAGGAAATTGCATAAATATTCATATAATTAATTCCGCATACTGCATTGGTAAACGGTGTGTCGATTCCTGGGAAGATAAATTTATAGCATGCGTAAAACATAATGTGGAAAATGGTTGCGCATACCGCTCCCAGTGTGGAACCTTTTTTCGAAAACATTCCGATCAGTACCATTGTGATAATCGGGATATTGTAAAATCCTGTAAAGCTTCGGCCAAAATCATACAGACCTGTGCTGAGTACGTCCAAAAATGGTGTGAAAATAATTGCAAATGCCGCAAATCCCCATCCAATATTCTTTGCAAGCTTAACAGTAGCTTCTTCGGTAAGCCCCGGATTGAAAACCGGTTTATAAATATCAATCATGAATACTGTACTTGCTGCATTCAGGAAGGAATTGTATGTAGAAATAATGGAACCAAAAAGCGCTGCGCAGAACAGACCGGTGATTGGCCATGGAAGTGATTTTGCAACCAATGTAGGATATGCAAAATCTTTACTGGAAAGTCCCGGTACAAGCCTTGCTGCGATCACTCCCGGAATTACGAGAAGCAGTGGAACCATCATTTTCAGGAAACCGGAAAGGAGCACACCCTTCTGTCCTTCTTTTAAATTCTTTGCTCCGAGTGCTCTCTGGATCAATACCTGATTTGTTCCCCAATAGAACAGGTTTGCCAGTAACATACCTGTAAAGATACACATGAATGGAACCGGATCATTTTTTCCTCCGATTGCATTCAGCTTTTCCGGCTGACTGTTAATGACATCTACAACACCGGCTACGAAGCCGCCTCCACTGAGTTTTCCCACTGCGATAAAGCCAAACACTACAACCAGCAGTGAGCCTACAACCAGAAGGATTCCGTTAATTGTATCCGAAACCGCAACCGCTCTCATTCCTCCAAGCACAGCATAAAGTGCTCCAATAATACCTACAAGAACGATCAGTATCGTAAGTGCCATTCCTTCACTGATACCAAAGATATCTGCGAATCCGAAGATCTGTTCAAATGCGATCGCACCAGCATACAGACATACCAGAATTCCAATAAGCAGATAACCGATCAGAAACAGGATAGAAACCATTCTCCTGACACCAATTCCATAGCGTTCTTCCATAAACTCCGGAAGTGTTGTATAACTCTTTCTTAAATATAACGGCAGGAATACAAATGCCATGACTACCGTTGCGATTACTGCGGTTGCTTCCCATGCCATACCTGACATGTTCGCCGAATATGATTGTCCTGACAAGCCTACAAGATTTTCTGCCGACAGATTTGTAAGTAACATGGAACCTGCGATAAAAGTTCCTCCAAGTCCGTTTCCTGCAAGGAAGTATCCTTTTGCAGTCTTCTGATCATCACTTTCGCTGACAATTTTTCCGGAAATGATTCCAACCAATGCTGTAAAAAAAACGAACGTTACCATCGTAAATAATAAATGTTCCATTTTGCCCCCGTTCTACGAGAATATTCTCACAGATTTCTTCTTTTTGTTTGACAATCCAAAAATCTGTGCTACAATATTCACGAAAGTTTTTTCAGTTCCACGCATCCGAAAGTATTGAAATATTCCCAGTATTCCACTTTCGGTGTGCGTGGTTTTTTTAAGTTTTATTCTGCAAGCATAGGCAGATTTCAATAATAAAGTTCCTTGTTTTCTCCAAGCAGCCCCGGATACGCCCCCTGTCGAATCAGAGGTTCGCGATCCGGATGGGCAATCACCCATTTGTTTTTCTGAAGAAGCAGACGTTCTTCTCCGTTTTGGCGCAGATTTTCTTCTTTTTTCTCAAGAGGTGTGTTAGTTCCTCTCGGTAAGATTACAATGTCCTTAAAGCCCTCATCATTCACTCTGCACGGAGAAAGATGAAGCGTTGTCTGATACATCTCGATTGCTGTTCCCTTTTCGACAAAAAACACCTTTGCATCTTCGACTTTGTATGTGTTGTCTCTGATTTCCCAGCTATGTCCGAGAACCAGCATAAAGTCTGTGACTGCAATGTTGATCTCACTTCCCTTGTGATATTCAAAGCCATTATAAGTTGTATTTCTTCCATTGCAGTATCCGATTTCGACCGTCATCTCTCCATAAATCAGAGCCTGCACCCGCTCTGCAACTGCCATATTTTCCATTTCTGCAACAGAAGCAACATAAATATTTCCACTTTCCGGGATTTCCGTATCTTTCTCCATAAACCGTATCAGCTCAGAAAAATCAAATCCGTCTATCACTCTTCCATAGCTTGCAAAACCAGAATCCCTGACACTGAAAATTTGAACATCATTCTTCTCATTCAACTTTTTTAACATGATTTCGACCTTCTATTTCTGCATCTTTCGCACAGCCTTGATTGTGGCACAGAAATCTTCTTTTCCATATCCAAGTTCCATTGCCTTATCATAAACAGCTTTTGCAGCTGCCTCTCCGGTAAGATTCATGCCGCAGCCCTTTGCCATGTTCATACAGATATTTACATCCTTGTACATATTTTCTACGGAGAACGCGGTTGTATAATCCTCATTTTTGATCGGTGTATTCTTGGAATCCAGATAGAAATTCTGTCCTCCGCCGTAGGAGATCGCTGTGGTATAACTTTCAACGTCAATTCCATATTTGTCGGCCAATGTCAGTGTTTCATTGACTCCGTTTTGAATCTGGGAAACCAGTGCATTGTGGCAGATTTTCATCACAAGCCCTTTTCCGTTTCCTCCCATGCGGATAATATTTTCTCCCATATATGCAAGAATCGGTTCTGCCTTGGCACAGGCGGCTTCCTCTCCACCCATATAAATTCCAAGTTTTCCTGCAATAGCTGCCGGTTTTGATTTTACGACCGGTGCATCCACAAACTGAGCGCCTGTCTTTTTTACCATTTCAGAAATCTCAACAGAAACAGACGGATCGATTGTGCTCATATCAATGCAAAGCTTTGTATCATTTAATGCCGGAAGTACTTCTTTATATACGGACATAGAATGTTCTGACTTCGGAACCATGGAAATGATCACGTCTGATTTTTCTGCAAGCTCCAGAGAGCTGTCGCATCTGATCCCGCCTTTGCTTTCAAGAAGTTCAACCTTCTCTTTTACAAAATCAAACACATAAACCTGATCATCATGCTTTTTGATAATATTCTCACTCATGGATTCTCCCATGATTCCAAGTCCAATAAACCCAATTTTCATCTTAATTTCTTCCTCTCTCTGATCCTGAACAGGACAGTCTCAAGCTCAATTTCAAAACTGACCGGCTGTTTCGTTTTGCTGCGAGTTATTATACGTGGGTTACTCTGTTACTGTATTGTCCCATGCACTTCTGAATGTTTCAAGTCCCTGATTCGTATATGCATGTTTGATGCTGTCTTTATATACTGCCAGGCCTGTTGTAATAATATCGGCCCCTGCTACCGCACAGTCCACAATCTGTTTTGGGGTTCTGATTGCTGCGCAGATGATCTGGGTTTTTCCTTTATATCCATAATTATCATAGATATCAGAAATTGCTTTGATATAAGCCTTGCAATCTTCTCCGTTTGCTTCTTTCCATCCGATGAAAGGAGAAACAAATAAGGAATGATTCTTTGCCGGAAGAATTGCCTGAGCCGGTGAGAATACCAATGTTACGTTTGTTCTTACTCCTTCAGCCTCCAGTCTGCGGGCTGCCTGGATTCCGGCCTCCGTACATGGGATTTTAATTACAAAGTTACTGCAGATAGCCGCAATCCTTTTGCCTTCTGCAACCATCTCATCCGCATCATCCAGGTGTGGATTGATTTCTACGGAAATCGGAAATCTCTCATATCCCTCAATTCCTTCTTCTTTTACCCAGTCAGCCATTTCTTTGATCACTGTCA
The DNA here is from genome assembly GCA_963589345.1 of uncultured Selenomonadales bacterium. Lineage (GTDB taxonomy): Bacteria > Bacillota > Clostridia > Lachnospirales > Lachnospiraceae > Brotaphodocola. Next base: position 32,745 of record CAVALB010000018.1, on the reverse strand, counting down.
GAAACGGTTTTCCGCTTACCATGATATGACGTGGGTTTGTGGTGACTCCGTCAATACCAAAGGTGTGATAGGCCTCCTTAATCTCATCAATTTTTGCGCTGTCCAGAAAATACTTCATTTTCGTTCCTCCTTGTCATTTAATTAATTTTATTAATTAATTGTTTTAAAAAAATATCAAGCCACTCCATCAGAGAATCTTTACTCAGCAACTCCTTTGTTTAAGCTATATCTGGATTATATATCCGTCCTTTATATATTGCAATACCTTTTTCCTGTCTACATGCATTTTCGTCCTTTTGATTCAATCTTTTAATCAATTTTTGTGAAAAAGTCACAAACATTCATTTTGCCTCTCTTTTTTGCAAAAAAACAGGGAATGTTGTCAAATAAGTATGTCCTGTCATACTTATTTGACAACATTCCCTACCGGTATCTTCCTTTGAACGAGCCTATCTCTCGTCTGTATCCCAGTTGTGATATACTGCCTGTACATCATCATCTGCATCCAGAAGGTCTAAGAGACGGTTCATGTACTTGATATCGTTCTCGTCGGTCAGCTCCACCCAGGTCTGCGGGATCATGGTGACATCAGCCTCCATCATCGGGATGTTCTCTTTTTCCAGAGCCTCACGAACCGTACTGAAATCGTCCGGATCGGTGATGACCTCGTAGCTGTCTTCCTCCTCTGCGAAATCCTCTGCACCTGCGTCCAGTGCCATCATCATCAGCTCATCAGCATCCAGCTCGCACTCTTCCTTGTCAATGATGATCTGTCCCTTTTTATCGAACATGAAGGAAACGCTTCCCTGTGTTCCGATGTTTCCGTTTCCTTTGGTGAAGGCGCTTCTGACATTGGCTGCAGTACGGTTTTTGTTGTCGGTCAGCGTGTCAACAATGATCGCAACGCCGCTCGGACCGTAACCCTCGTAGGTCAGCACCTCATAGTTCACAGAGTTTGCATCGCCTGCTGCCTTCTTGATTCCACGATCGATGGTATCGTTTGGCATGTTGTTGGCCTTTGCTTTTGCAATGACATCACGAAGCTTGCTGTTGTTAGCCGGATCCGGGCCTCCCTCTTTTACAGCTACGGCAATCTCACGGCCGATAACGGTAAAGACCTTTCCCTTTGCTGCATCGTTTTTTTCTTTTTTGTGCTTGATATTCGCAAATTTAGAATGTCCTGACATAAAATAACGCTCCTTACTTATACTTTCTCTTTTCGTTCAACAAAACATCTTTTCTATTTTAACACTAATTTTCTGTGCTTGCAAGAGCCTGCGGCAATTTTGTCACACGCACGGAATGGATCATCTTATTCTCCACCTTCAGGATGCAGAAGCGGTAGCCCAGATACTCGGTCTCCGGCTGCTCATCCTCTCCCGGGATCCGGTCAAGGCGGGATATGAGGAGTCCGTTGATGGTATCATAATTTTCCAGATCCTCCTTGGGAAACTCAATTCCAAGCTCTTCCTGCGCATCCTCTAAGGGAGTCATACCGCTCATGATCAGGGCATCACCCTCTCCCCGGACAATGTACTGTTCATCCACATCGTACTCATCGAGAATATTTCCCACAATTTCCTCCAGGATATCCTCCATCGTCACGATCCCGGCTGTCTGTCCATACTCATCAATGACAATCTCCATATGAATTTTCTGGGACTGCATCTCCTGAAACAGAGAATTGATATTGCGGGTTTCCGGAATAAAATGAGCCGGACGCAAAACCCCCGGGACATTGGCAATCTCCATGCGAGACTCCTGCAGATTTTCCGCATGAAACAGCACATCGCGCATGTGTACCGTACCTATGATGTCATCCAGATCCTTTCCGTAAACCGGATACCTGGAATTCTTAGCCTCCTTTAAGACAAAATGGGCGGCTTCCCTTAGGGACATGGATCCATCTAAGGCCACGATATTCTTCCGGTGCGTCATGATGTCGCCGGCTTCCTTGTCATCAAACTCAAAGATGTTGGTGATCATCTCTGCCTCGCTGGATTCCAGCACTCCCTGCTCGTGGCCTTCATTTACCATATCCATGATATCTTCTTCCGTTACATTTTCCTGTCTGGATTTTATGATCCTCCGGATCATATAAGCTGCTGCCAGACAAAGCACCACCGCACCGGCAAGCAAAATCAGGCGCGAATAACCATCGTCCATATTAGTTTTCGTATCTCCTTTTTCGTTTTGTATACACGATACGATTGTACTAGACTTCCGGTGCTTCGTCAACACAGAAAGGCTTTATTCCCCAAAGCAATCCTTCGTTCCCACAACTTTACCGCCGCGGTAATATACCCTCGGCACGCGTTTCCCGATATCGCAGACCATCTCGTAATGGAAGCCTCCGCAAAGCTCTGCCAGCCGCTCTACAGTGATCTCTTCCCTGCCGTCCTTTCCGATCAGGGTAACCGGGGTATCCACACCGACACCCGGAATGTCCGTCACATCAACCATAAACTGATCCATGCATACACGGCCGAGAATCGGGGCACGTTTTCCGCAGATCAACACATAACCACGGTTCGACAAGCTGCGCGGATACCCGTCTCCATAGCCCACCGGAATCGTTGCCACCCGCGTGGTGCATTTCGTTACATAGGTACCTCCGTAGCTGATTTCCTCACCTGAGCCGATCTCCTTGACATAGGTGACAAAGGATTTCAGACCCAGAGCCGGTTTTAACGGCACCTTGGCCTTTTCTACCTCATCCGACGGATACAGACCATAGACCGTAATACCGGCACGGACATAATTTAAGTTGGCCTGCGGCAGATCAATGATACCGGCACTGTTTGAGCAATGCTTTACCGGAATTTCAATTCCACGTTCCGACAAAAGCTTTACAAAATGCAGGTAGCGGTCAAGCTGCTTTTCTGATGTCTGCTTATCCGTCTCATCTGCCCTGTAAAAGTGGGTGAAGAGACCTTCCAGCTCCAATCCCGGAAGCTTGGCAATGGCCGCCGCCAGGTCGGCGCCGGATTCATCTGCAGTCATACCGATCCGGTGCATGCCGGTGTCCAGTGCCAGATGAAGCTTCGCCGTCTTTTTCATAGCAACGGCCAGCTCGGACAGCGGCTTTGCCTGCTCCAGCGTAAAAATGGCCGGACGGATTTCCTGCTCGATCAGCTCCTGATAATGGGCAGGATGGGTCACTCCCAAAATCAGGATCGGCTTTTTTTTGCCATGGCGGCGAAGCTGCAATGCTTCCTCTGCCGTTGCAACCGCATAGCCCCCCACATAAGGATCGATCGCCTCTGCAACCGCTACTGCTCCATGGCCGTAGGCATCGGTCTTGACCACTCCGATCATTCCTGTTTCTTTTCTGATATTGCCGCGCATGGATTCCATGTTAAATGCGATCGCATCCAGATCTACCGGTGCATAAACTCTTGTATATTTTGTAAAATTTTCCATAATACCTTTTGTCCTCGATTTTTGTCTTTCATTCGTTCTTAAGCGAAAGCTCCCACTGCATTTGCAAGATCAGAAGCCAAGATTCCATTCTCGCCAAGTTCTACCGCTGCCGCTTCTCCCGCCAGACCGTGCAGATATACGCCAAAGGCCGCTGCCTCCGCAGCTTCCATCCCCCTGGCCAGAAGACCTGCGATCACACCGGTCAGCACATCACCGGAGCCGCCCTTTGCCATGGCACTGCAGCCGCTGCGGTTAATCCATGCCGCTCCATCCTTGTCCGTGATCACAGTTACCGCATCCTTGAGTACACAGACCGTACCGTACCGGGCGCTGTAGGCCCTCGCCTCCCCAAGAGGATCCTTTTTTAAATCTGCGATCGGCACAGAGGTCAGGCGGCTCATCTCGCCCATATGAGGGGTGAGGATGATGTTCTCCGTAAAATACCGCGTCAGATACGGATGCGTCGCGACGCAGTTGAGGCCATCGGCATCCAGCACAATGGGGACGTAAGCATCGGACAGAACTGTTTCAAGCAGATATTCCACATACGGCTCCTGCGACAATCCCGGCCCTGCAACGATCACATCTGCCCAGGCGCACTCTTTTTCCAGGATCTTCTGCATTTCTTCTTCCTGCTGCGGATCATAACAGCTCACCAGGGCTTCCGGAAGCTGCATCTGCAAAATCTGCCGGTTCTCCGGCACCGTAAGAATCTTCACCAGACCGGCGCCGCTTCGGTACGCACCGAGGGCTGAAAAGTAAGCTGCCCCACTCATTCCCCGGCTGCCTGCAAGGATCAGCACCTTTCCAAAGGTTCCCTTATTTCCATCCGGACGACGTTTCGGAAGCTTTAAAAGATCTTCTTTTGTGATCAGGCCTGCGTCCCATCCTGCTTTTTCAAGACTGATCTGCGGGAAACCGATATCTGCCACCTTTAAGGTTCCTGCATACTGCTTTCCCGGATATAAAAGAAGTCCTGTTTTTGCATAGCCAAATGTCACCGTCACATCTGCCTTCAGCGCAATGCCCATGACCTCGCCGGTGGTTCCGTGAATCCCGGACGGGGTATCCACCGCGATGATCCCGACTCCAAAGGTTTCCTTCAGGATATTCAGCTTTTCCAATACAGTTCGGTATTCTCCCCCGATATCCCTGCCAAGACCAATCCCGAACACGGCATCTAAAATGATGTCGCAGGAAGCTTCCGATTCGCAGACTGCAGCTTCCTGAACCATATGAAGATGAGCGGCAATCTGCTTCTGGGTCTTCATCTCCTCCGAATCGTGCACCGGATTTCCAACAAACAAAAGGCTGACCGCATAACCGCGCCCCATAAGGATGCGTGCTGCCGCCACTCCGTCCGCACCGTTATTTCCGGTACCGCATACTGCCAGGATCCTGGCTTTTTTACCCAGTTTTCTTTCCTCTGCCAGCTCTTCTGTGGCCTTGGCCACCGCCAGTGCCGCCCGCTCCATGAGCACAAGAGACGGGATACCGATCTGCTGTATGGTAAACTGATCGACTGCCTTCATCTGCTGTGCCGTCACCGCATAATCCATATTCGGATACCTCCTATCTTTTTGACATGTACGAGTACATCTTGATTCACATTTTCCTATAAATGAAAAAATGCCGGCAGGCATGAGGACACGCTGTCCCTGCCTGTCGGCGTTTCCGTTATGATTCACCCTTTGCCTGTTTTTCTTCTTTCTTTTTTCGATCCTGCATGCTGCATACCCGGTAGGACAAACGCATAAGGCTCTCGGAAAGATGTACGTTCTCAACCACCACATCATCCGGTACATTCAGATCGACATGGGCAAAATTCCAGATTGCCTTAATTCCAGCATTGACCAGACGATCTGCAATTTCCGGTGCCTTGGTCTTTGGAATGGTCAATGCGGCCATCTGGACATTGTTGTCCTTGATGAACTGTTCCAGATCATCCACCCCACGGATCTCGATGCCGCGAACCACCAGACCGATCAGTCTCGGGTTGATATCAAACATGCCCTTGATGATAAAACCACGCTTTTCAAAATTTGCGTAGTTGGCAATGGCCTGTCCGAGGTTTCCGGCACCGATGATGATCAGGTTATGCTGACGGTCAATACCGAGAATCTTTCCGATTTCCGTATATAGGTATTTTACATTGTAACCATAGCCCTGCTGACCGAAGCCTCCGAAATTGTTTAAATCCTGACGAATCTGGGAGGCTGTCACCTTCATCCGGGTACTAAGTTCATTGGATGAGATACGCTCTACACCTGATTCCAAAAGCTCACCGAGATAACGGTAATACCGCGGGAGTCTTGTAATAACTGCTTTGGATATCTCTCTATTTTCCATGATGCACATCTCCTATATCTAAACTATTAGTAACTATCAATATCTTCCTAGTTACAACTATTGTTACTATTATAACTGTTTGCGAAATCTATGTCAATGTTCAATGAGTTTCTGAATAAAAAACAGACAGAAAGCCCTTTACAAGTGGGAAATACCTATATTATACTTGATAAGACCTATAGTAGAAAACGTAACGAAATGGAGTTATCTATGATTTTATCATGCAATCACATCAGTAAAGCCTTCGGCACGGATGAGATCCTGTCCGAGGTTTCCTTTCATATAGAAGATCAGGAAAAGGCAGCCATCGTCGGCATCAACGGTGCCGGAAAATCTACCCTGTTAAAGATTATTGTCGGAGAGATGCCGGCCGATTCCGGCGAGGTTGTTCTGGCAAAGGGGAAAACTTTGGGTTATCTGGCACAGCATCAGGATTTAGACAGCAGCCGCACCATCTATGAGGAATTAAAGGAAGTCAAGCAACCCATCATTGACATGGAAAATCAGATTCGCGAGCTGGAGCTGCGTATGCAGGATGCCTCTGGCGAGGAGCTTGAGGCAATGTTATCCTCCTACAGCCGTTTAAGCCATACCTTCGAGTTAGAAAACGGCTATGCCTGGAAAAGCGAACTGACCGGTGTCTTAAAGGGACTTGGTTTTACGGAAGAGGAATTTGACAAGACCGTTTCCACCCTCTCCGGCGGACAGAAAACCCGTGTATCCCTTGGTAAACTGCTTTTGTCCCGTCCGGATATCATCCTTCTGGATGAGCCGACCAACCATCTGGACATGGAATCCATCGCCTGGTTAGAAACCTATCTGCTGAATTATAACGGAGCAGTCATCATCGTTGCTCACGACCGCTACTTCTTAAACCGCGTTGTCACCAAGGTTGTCGAGCTGGAGTCTGGGCACGCCTCGGTCTATCTTGGCAACTATACTGCCTACAGTGAAAAGAAGGCCATGCTCCGCGCCGCCCAGATGAAGGCCTGGTTAAACCAGCAGGCAGAGATCAAGCACCAGGAGGAGGTCATCGCCAAATTAAAATCCTTCAACCGGGAAAAATCCATCAAACGGGCAGAAAGCCGGGAAAAGATGCTCTCCAAGATCCAGGTTCTTGACAAACCTGCTGAAATCCAGGACGAAATGCGCATCAGTCTCGAACCCAACATTGTCAGCGGCAATGATGTGCTCACCGTCCGGGATCTAAGCAAATCCTTTGGCAGTACCCATCTGTTTTCCCATGTCGATATGGAGGTAAAGCGTGGGGAACGCGTAGCCATCATCGGCAATAACGGAACCGGGAAAACAACCATTTTGAAGATCATCAACGGGATGCTTCCTGCAGATACCGGCACCATCACCCTGGGGTCAAAGGTCCATATCGGCTATTACGATCAGGAGCACCATGTCCTTCATATGGAAAAGACCGTATTTGAGGAGGTTCAGGATGCTTACCCAAATCTGACCAATACACAGGTGCGCAACATTCTGGCAGCCTTTTTGTTCACGGGAGATGATGTATTTAAGCGGATCTCGGATCTTAGCGGCGGGGAGCGCGGCCGTGTTTCCTTAGCAAAGCTCATGCTCTCCGAGGCCAACTTTCTGATCCTCGATGAGCCAACCAACCACCTGGACATCACCTCAAAGGAAATCCTGGAGAATGCATTAAAAAACTACACCGGAACCGTACTCTACGTATCTCATGACCGTTATTTCATCAACCAGACCGCAACCCGCATTCTGGAACTGACCGGTCAGACCTTCTTAAATTATATCGGCAACTACGACTACTATCTGGAAAAGAAAGACCTAATGAAAGAGCTGTATGTCGATTCTGAGCATACAGAACGCGACCGTGCCATCGGAACGGCAGCGGCCAATGGCAGCCTGAAGGCCACCGGGGTTCCCAGTATGACAAAATCTGCTGCAGACACCGAGGTCAAGCTGGACTGGAAAGCCCAGAAGGAGGAACAGGCACGCATACGCAAGCGCCAGAATGACCTAAAAAAGGTTGAAGAGGAAATCCACGGCCTGGAGACAAGAGATTCCGAGATTGATGAGCTTTTGTCGCTGGAGGAGGTGTATACCGATGTTGCACGCCTCGTGGAATTAAACAAAGAAAAAGAAACTATCCAGACTAAGTTAGAAGGGCTCTATGAGACCTGGGAAGAGCTTGCAGAATAGAAGGCAAACAAAAAGAAAATAAAGCAAAAAGAGGACGGTGCAATACACTGTCCTCTTTTGATCTGCAAAGATTTATGAGTAAGACGATAAGCCGGGTTATGTCATTGAATGGTCATCTATCTAGACCAGATGTCACCACCTGGTTCAAGCGACCTACCCGAAAGCAGACGGGCCGCCTTATGCTTTCTGTTCGGTCTTGCTTCGAGTGGGGTTTACATGTGCCCCGTCTGTTACCAGCCGGGCGGTAGTCTCTTACACTGCCATTCCACCCTTACCGGCTAAGCCGGCGGTATATTTCTGTTGCACTGTCCCTAGAGTCACCTCCGCCAGACGTTATCTGGCACCCTGCCCTGTGAAGCCCGGACTTTCCTCTCCCACGGCCTTTCGGTCCCGTGGCAGCGACCATTTGTCTTACTCAATCTTCCCTATTCTAGCATTATTTTTTTTTCCTGTCAATCCGTGTACTGTAACCTTGGTTCTTATACCTTAAAGCAGCTGCCCCCGATAAACTCCCGAATCAAAGAATTATGGGGGATCTCCTCACTGCTGACTCCAAGGAAATAATCCAGAAACTTCAACAGCCGTTTTGCTTCCATATATTCTGTGCTGTCCTGCGGTACGGAAAAAAGAACCGGCTCCGCATACTGCTTTAAGACCGATAGCTCATAGACCAGTGCTGAATTGAACATGATGTCTGCATCTTCCTGATACGGAAAGATATTTTCCTCTTCTCCCCGGCGCACAGACGGCCACATCCGGATGGTATCCTGAGCCGATGCTCCACGGGTTCTTGCATCCCGCACGATCCGCCGCAGCAGGCGTCCGTCGGTGGTGGGAATACGGTTATGTTCATCAATATTGAGCTGCGTCAGTGCACTGATGTAGATCTTAAACTTGTTTTTTCGCGGCAGCGCATAGGAAAGCTTTTCGTTCAGGCAGTGAATCCCTTCAATGACCAGGACATCATCCGGTCCGAGCGTCAGATTATCTCCATGATATTCCCGCACGCCCTTTACAAAATTGTACTCCGGCATTTCCACAGTCTTTCCTGCCAAAAGATCTGTCATATCCTGATTAAAGAGTGCCACATCCAGGCATTCGAGCACTTCATAATTATAGTTTCCGTTTTCATCCCGCGGACTGTCTGCCCGGTTTACAAAGTAATTATCGACAGCAATCGGGTGAGGCTTTAAGCCCTTTGCCTTTAACTGAATGGAAAGCCGGTGGGAAAAGCTGGTTTTTCCGGAAGAAGAGGGTCCTGCGATCATGACGATCTTCTTTTCCGGCCTGGCGGCGATCTGCTCTGCAATGTCGCCGATCTTCTTTTCCATCAGCGCCTCCTGCATCAGGATCAGCTCATTTACCTTTCCATGGCAGATCACATCATTCAAGGCTCCGACTGTAGGAACCTCCAGCTGTCTTCCCCAGTTTTCCGTCTCCTTTAATACCTCATACAGCTTCTCACGGTCACGAAACTCAGCCACATGTTCCGGATCTTTCTGATCCGGAAGTAGGAGCATCATACCGTTCCGATACAAAATCAGATCGAAATATTTTAAACTGCTCGTGTCCGGCACCATGTAACCATAGTAGTAATCCTCAAAGCCTCCGATGTTGTACAGATTCACTCGAGAAACTCTGCGATAATGGAACAAACGTTCTTTTTCGTACATGCGGTGGCGGTGGAAATTTTCGATTGCTTCATCGGTGGATACGTTTCGCTTCAAGATCGGGATCCCGGCCGCTGCATATTCCTGCATTTTGGCTTTGATCCGGTCTGTCAGCTCCTGCGTTTTTTCAAAATCACCTTCGGATTCAATAAATAAGCCATTGTCAATGGCGTATTCCACGGAAAGCTTCCGGATGTGCTCTGCGCCCACCACCTCATAAAAGGCTTTCAGAAGGACAAAGATCACACCGCGCCGGTAAGTCATCATCCCCGGCTTGTCAGCAGCGGTAAGAAACTCGATTTTTGTGCCATCCTTCAGTTTTTTTCGAAGCTCCTGCAGCTTTCCATCCACTGTAGTCAGCAAAATTTCATGCGAAAAACGATCCTGCTGCTCTTTCGCTGCATCCTGTAAACAGGCATCCTCCGGGTAGGTCCTTTCCTCTCCCGATACCCATACATGAACCATATGTCTTCTCCCTTGTATTAAAATGTTGTAACTGTTCAGAACCAGCCTCCAAAATGCTTTGCATTTCGTCGCTTTAAACCAATATTTTTGCCGGGAAATCCGGCTCTGCACAAATGACCTCGACCCTTCCGTCAGATATGCGTGTCACATAGTCTGCCATAAACGGAATAAAGATATGCTCGAGTCCATAGTGACCGGCATCGATGATAGCCATCCCCTGCGCTGCTGCATCGATCGCATCATGATGGCCGATATCTCCGGTGATCAGCACTTCCACCTTTTTTGCAAGGGCATGGCTGATCATGCTGCCGCCTGCCCCGGGAGATACTGCCACACGCTCGACCGGTGTTTTTACAACTTCGCTTCCGTATACCAAAGCAAAAGGAAGGTCAAATGCCTGCTTTACCTGCTTTGCAAGCTCCCAAAGCGGCATCGGCTCCCTTAAAGTACCAACCTTTCCGATCCCGACAGCGATCCCTTCCTGCTCTCCGCTTAGGATGTTAAGCCGCTTTGCTGCCAGATCTGCCATGCAGCCCGATGCCGCATCAAAGTTGGTATGCATGGCAAAATAAGAGATATCTGCCTGCAGAAGCTTCAGGATCCGACGGCTGATAAAATTTTCGTCGCTTACCTGTTTTAATGCACGAAAGATCAGCGGATGATGCGTCAAAAGCAGATCTGCTCCTTCCCGGATGGCCTGCTCGATCACCCGATCTGTCGCATCCAGGGCAATCAGCACTTTTTTGATATCCTTGTCCCTTCGTCCGGCTAACAGCCCGGGATTATCCCACTCAAGGGCCAGATTACGAGGAGCCAGCTCATCCAGTTTTTTGATCAGTTCTAAGCAAAGCACAATAGCGCCTCCTTTGTCTCTTCCAATTCTTTTTTCAGACTCTCTGCACGCAGCCTGGCTCCCTCTGTTTCCTTAGAAGTCAGGCGCTTTAAAAGCTCTTCCTCCTGGATCCGCTGTTTTTTTAGAAATTCTTCCAAAACCGGATCCTGTTTCAAAAGAAGATCAGCCCCATAACGGTATTCATACTCCTGTTCGTAATGCATAACTCCCGGACTCACCTGCAGGATCACATAGTACTTTCCTTCATCAAAAAGCATTTCCTCCTCCTCGATCACAAAACCGAGTTCTTCCAGGCCGTGCCGGAAAAGAGAAAGCTCCGACTGCGGAGACAGGATATAATGCTTCACGCTGTCATACAGATATGCTCCCTCCTTCAGGATACGCAGCATCAGTTCTCCGCCCATCCCTGCGATCACCACGGTGTCCGCCTCGCCCGGCAAAAGCTCCCGCAGACCGTCGCTTAAGCGCGTCTCGATCTGTTTTTCCATATGGTGTTCCCGTATATGCTCTGCTGCTCGGGATAAGGGACCCTTTCGCACATCCATGGCAACGACATGTTTTGTCCTTCCCATCTCGATCAGACGAATTGGGACGAATCCATGATCCGTCCCTACATCTGCTGCATGTCCTTCTGTAATTTCCGATGCCTTTGCGGCAATCCGTTCCAGTCTGTCTGATAATCTCATTGTTTCTGTTCCTTTGTCTATTCGTCCAGATAATCTCTCAGTTTTTTGCTCCTATTCGGATGACGGAGCTTTCGCAAGGCCTTCGCCTCGATCTGACGGATCCGCTCCCTGGTTACATGAAACTGTTTTCCAACCTCCTCGAGGGTTCTCGGTTTTCCGTCATCCAGTCCAAACCGCAGGCGCAGCACCTGCTGTTCCCGTTCCGTCAATGTCTGGAGCGATTCCATCAGCTGGTCGTGAAGCAGAGAAAAGGCAGCTTCATCGGCCGGAACCGCCACATGATCATCCTGGATAAAATCTCCCAGATGACTGTCCTCTTCCTCACCGACCGGTGTCTCAAGGGATACCGGATCCTGCGAAATTTTTCGAATCTCATTCACGCGTTCCACCGAGATGTCCATTTTGGCCGCGATTTCCTCTGCAGTCGGTTCCCGTCCCAGCTCCTGCACCAGCTGTCTGGAGGTACGGATCAGACGATTGATCGTCTCTACCATATGTACCGGGATGCGGATCGTGCGTGCCTGATCTGCTATGGATCTGGTAATGGCCTGACGGATCCACCAGGTTGCATAGGTAGAAAACTTATAGCCCTTGCGGTAATCGAATTTTTCCACAGCCTTGATCAGACCGAGGTTTCCCTCCTGGATCAGGTCCAGAAACTGCATGCCGCGTCCAACATACTTTTTTGCGATACTTACAACCAGACGCAAATTTGCCTCTGCCAGACGTTTTTTTGCCAGCTGATCCCCCAGTTCAATCCGTTTTGCCAGTTCAATCTCCTGTTCCGTGGTCAGAAGCGGAATTTTTCCGATCTCCTTTAGGTACATGCGGACAGGATCCTCCACGCCAACGCCTTCCGGTACCGAAAGATCAATCTGCTCCAGCTCGTTTTCTTCCTCTTCCTCTGCTTCCTCATCCAGAAACAGTTCTGGGTCGATATCATCCTCCTCTTCTGTACGGAGCACATCGACATGGTTGCTGTCCAGAAAATCATAGATTCGATCCAACTTATCCGGATCCAGGATCTCACCCTTAAAAAAGTCCAGGATTTCCCGGTTTTCCAGAACATTCTTCTTCTTTTTCGCTTCTTCCAAAAGCAAACTCAGTTTCTCATCAAATGTCTGTGTACGTTCCTCCATATCGATCACCCTTTCTAATCAATGGAAATATGAAGCGTTTTCAATGCTGCCTGCTGTTTTATGATCTCCTGGAGTGCGGCAATATCCGTCGCACTCCGACTGGCTTCATCCAGACTGTTCTTTTTTACCTTAAGTACTGTTTCAGAAAATGCTTTTCGTTGTTCTTCATTATTTAAGGAATCGTTGAGACTGGCATTAAACAATGCTGCCACCTGTTTATATTGTTCTTCATCATTAATAAAGTGATTCAAAATGCCTGCCGGATTGACATTTCCCTGCCTGTGACCGTCGAACACCATCTGCGCAACTTCATGATACAGCGGCTCTCGAAAATCATCCGGACCGATCACGCCCTCGATCTTTTCAAACAGCTTGGGCTGTTCGATCAGCCAGGTTAAAAGCAGACGCTGCGAACGGCGGATGCCATCATCCTTTTCATTCCTTTTTCTGGTTTCCCGCACCTCTCTGCTGTCTGCATCCCGTCGGCTGACCGGTACCGCCCCGGGCTGACTTCCGACCCGGTTCACCAGCCTGCGCAGATCCTCATAGGGGATACCCTGTGCCTGTGCCACCGCACGAATGTAATTATCGCGTTCCAGAGCCTCCGAAAATTCCAGAAGCTTCCTTGCTGTGGCATTATAAAACTTCGTCTTTTGCTCCGGATCCTCCAGATCATAATCCCGTTTCAACACATCAATTTCAAACAGAAAACTGTTCTGCGCGTTTGCGATCCGTTCCCGAAAGGCGTCCGCTCCAAGATTCTTGATGAATTCATCCGGATCCTTATAGGGTTTTAAGTTCAGCACTCTGGTAGAAATCCCTGCCTCCTTTAGGATTGGGATGGCACGAAGTGCTGCCTTGATTCCTGCTCCGTCGCTGTCATAGGTCAGAATAACGGTATCCGTGTAGCGTTTTAACAATACCGCATGCTGAGGCGTAAACGCAGTTCCAAGGGAAGCCACCGCGTTGGTAAATCCAGCCTGGTGCATGGCGATCACATCCATGTAGCCCTCACAGGCTAACATATAGTGTTCCCTGCTGGTGCGGGCATAATTCAGCCCGTATAGATTGCGGCTCTTATCAAAAACCAGGGTTTCCGGGGAATTTAAGTACTTTGGCTTGCCGTCTCCTAAGACACGGCCGCCAAACCCGATGACCCGGTTATTGACATCCATGATCGGAAACATGACACGGTTCCAGAACTTATCGTAGGTGCCCCGTTCTTCCATCGTCACCAGACCGCTGTCTCGAAGGATCTCATCGGTATAGCCTTTTGAACGCAGATACTGATACAGATCATCGCCGGTTTTGTTGGAAAAGCCCAACCCGAAACGACGGATCGTGTCGTCCGTCAGCTCTCGGTTTCGAAAATACTCGTAGCCTATTTTCCCCTGGGGCTGCCGCAGCTGATAGTAAAAATAATTTGCAGCTAACTTATTGATCTCAAGCAAGGTCGAACGCCGATCTGCCTTTTCCCGTTCTTCTTTGGAATATTCCACCTCCGGGAGGCTGATTCCTGCTCGGTCAGCCAAGACCTTAAGTGCTTCCTGAAACGTATAATTTTCATATTCCATCACAAAGGTGATCGCATTGCCTCCGGCACCGCAACCGAAGCAGTAATACATCTGCTTCTGGGGTGATACCGAAAACGAAGGGGATTTCTCATTATGAAACGGACAAAGTCCGAAATAATTTGCCCCCTTTTTCTGAAGCTTCACATATCCAGAAATTATATCTACAATGTCACTTCTCGTCCGCACTTGTTCTACGACATCTTCCGGATAATACATTTTTCGCTCCTTTCCGGTTCTTTGTGATATAACCTTGGTTCCAGTGTCAAAACTCATCTTCTGTGACATGCCCCGCAGTTTCGATCATAAGATCCTGACTAGTGAATCTTCCATGATTTCGGGATAAATAATTCTTCAAACTTGTCGATGGAATAACTGTCACTCATGCCGGCAATATAGTCGCAAACCACACGCTCCGTCGGCTCCTTTTGCTCACGGATCATCAGAAGATACTCGTCCGGAAGCTCTTCGATATGCTCCAGATAATACCGGTACAAAAATACCAGAAGCTGCTGAGCTCTGCCCTCTTCTGCCTTTGGCACCTTGTTCTCGTAGACATTTTCAAACATCCAGCTCCGAAGCCCCTGCATTGCTTCCTCTATATAAGGAGACATCCGGATATCCGGCCGGTCTTCGCTCTGCATGATAATATCATGGATCAACAGGTTCAATCGTTCCCGGACACTGTGTCCCAGCACATCGGTATACTTTTTGGGGAGATTTTCCTCTGTGAAGATCCTCGCACGGATCGCATCATCAATATCATGATTGATATAGGCAATCTTATCGCTCAGGCGCACCACACAGCCCTCAAGGGTTGCCGGATGACCGCTTGTACGATGATTACGGATCCCGTCCCGTACTTCCCAGGTCAAATTCAGCCCCTGTCCGTCTTTTTCAAGCAGCTCCACAACCCGTACACTTTGCTCGGAATGAATAAAGCCATAGGGGCAGAGTTCATTCAAGATCCGCTCACCGGAGTGTCCAAACGGCGTATGCCCCAGATCATGTCCCAGAGCGATGGCCTCTGTCAGATCCTCATTCAAGCGCAGAGCCCTGGAAATAGTACGGGAAATCTGTGCAACCTCCAGCGTGTGGGTCAGGCGTGTCCGGTAATGATCCCCCTCGGGTGCCAGAAATACCTGGGTTTTGTGTTTTAATCTTCGAAACGACTTGCAGTGCAGGATACGATCGCGGTCTCTCTGATACGCTGTACGGATATCACAGGGAATCTCTTCTCGCTCACGCCCCTTCGTTTTGCTGCTGAAGGAAGCATAGGGACTTAAGTAATCATTTTCCCACTCTTCTCTCATTTCACGGATATTCATAAAACACTCCCCCTTTCCATCCGGATGTGCTCACAATTATTATTAGTATAGCATAATTTCAGAATTTTTGATACTATTTTCCTTTTTCAGGGTAAAAAAAAACAGAGAATTTACATTCTCTGTTAAAATGCAGAAGATGGGAGTCGAACCCACAAGGTATTGCTACCACACGGACCTGAACCGTGCGCGTCTGCCAATTCCGCCACTTCTGCGAACCATTCACCCGATGAAGAACCATCGAATCAACACGCTTATTATATCTGTTTTCCCTTTCATTGTCAATTGTTTTTTTGTTTTTTTCAAAACTTTCAAATGTATCGAATTCTATGACAATTTCCTACAAATCAAAAAAGGTAACTGTTCAGAACCAACCTCCAAAATGCTTCGCATTTCACGTCTGATTTACGAAATTTTGCTTGGCTCTGAACAGTTACAAAAAAAGATGTGCCTTAGCACATCCTCCATCTGCTTTGATGCAGAAGATGGGAGTCGAACCCACAAGGTATTGCTACCACACGGACCTGAACCGTGCGCGTCTGCCAATTCCGCCACTTCTGCAAAACTCCCCGAGTAGGACTTGAACCTACGACAGCGCGGTTAACAGCCGCGTGCTCTACCGACTGAGCTATCGAGGAATGTTCCTGTACCTTCTTTAGAAGATACTGCGGGAGATGGGACTTGAACCCACACGACATAACTGCCACTAGATCCTTAGTCTAGCCTGTCTGCCAATTCCAGCACTCCCGCGAACGTTTAATACTATATCATAATCTTCCAACTCTTGCAAGCACTTTTTTATCTTTTTTCTTTTTTCTCTTATAAGCTGCCGCGCATCTGCTGTTTTTGGCAAAATTCGCGTCGAATTTGTTGGCGTTTACAAGAATATCTTTTTTACTTTCCTCTTTCTATCTGTTATAATAACAGATAGTCCTTCAAACCGAAATGAGGTCTTAACTATTATGAAAAAGAAAAACAGAACACCTTTAGAGAGTTATCTGATCGCCATCGTCGTTTTTATCCTTGCTACTGCCATCGGCATTATTTCGTTCTCCGTTGTTTCCCAGCGCAGTGTGAACGCACTGGCCAGAAATAAGCTGACCATGAATGTTTCAAGGCAAAGCGCTCATTTTGAAGAGATCCTGGATGTCAATTACCAGTTTTTAGAAGGGATTGCCGCCCAGATCGGTTCCGACGGAACTCTGGTCTCCGATAAAAGCATGGAGATGCTGTCTGCCATCAAAACCACCACCTCGATCGACCATGTTGCCCTCATCGAACCGAATGGCATTTCCCATTATGAAAACGGAGAAGTCAAGGATGTTTCCCGCCGCCGTTATTTTCAGGAAGGCATCAAGGGGCACCGCGTTCTGAGCGATCCGCTCCAAAGCAGTGTCGATCAGGAAACCCGGGTGATCCTCGGCGTTCCGGTTTTCCACGACAGTACCGTGATCGGTCTTCTCGGTGCTTCCTACAATGTCACCGCATTAAACCACATGATTTTTGATGATCTGTTTGACGGAAATGGTTTATGTATCATCATCAATGAAAACGGTGATATCATCACCCTAGACGGTCATTCCGAGAATCAAGGCATCACCTCCGATGACAATTTCTTTGATTTTTACGGTCAGTGGGATCTGTATGGCAACGATTCTCTCCAGATGATCCGTGGTGCCTTTCAAACACATGAGGATGGACTGATCTCAGTGTATCCAAAAGGGAAGCCGGAGTCCGGCTGTTATATCAGCTACTCTCCGCTCCATTTGAACAGCTGGATGATCTGTTACGTTATTCCGATTTCCACGGCCAAATCCAGTTATGCCTTTGCCACAGATTATGCCATCGCACTGAATGCTTGTTTTATCATCTTTGTGATCCTGCTTGTCTGGCGCATTTTCGCCATTCATGCAAAAGAACACAGAGAGCTGGTTCACTCTGCCCAGGTTGATGCTCTGACCGGTGTATACAACAAGGAGCATACCCAGACTGCCATCGACGATTTTCTAAACAAATGGCAGACCGATACGCTCCATGCTTTTCTGATTCTGGATATTGATAAATTCAAGCAGGTAAACGATACCTACGGACATGCCGCAGGTGATCAGATCCTGCAGCATGTAGGGCAATTTTTAAAAAATGAATTTCGTGATGATGACATCATCGGGCGCATCGGCGGTGATGAATTTATCATTCTGATGAAAAATGTCGCATCCCGCGAAGCTGCCTTAAAGCGTGTACAGGACATGGTCAGCCATATTCGAGCTACAAAGCAGCCTGAGATTGAAGGAAATGCCATCACCTTCAGCGTCGGCGTTGCCTTCTGCCCGGAAAATGGTTCTCATTTTGATGAACTTTACCGCAATGCGGACAAGGCGCTCTATCAGACCAAGCGAAATGGCCGCAATGACTTTTCTATATACCAGAAGGTCTAGCCGAGGCACTAGTACTTCGCTATGATCAGGTTGTCTCCCTCCTGGATCCTGGTGTCGCCTGCGGGGATGAGGGTTTCTGCCCCTCTCCTCACAGAGACGACCAGAGTTCCCTTGGAGAGAGAAACCTCCTTTAACATCTTTCCGCTCCACTTATCGCCCTTCACGGCAGTTCTTTCTCTCAGGATCAAATTTTCCCCTTCCGTAAATTCCGGTGCTGCCAAAATCAGCAGATCTCCGGCAAGCAAACTGGTATCTCCGTTCGGGATCAGCTTTTCTTCTCCACGAAGGATCATTACGATCAGCATTTCCGCCGGAAGGCTGATCTCTCTTACCTTCTTATTGCAGAACGGATGCCCTTCCTGAATGTGCGTTTTTACAAAATGGATACTGCTCTCTTCCTCGTAGTCGTTGAAGGTTCGGCGCACATCCATATTGCGGTCAATCATGTTAAGAGCCCGAGAAACCAGAGGCAGAAACGTTCCCTGCACTGCGATGGAAAGAAGTACCACGCAGAATACCAGGTTATAAAGGTTATAATGCATCGGCACCTTGCTTAAAACCGCCATGATTGCAAACACAATGGAGGCTGCACCTCGAAGCCCCGCCCAGGAGACAACTCCAACCTGGCGGATATGGGATCGGAACGGAAGCAGGATCGCTGCCACTGCTGCCGGACGTGCTACCACCGTCATAAACAGCATGATCATGGCTGCCGGCACCAGGACGGTCGGCAGTTCACTCGGTGTCGCCAGAAGACCCAGTAAAAAGAAGATCATCATCTGGGCAATACCGGTCACCGTATCAAATACATACATCAGATTGCGTTTCTCCGGGATCCGGGAGTTTCCCATGATGATTCCGCACAGGTACACCGCCAGGTAACCGTTTCCGCCGATCACCTGCGGCAGGGAATAGCTTACCAGCATGGCAGCCACTGCAAAGATGGTATTTCCCTCCTCGACCTGAAAGGAGAAATGATCCATTGCCTTGACTGCAAGCCAGCCGGCCGCAGCACCGCATAGAAGACCAAATCCGATCTGCTGCACCAGCATGATCGGGAGAGAAACCTCTTTTCCGCTCATCACTGCGATCAGTACCACGGTCAGCATGTAGGATACCGGGTCATTGGAACCGGATTCCAATTCCAAAAGGGAAGCCGTGTGATACTTTAAGTCGAGCTTGTTTGTACGCAAAATGTTGAACACGGAAGCAGCATCGGTAGAAGCCAGAACCGATCCGACCAAAAAGCTCTCCAGCCATGGAAGCTTCAGTGCAAAATGTACAAATACACCCACAAATCCGGTTGTCATAGCTACACCGAGGGTGGAAAGAAGCAAGGCCTTTGCTGCGACACTCTTTGCTTCCTTTACATTCGTACCAAAACCACCGTAAAAAATGATAAAGATCAGACTGACAGAACAGATGGTTTCTGTTACTCCATAATCATCAAATACGATCCGAAAGATTCCTTCTTCCCCAAACAGCATCCCAAGCCCGATAAAGATCAAAAGAGACGGAACCGCCAGTTTGGAAGTAATGCGTCCCATCAGGACGCAGATCAGAATTACAACCCCCACCAGAAGAATGATCTGATTCAAAAATCCACTCCTTTCATGCAAAAAACGCGCTAAGTTTCCTTTGATACAACAAAACCCGTCCGGTTTTCGAAAAAACCAGACGGGTATACGGCAAAATCGCTTCCGCTCGTATATTAAATTTTCGTTAAGATTTCAAATTATGCTAATTTTGCTTTTGCAAGCTCAGCCAGTTTTGCAAAGCCCTCAGCATCGTTGATTGCCATGTCGGACAGAACTTTACGGTTCATCTCAACACCTGCTAACTTTAAGCCATACATGAACTTGCTGTAAGAAAGTCCGTTGATACGTGCTGCAGCGTTGATACGTGCGATCCACAGCTGACGGAACTGTCTCTTTCTCTGCTTGCGGCCTGCATAGGAGCTGGTCAGAGCTCTCATAACGGACTGCTTTGCTACTCTATACTGTTTAGAACGTGCTCCTCTGTAGCCTTTAGCCATCTTCAGCACTCTATTGTGTTTCTTTTTTGCGTTCATACCGCCTTTAATTCTTGCCATCGGTGTTTCCTCCTTCTTAATCTGATCAGTCTATTAGAGATATGGTAAAATCTTCTTCATTACCTTTGCATTGGTAGAATCGGTAACGATATCTTTTCTAAGATTTCTTTTTCTCTTGGTAGACTTCTTAGTTAAGATGTGAGATTTGTATGCTTTATTTCTTACCAGTTTACCGGTACCGGTCTTTTTGAAACGTTTTGCAGCTGCTCTGCTTGTTTTTAATTTAGGCATTATAACTTCCTCCTTAATCTTTCTCTTTGCTTTTACTTCTTGGCAGTCAAAAACATAACCATGCTTCTTCCTTCCACTTTAGAAGGCTTGTCAATGGTTGCAATATCCTTTAAGCTTTCTGCAAAATCATCCAGGATATATCTGGACTTGGACATATGCGCCATCTCACGACCACGGAAACGTAAGGTAACTTTGACTTTGTCTCCCTTTTCCAGGAACTTTCGTGCTGCGCCCGTTTTTGTGTTTAAGTCGTTGGTGTCGATATTCGGAGACAACCGCACTTCCTTAACCTCGATTACCTTCTGTTTTTTTCTAGCTTCTTTTTCTTTTCTTGCCAGCTCGTAACGATATTTACCGTAATCGATAATCTTACAAACCGGTGGTTTCGCCGTAGGAGCAATCTTTACGAGATCCAGTTCCGCATCCTGAGCCAGCTTGTAGGCTTCCTTTGCGGACATGATTCCCAGCTGCTCGCCGTCTTCGCCAATCAATCGAACTTCTTTGTCTCTGATCTGTTCGTTAATCATTAACTCGCTAATAGTCGTGCACCCCCATCATAGAATTCTGCATGTTTGTTTTTCTGCATAAAAAAAGTAGATAGAATATTCTACCCACCCTCAAAAGCATCGCATAGGACGTTTAAGCCGCCGCATATACGCATTCTCTGCTATAAACCAGGGTCACTTGCTCGTGCCGAGGTGAGGTGGATACCTACTTTCCTGTGTTGCGTTCTTCTCACAACTTTGTTTACTATACTATGATTCCCCGGAAAAGTCAAGTGCTTTTCCGGGGATTTTTCATTTTTATCTTGTCTTTGGTTACTGTTCATTCAAAACAGAAATTATTTCTGCTCCTCAACCTCGATCTTGCGGATGGTCTTTTTCTGGATCTCATCTTTGATCGCAGCAATAAATACGGACAGATCCTTTGCGCCCTCATCGCCAAGATATCTGCTTCTTACGGATACCTTATTCTCCTGCTCTTCCTGTGCGCCGACTACCAGCATGTACGGTACTCTTGCCAGACGTGCCTCACGGATCTTGTAGCCCATCTTCTCAGAACGCTCATCTACGGAGCAGCGGATGTTGTTTGCCTTTAACTCAGCCTCAACCTTTGCAGCGTAGCCATGGAACTTCTCGGAGATCGGAATGACGCGAACCTGCTCCGGACACAGCCAGGTCGGGAACAGTCCTGCGTATTTCTCGATGAGCCATGCCAGGGTTCTCTCGTAACAGCCCATGGAAGTACGATGAATGATGTACGGACGTTTCTTCTCGCCGTTTTCATCGATGTAGTACATATCAAACTGCTCTGCCAGAAGCGCATCCCACTGAATGGTGATCATAGTGTCTTCCTTGCCATATACGTTCTTTGCGTTGATGTCGACCTTCGGGCCGTAGAATGCAGCCTCGCCCACATCCTCTACGAACGGAATGTTTAACTCCTGCAGCATGGTACGGATATGGCCCTCGGTCTCCTCCCATACGGAAGCATCACCGATGTATTTCTCGCGGTTGGTCGGGTCCCACTTGGACAGATGGTAGGTAACATCCTCTTCCACACCCAGAACCTGTAAGCAGTACTGAGCCAGTGCGATACAATCCTTGAACTCTTTGACCATCTGATCCGGTCTTACGATCAGATGACCTTCAGAAATTGTGAACTGACGCACACGGGTCAGGCCATGCATCTCGCCGGAATCCTCGTTACGGAACAGGGTGGATGTCTCACCAAGGCGGATTGGCAGGTCACGGTAGCTGTGCTGCTCTGCCTTGTATACATAGTACTGGAACGGGCAGGTCATCGGTCGCAGTGCGTATACCTCTTTGTCCTTCTCTTCATCGCCCAGAACAAACATACCGTCTTTGTAGTGATCCCAGTGACCGGAGATCTTGTACAGATCACTCTTTGCCATCAGCGGAGTCTTGGTTCTCACATAACCGCGCTTGGTCTCCTCATCCTCGATCCAGCGCTGCAGCTCCTGCATCATGATTACGCCGTTCGGCATGATAAGTGGAAGGCCCTGGCCGATAACATCTACCGTGGTAAAGATCTTCATCTCACGCCCCAGCTTGTTGTGATCGCGCTTTTTAGCCTCTTCCATCTGAGTCAGATGCTCCTGCAGCTCTTCCTTGGTTGCATATGCAGTTCCGTAGATACGGGTCAGCATCTGGTTTTTCTCGCTGCCTCTCCAGTAAGCACCGGAGGAAGAAAGAAGCTTAAATGCCTTGATGCCCTTGGTGCTCATTAAGTGCGGGCCTGCGCATAAGTCGACCCAGTCACCCTGGGAGTAGAAGGAAATCTCTGCGTCTTCCGGAAGATCCTCGATCAGCTCTACCTTGTACGGCTCGTTTTTCTCTTTGAAGAATGCGATAGCGTCCTCTCTGGACTTGGTGAAGCGCTCGATTTTCTCCCCTTTTTTGATGATCTTCTTCATCTCTTTTTCCAGCTCATCCAGTGCTTCTCTGGTGAACGGCGGGCACTCAAAGTCATAGTAGAATCCGGTGTCGATGGACGGTCCGATCGCAACCTTTGCATCCGGATACAGGTTCTGTACTGCCTCAGCCAGTACATGGGAAGTGGTATGGCGGAGTACTGCCAGACCCTTCTCGTCTTTTGCAGTCAGGATGTTTAACTCACAGTCCTGATCCAGAACGGTGCGCAGATCTTTCACCTCACCATTCACCTCACCTGCGCATGCTGCACGTGCCAGGCCTTCGCTGATATCATACGCGATATCAATAATGGATTTTGCTTCTGCATACTCTTTTTTGCTTCCATCCTTTAATGTGATGATCATGTCTTTTTCCTCCTGAATACTTGGTTTGCACGAGGGACGATAATTCTTTTCAAAAATAAAAAGTCCCCTGCCCGATGTGTCTCCACACCGGACAAGGGACGATAATTCTTTATCGCGGTTCCACCCTGTTTGCTCTCTGATTGTCTCAGACAGCCGCTCATTCTGTGACGGTAACGGAATCACCGGATCCGATTAAGGACCACTCCGAGCTGGTTTTCCTGTCGGCTTTCCCATAAGATGCTCACACCCAAGGCACCTCTCTCTGAATGCTCCTGCCGCAGTACTCTTCTCATCGACGTGTTAATATATGAATTTTTCTCTCATATCTGCCACTGATTATAGCACGGAGTTAAAATATGTCAAGTGCAAACCCGCGATTCATAGGACGCAATTTCCTATGAATCAAAAAAAGCCGCGTATTTACGCGGTCTTTTTTGCGTGGAGCTGAGGGGAATCGAACCCCTGTCCGAAAACCAATTCCCTGTTCTTCTACTATCATAGTCTATTGTTTGACATTCCCTCTGCCGCACGAAAACAGACACCCTTGCGGTTTCAGTAGCTTCATGATACGCCCATGCATGCAAAGCTTAATGCATGTCGTTTCTCACATAGTCGATGCCAGATTCTTAATGTGTGAGTGCACTAAGGCTGACAGCAGCCCTTAGGCTGCGTATGCTAAATTATCTTCAGCGTTTAATTTTAATTTTGCCGTTTGACGCACCGCATGCGGATAGCTTCACCAGCTGCATGATCCCCGTCGAAACCAGTACAACCCCTTACTGGTTCGCCGTGACTTGCCGGCGTTTTTTTGAATGCTTACAGAAAAAGCCGAACGCACAAAACACCCGGATTTTATGTAAGTACGCAGTATTATAACACCCGGACGCATGTTTGTCAATGCAGTCCGGGTGTATTCAACCACTGGTTTAAAAGTGATTTTTCTCTTTTGTTTTCCAATTATTTGATCTTGTGGATCCATCCCTCCGGAGCTTCGATGGTACCCATCTGGATGCCGGTTAAGGTGTCATACAGTTTCTGGATGGTCGGTCCCATCTTCTCCATGCCACTCGGGAAACAGATTTCTTTGCCATGATCTACTACCTTTCCTACCGGAGAGATAACTGCTGCAGTTCCGCACAGTCCGCACTCTGCAAAATCGCCAAGCTCAGACAGTTTTACCGGACGCTGGGTTACCTTCAGACCAAGATAATGCTCTGCAACATATACCAGAGAACGTCTGGTGATGGACGGCAGGATGGAGTCAGACTTCGGAGTTACAAGCTCTCCGTCCTTGGTCACAAACAGGAAGTTTGCACCGCCGGTCTCCTCCACATAGGTTCTGGTCGCCGGATCCAGGAACATGTTCTCATCGAATCCATTGTGATGAGCCACCTCATGGGCATGCAGGCTCATTGCATAGTTTAATCCGGCTTTTACATGACCGGTTCCGTGAGGTGCCGCACGGTCGAAATCGCTGACGCAGATGGTGATCGGCTTTGCGCCGCCCTTGAAATACGGTCCTACCGGTGTTACCAGGATACGGAACTGATATTCATCTGCCGGTTTTACTCCGATTACGGAGCCTGAGGCAAACATGTACGGACGGATATAGAGGGTTGCACCGCTGCCATACGGCGGTACCCATGCCTCATTGGCTTTCACGACCTTGTCAAGAGCCTCCATAAAGCGCTCCTTCGGAAACTGCGGCATCTCCAGTCTTGCGCAGGAATCCATCATGCGCTCTGCATTTAAGTCCGGGCGGAAGGTGACAACGCTGCCATCCTCAGTGGTGTATGCCTTTAAGCCCTCGAAGCACTCCTGACAGTACTGCAGGATACCTGCACACTCGTTGATGACTACGTTCGGATCCTCGGTAAGAGTACCCTCGTCCCACTTTCCATCTTTATAATTTGCTACATAACGGTAATCGGTTGGCATGTAGCTAAATCCGATATTTCCCCAGTCAAGGTTTTTCTTTTCCATTGTCTTATCCTCCATCTCTGGTTTCCCATGGACCCCGATGCGGTATCTGAATGCTCCTGCCGTTTTGTCATCCGCGGGAAGATTTAATCGTCTGATTACTGAACATTATAGCCCCGACCGTTCTGAAAAGCAATGCCTGATTTGTATTTTCCCTATACAAGTGCTTCATAACAGGCATAATTTAAAGCTATGATACGGTTCTCTTTTATAACTATATAGGCTTATCTCAGTTTCTGCTTGTAATCCCGCTCTACCTCACGGCGCTGATCCTTCTTAGCGATGTCATCGCGCTTGTCATAAAGCTTCTTGCCTCGTGCAAGACCAATCTCTACCTTTACCAGACTGCCCTTAAAATATACCTGCAGCGGTACCAAAGTCAGACCCTTTTCACGGATCTTCCCCTCCAGCTTATTGATCTCACTGCGGTGCATAAGCAGCTTTCTTGCACGCAGCGGATCTTTATTAAAGATATTGCCCTTTTCGTAAGGATTGATATGCATGCCGTAAATATACACCTCGTTTTTGTCGATCCGAACAAAGGCTTCCTTGACGCTGCATTTGCCCATGCGGATGGATTTGACCTCCGTTCCGAACAGCTCGATACCGCACTCAAATTTTTCATCAATAAAATAATCATGGTAGGCTTTTTTGTTGTTGGCCACCAGCTTGATTGCTTCTTTCAAAACAATTCCTCCTGTCTTTTCCCCGGTTTTTAAACTTATTCTTCCTCCGAAAGCTCCATGTTCTTTGCCGGGATAAAATCGATTGTCTTGGTAAGCCGGTCGGTGCCGGTTACCACCACCTGGATCTTCTGTCCAAGCTTGTAGGTTTTACCGCTCATCTCGCCCTTCAGCTCCATGCGTTCTTCGTTAAATACATAGTAGTCGCCATGAAGTTCATTCACATGTACCAGACCTTCCACCGTATTAGGCAGCTCCACATAAAAGCCCCAGTTGGTCACTCCGGAGATGACACCGTCAAAAACTTCTCCGATGCGTTTTGACATATATTCACACTTTTTAAGCTTGATCGTCTCACGCTCAGCCTCCTCAGCCCGCCTCTCTGTTGCAGAGCACTGGATGGTTACTCCGGTCAGGATCTTGTCATAATGAGCAATCCGTTTCCCGCTCAACCCTCCATGCAGATTTTCCTTGATAATGCGGTGGATCTGCAGATCCGGATAGCGGCGGATCGGGGAAGTAAAATGGGTGTAATACTTCGCTGCCAGGCCAAAATGGCCGCTGCAGACCGGCATATATTTCGCCTGTTTCATAGAGCGCAGGGTCAAACGGCTGATCAAAGCCTCCTCCTCGGTTCCCTCGATCTTTTTTAACAGCTTTTGCAGCTCCTTCGGATGAACCTCCCCGTCATGGGTGCGGATGGTGTAACCAAAATTGTTGATGAAAACGCCCAGGCGCTTCATCTTCTCCGGATCCGGATTGTCGTGGGTACGGTATACAAACGGCAGCTCCTGCCAGAAATAATCCTCCGCGATTGTCTCATTGGCCATCAGCATGAAGTCCTCGATGATCTTGGTCGCTGCATTGCGTTCATAGGGTTTGATATCCACCGGACGCCCCTTTTCATCCAGAACGACCTTGGACTCCGGAAAATCAAAGTCGATGGAACCACGTTGTCTGCGTTTTTCCCTCAGGATATCGGCAAGCTCCTTCATAAGATCAAACATCTCCACGAAATCCGCATAGACTTTCATGGTTTCTTCATCGCGGTCCGTCACAATGGCATTGACCGCAGTATAGGTCATGCGACGATCCACCCGGATCACAGTCTCCGCAATCTCATGTCCCAGCACACGTCCCGAAGGATCGATCTCCATAATACAGCTTAAGGCAAGTCGATCGGTACCTGCATTCAGGGAACAGATTCCGTTGGAAAGCTTGTGCGGCAGCATCGGGATGACGCGATCTACCAGGTAAACGCTGGTACCGCGATTTAGAGCCTCCTCATCCAACGGACTGCCCTCCGTCACATAGTGGCTGACATCTGCAATGTGGACCCCCAGCTTGTAGCCGTAGCTTTCCCTGCTGATGGTGATGGCATCATCCAGATCCTTCGCATCCTCGCCGTCGATGGTGACGGTCTGCCAGTCGCGGATATCCTTTCGCCCTGCCATATCCTCCTTTGCGATCTCATCCGGGATGCGGCTCACCTGCTTCATGACCTCCTGTGGGTACTCATCCGGGATCCCGTAGGCTTTTACGATGGACAAAATATCTGTTCCCGGATCGTTCACATGACCGATGATCTCAGTGATAACACCTTCCGGCTTCTTTCTCTCGCCGCCAAAATCTGTCAGACGCACTACGACCTTATGTCCGGTCACTGCGCCCATATCTTTGCCCTGGGGAATGAAGACATCTTCATTGATTTTCTGATTATCCGGCACCACAAAGCCAAAATTTTTGTTTTTCTGGTAAAATCCAACGATGGTCTGATTGGCATGCTCTACGACCCGGATCACCGCGCCCTCCGGGCGTCTCCCCTTTGAAGCCGGACTTGCCGTAATCTGCACGGTATCTCCATGCATGGCGTCCTTTGTTTTTTCCGCCGGAATAAAGACATCCTGATCCATCCCCTCCACGGTCACAAAGCCAAAGCCCTTTGCATGTCCGCAGAAGGTTCCGGTCAGCGTGAATGCCTCCGGCTTTCCGTATTTGCCGCGTTTGGAAAGTCCGACCTTTCCCTCCGCCACCAACACGTCCAGCACTTCCTTCAATTCATCCCGTTTTTCTCTCGGGACATCCAAAAGCATTGCCAGCTCCTTAAGCTTCATCGGCACATAGGTTGGATCAGCGATCAGAGCCAGCATTGCTTCTTTTCTTTCCTTTAATAATTCTTCTGTCATAAATTTTCTTAAAAATCCTCTCTTACACCTGTAAAACCGGTTAATGTCAGCTTCTTCGAGATGTATAGTAACGAAAGGCACCCTTGTTTCCAAGAGTGCCTTATCCTGTGCTTAAACTAAATTTAATACGATTGCCAGTACCATAAATGCTACTGCTGCAAATGTCGTGAACTTTTCCAGGGTACCTTCCATGGAACGTCCCTTGTTCTTTCCCCAATAGGTCTCTGCCATACCGCCGATAGCACCAAGTCCCTGGGATTTGCCCTCCTGAAGTAATACGATCACGGTCAAAGCCAGACATATAAGAACGAAGATCACGGATAAAATCAATTTCAGCATCTAAATGCACCTCCTAATAGTCAAACACTGACATTTTATCATAGGATGATTGAAATGACAACCTGTTTTTAGCTTCTGAGTTCGATTTCGTAGGTCTTTTTCAGCTGTTTGAGGATCTTCTTGACATATCCGTCTACAGTATCGGCGCCGAATGCTTCCTCCTTCGGAGTAAACAGTACCGTGAAGGCCATAGACTTCTTATCCTCGGCAATCTGCTTTCCTTCGTAAACATCAAAGAGAGTAACATCCTTGACAAAGCCGCAGGCCTTGCGGATGCATTCTTCTACCTGACCGCAGGTAATGTCTTTGTCCATAACCAGAGCCAGGTCGCGTTTTTCCTCTGCAAACTTCGTAAGCGGCTCGAATACCGGAGCTTTGCCATACCATTTTTCCAGAGCCTTCATGCTGATTTCCAGAACATAGGCATCCTCACGCATGTTCTCTTCCTTCATGATCTCGTACTTCACCTTGCCGAGATAACCGATCTCTTCTCCCTCGCAGAAAATGGCTGCGGTCTGGTACGGATGCAGGAAGGATTTTTTAGCATTCTCATAAGTAAAGGAAAGGTGCAGAACATCCGCCACGGTCTCAGCCATGCCCTTTAAGGTAAAGAAGGACTCGTTTTTGCCAAATACGCCGATGCACAGAGTCTCTCTCTCGTCCGGATACTCGGTAAGCGGCAGAGACTTTGGAATGAACGCATTTCCGATTTCAAAGATGCGGCCTTCGAAGATGCCTCTCTTCTGGTTGCGTCCCATGGCATGGATCATCTGCGGAGCCAGTGTGGTTCTCATCAAAGACAGATCCTCATTGATCGGATTTAAGATACGGATTGCCTTTCTTTCCTCTGCATCCTCTGCAAAGCCCATCTCGTCTAAATCTGCCGGAGAGAAGAAGGAATAATGGATTCCTTCAAAGGCACCTACGCTGCAAAGCGCTCTCTTTACCTTCAGGATGGTCTTCTGACGCAGGTTGCTTCCGCCGATGGTAACCTTGGCAGTCGGAAGGAAGGTAGAGGTGATATGCTCATAGCCGTACATACGGATGACTTCCTCTGCTACATCTGGGTAATCCTCCATATCCTCACGATAAGCCGGGAAATGCATGGTCAGCTCGTCCCCGTTGATCTCCGGCTGGAAATTCAGGCCGGTCAGGATGCGTAAGATGTCCTCGTCCGGAACGGTAATACCCAGAACACCGTTGACCTTTTTCACGCTAGTCTTGAAGGTGACAGGCTCTAAGGAGTTTCCGGTATTTACATTCTTATGAGTCTTGGAAATCTTACCGGCACCCAGCTCTTCTACCAGATGCAGGGCACGCTTCATAGCCATCTCGGTGGCATACTCATCCACGCCCTTGGAATATCTCTGGCTGGCATCGGAAGACTGTCCCAGCGCACGAGAACTTCTGCGGATATTGTCGCGGGCAAATTTTGCAGACTCAAACATCACCTCGGTGGTCGTGTCACGGATCTCAGAATTCAAACCGCCCATGATACCGGCCAGTGCGACCGGCTTTTTGCCGTCACAGATTACCAGATTGCTGGAATTTAAGGTGAACTCCTTCTCATCCAGGGTCACGATCTTCTCACCCTCGTTTGCACGTCTTACCTGAATGGCATTGCCCTCCAGATAGTCGCAGTCAAAGGCATGGAGAGGCTGTCCCAACTCTCGCATGATATAGTTTGTAATGTCAACGATGTTGGAGATGGAATTGTTGCCGACCAGTGCCAGGCGTCTTCTCATCCAGGCCGGAGACTGTGCCAGCTTCACATCGTATACATAGTGGGCAATGTAGCGCGGGCACAGATCCTGTGCATCCACGGTTACGTCAAAGCCTTCCTTCTCCACCTCGGTCTCTGTATAATCCAGAGCCGGAGTTTTCAGCGGCTGACCCAGGGCTGCAGCCACCTCTCTTGCCAGACCGAAGATGCTCTGACAGTCCGGACGGTTTGCCGTGATGGAGACATCAAAGATCCAGTCATTTAAACCGGTGAGTTCCTTCACATCTGCACCAATTTCTGCATCCTCCGGCAGCACCAGAAGTCCGTTGTAGCCGGAACCCGGATACAGGTCTTCGTTTAAGCCAAGCTCGGTTCCGGAGCAAAGCATGCCGTGGGATTCATATCCTCTTAATTTGCCCTTTTTGATGGTTGCAACACCCTCGATGGTCACATGGTCTTTTGCGGTTGCATAAACCTGTGCACCAACCATAGCTACCGGGAACTTGCCGCCTACCTTTACGTTATCCGCACCACAGCAGATCTGTAAAAGCTCCGGTCCGCCCACATTCACCTGACATACATGAAGATGGGTCTCCGGGATCGGCTCGCAGGATTCTACATAACCAACGACGATGCCGCTGATATCCTTACCAACCTGCCATTTTTCTTCTACCTCAAAGCCGCAGTCAAAGAGTCTTTTCTCCAGTTCATCTGCGGAAACATTGATATCTACATAATCATTTAACCAGCTTAATGGTACAAGCATTTCTAATCCTCCTGTCCTGATCAGTCATCGATCTGATCCAGCACACGCAGATCAGACTCAAAAAGCATCTTGATGTTGTTGATGCCGTATTTCAGCATTGCGATACGCTCTAAGCCAAGGCCAAAGGCGAAGCCGCTGTATTTTTCGGAATCGATACCGCAGTTCTCCAGCACCTTTTTATTAACCACGCCTGCGCCCAGAACCTCGATCCAGCCGGTACCCTTGCACAGTCTGCAGCCCTTGCCGCCACACTGGAAGCAGCTTACATCCACCTCAACCGACGGCTCCGTGAACGGGAAGTAGGACGGACGAAGTCTGGTACGGGTACTCTCGCCGAAGATCCTCTGAACGAACATATCCAGCATACCCTTTAAATCGCAGAGGGTGATGCCCTCATCAACCACAAGTCCCTCCATCTGGCTAAACATCGGAGAATGAGTTGCATCGTCATCAGAACGGAATACCTTCCCCGGGGAAACAACCTTGATCGGCGGCTTCTTTGCTTCCATGACATGAACCTGACCTGCGGAGGTCTGGGTACGCAGCAAAAACTCCGGAGACAGATAGAAGGTATCCTGCATATCGCGTGCCGGATGATCCTGCGGAGTGTTCAGCGCGGTAAAATTGTAATAATCCGTCTCAATCTCCGTTCCTTCATATACCTCGAATCCCATGGATGTAAAGATGTCTGTCAGCTGATTGCGAACTGTGGTCACCGGATGCAGATTGCCGTAGCGGATCTTGACCGGCGGCATGGAAATATCGATCTTCTCGGACTCGTAACGCTGCTGCTGCTCTTTCTCCTTTAATTTCTGATCCAACTCATCAAAAAACTGGTTTGCCCACTCCTTGGCTCCATTGATGGTCTTACCGAACTCAGCCTTCTGGTCGTTCGGCACATTGCGCATTTCCTTCATCAACAGGCCAATGCGGCCCTGCTTGTTGTCCAAAAACATCTTCTTGAATTCATAGACACTTCTGGAAGTGGTCAGAGCATCTGCGCCCTGACGGATCTCTTCTTTGATCGCAGCGATCACTTCATTCAGCTCATTTAAATCCTGCATGATTTCTCTCCTTTATTCATTATGAAGCCTTTATTTCTTTGGTTTGCAATCTGCGCATGCCGCATGAGAGGCATTTCTGTGCTTCGATTTAGGCAAAAAAAATCCCTCTACGCACATGCGCAAAGGGACGATTCTATACCGCGGTACCACCCAGCTTCCTGCGGGCAAAACTGCCGCAGACACTTTCCGGTATGTAACGTATACCAGACGGCAATGCCTACTATATCAGGATTTTGGCATATCCGTTAAAATGCCATTTTGACCTTCAGCAATGCAGCTCCCGTGGGAAATTCGGATATCTGTCTGAACGGAAAGAGGCTCACAGCCGCCGACCTCTTCTCTCTGACCGGAAACAGTATCTTAAAAACACGATCATCGCTTTTCTCATAAATGTGATTGCATATATGACTGATCAAAAAGCAGTCATAACCTAATGACCATTCTAGTAAATCTTTGCAGAAAAGTCAAGGAATTTTACAATGTAACCTCACAATACATTTTGATTGCAAAAAGTCCAGACATTTCTCTGTCTGGACTGATATGACCTCGCCGGGAATCGAACCCGGGTTTACGCCGTGAGAGGGCGTCGTCTTAACCGCTTGACCACGAGGCCTTATTCTGTTTTTATTTAAGGTTACACCATGCTCAATGTCGCACATTCTGTGCTCGTTTCGCAGGTGTGCTTGACTGCTAACCTCGAAAAGCATCTCGCTAAGCAATCAATGCATGTACCCTCAAAACCACATATTGAATTTCATCCGTTTTACAATCGCGGTTA
>CAVALB010000017.1:0-43739 GCA_963589345.1 uncultured Selenomonadales bacterium | reverse complement strand
TTTCAGGGTTTTAAACACTGTTCAATCTTTCATTTTCAAGGTTCATGTTGTTGCTGTTCTCAGCGGCAACGTTCAATATCTTATCACATCGTTTTCGCTTTGTCAACAACTTTTTTATTTTATTTTTGAAAATCTTTTGATTTCCTGCCCCGTTCTCACGGGGCGAGGATTATAATATCAAATGCCCAGCTAAAAGTCAACAGTTTTTTTATATTTTTTTGTTTTTCTCAATATAAGCTTGATTCAGGTGTCAAAACACCCGAACCTCCAATTATAGGAATCCATTCAGGATGCGGATAAACAACCAGTTGAATACATTGTTCTGATATAGTAGGCTCAGCCATCCGCTGTCTCCGATCTGCATCAATACCGGCTGCGTCCAGGCCATGCCGGCACAGGCTTTTACGATCAATCCAGCCAACCATATGATCAACAGTCCTGCTGCCGCACCAACCAGGGCGCCGGCCAGCTGGTTGATTTCCCATATGATCGGCAATCTTGCAATCTGATCCAGCCAGTGTGCACCGATCCGGAAAAATATAAAGACAACCAAAAACAGGATTCCGGATCCCAGCACTCGAATCACCATAGTTGCCAGATAAGAACCGAGATAATCAAAGAAACGATCCACACCCAGCATATGATAAATTTCACTGTTGTTATTTTCCAGAAGAAGTTCCTTCATCTGCTCCGGCAGCTTCAGGCCTTCTATGATTTCTCTCTGATAGGATGCCTGTGCATCCGACGTCACGCCTCCCATATCACCGCTGTCCTGAATTCCGGACAAATGCAAAAGTCCCTGTCCTACCGCCTGATGTACAGCGGCATTATTGTTCAGCATCGTTGTGACGCCAGGCACCGCCAGACGCGTCACGATCAAGCTCAGAACCAGCGCCGACATTGTCACCACAATACGCACCAGCCCTCTATAATGTCCGTATAGAATCATGGAGAGCCAGAATATTGCCACACCAACTGATAACCAGTGTTCTGTTAAAAAATCCATTTCTGCTCCCTATTGTGATTATTCTGCATTTAATACAAGCTTTTCAATGGCGTCTGCCACTCCGTCCTCAT
This sequence comes from uncultured Selenomonadales bacterium, assembly GCA_963589345.1. Classification (GTDB taxonomy): domain Bacteria; phylum Bacillota; class Clostridia; order Lachnospirales; family Lachnospiraceae; genus Brotaphodocola. The sequence goes on along the minus strand of CAVALB010000017.1, from coordinate 42,662 downwards.
CGTTGCTTATCGTGACATAGTCAGCTTCTGCTTTTAATGAGTCTGCTGCATTTCCCATCACCACGCCAAGTCCGACCGTCCGGATCATGGTGATGTCATTTTCTCCATCACCAAAGCCCATTGTCTGTTCTCTGTTCAATCCGAGATGGCGAGCCAGGCGCAGAATTGCCTCACCCTTCGTCGCACCCAGCGCATTGATTTCCAGATTGCAGTCCGCAGAGGAGCTGACAACCACATCGCCTCTTGCCTGCAGCGCATGACGTGCACGGCTCCGTTCCTGCTGATCTCCGAAAAAGAAGTTGATCTTTTCCACCGGCAGATTCAGTTCCAGGATTTTTTCCTTCACATCCGGCACTTCCCGCCTCGTTTGCCGTATCATAGCCTGCAGAATATCCGGGATCCCATAAAGATCCATATGTTCCATAAACCTGGTTTCACCGTAAGCACCACCGTTTATGTATGCATCATACATAGTGTGAAATTGCTCTGCAAGCTCCAAAATATCCACAGCGCGAGCCGATTCCAGTTTTCTTTCGTCAAGAATACGGTGTTCTGCCACGTCCTCCACGACTGCTCCGTTGGTCGTAATGGCATAGTGAATGCCCGGAACAGACCGTACGGCCTCCGGCACTCCGCCCCAGATCCGTCCGGTGCAGGGTACAACATAAATGCCTCGCGAAATGCATTCCCGCAAAGCAGCTTCATTTCTGGCAGAGAGACGCTTCTGGCTGTCCAGAAGCGTCCCATCTAAATCTAATGCAATTAATCTGATGTCTTTCATTATATAAAATGCTCTTCCTTCAAAATCAGCATGCCATCCTTGTCATATTTGGAAGAAAAGATTCCCTTGATCTTCTTGCCCAAGGACGGTTTTTCTGCGCGGTCTGCAGCTTCTTCAATGAGAGCTTCTGCCTCTTTCCGGATCAGTGGAATCCCATCCTCTTCCATGATCTCAATCCGCTCATAAAGCGCAAGCATGCTCTTTCCTGTGATACTGCAGTCGATTTCCGATGCGTACTTGCAGCAATACTGCGCAAACTCGTCGATATCCATCTCTTCCTCGTCTGCAGCCTCATATTCCTCTTCCGCTTCAGCAACCGGCTCCTGCACTGCTGCTTCACGAACCGGTTCTTCGCGACGTACCGGACGTTCTTCCTGTACCTGCTCCAGTTCAGGCTCTGCTGCAGCCACAGGACTTTTCTTTGCGGTCTGTGTAAAAACCTTCAGCCCGTCATCCGTCTGTGCGCTCTGCACCGGCGGATAATCGCATCCGATACATTCAAACTTATCAGCCAGTGAAGGATTCTGCGCATGAAGCATCTCCATCTGTTTTGGATTGTCGATCAGGATGATACGCATGCCGCTGGTATCGTGGGTCATGAGAGATTCCAGCTCTCCGAGCATCTGTGCAGTCAGATCTCCGGCTTCTTCGATCATGAGATCCTTTCCGCGCAGCTTATCCGCGCACGCAAGGATCCCCCGCTTATTTAACTTTGAACCGGTAATCTTTGCGACCGGATTTTTGATCCCGGTTTCCTTCTGGATCTGTTTTAAGGTCTGGATGGCGATCTCCATGCCTTTTTCCGGAGATCGCGCTTCGATCATCAGATGATTTGTCATGCGCGGAAGCTCAGGCTCTGCATCAAGCTCTTCGATTTCCATTTCTTCCGGTTTTGTTTCATCCACATTTTTCTGTACCGGTGCCTGTTCCGGCTTTTTCTCTGCCGCAGGCATACGGCGAATCGATGTCAGCACGCGGGTCTTGCCGAGATCATCCTGATCCTCATCCACTTCTCCTGTACCGATCCGGGATACTTCCTTTGCAAGCTGAGCTTCTGCCTCTGCCTGCTTCATCTGAGCCGCAATCATCTCTTTTCCATAGGAAAGATCCGGTGCGATACTTACCTCCCGGCTTATTTTCTTTTCTTCTGTTTTTTCTTCCGGCTCATCGGAAATGCCAGGTTCTTCCTCATCCATTTCCGCTTCCGGTTCTTCCTCTTCTTCCGACTCCGGCGCTGCTTCAAAATCCTCATCCGGCTCTTTTGATGGTCTCTCTGAAGTACTGTCTTCTGATGCCTCATCTTCATCATCGATGGCATCTTCCTCTTCAAAGGCCTGTTCTACCGCGCGCAGTTTTTCCTCGTATTTATCACGGTTTTCCACCAGATCCATCTGATATTTATTTAACGGAGCATGCTGAATCTTAAGCTCCATGGCTTTGTCTACATATTTTCCAAGGCCAAACATCAGCATGATTTTGTCGCAGGTTGCCACACAACGATTTGCGTCTCCGGCGCGATGATACAGATCTGCCAGTTCATACAGCCATTTCTCATCCAGCTCCTCTTCCGTGTAGCCTTCCAGAGAATGGATCTGCTGCTCGATCGGTGCATCCATCGCCTTTAAGATCTTATAGCGAAGCAGATGCTGACGAGGATCATCTCCTGCCATATCGCAAAACTCACGATAGTAGGCATTTGCCTCTTCCACATTTCCTTCTTTTAATGCAAGATCCGTGAGTTTGTACAGCAGGCGCTTGCCGATCGGCGCACGCTCAAACGCCATCAGCAGAATATCCTTCGCCTCCTGGTACTCCCGGTTTTTTTCATATACATTGGCAACCATGGACAACAGATTTGCATTTCGGACTTTTTTCCAGTCGATGGTATCTGCAATCTTCATGGCGGTCTCGAAATCGCCCTGGTTGCTTAATTTTCTGATTTGTTCTACTTTTATATTAAACTCATATTTATCCATTTTTCGCACTCCTTTCCCACTGTGTTTTATAGCTCTACCCGTCCTTCCAAGGCTCTCAGCAGGGTTACTTCATCAATATATTCCAGGTCACCGCCCACCGGTACGCCGCTGGCGATCCGGCTTACCCGAATTCCTGTAGGCTTGATCAGTTTGCTGATGTACATGGCCGTGGTCTCGCCCTCAAGGCTTGAGTTGGTGGCAATGATCACTTCTTTTATATCTCCCTGCAGGCGCTGCATCAGTTCCTTCAGTCGGATATCATTTGGCCCTATACCCAGCATCGGTGAAATCGCTCCGTGCAGTACATGGTATACCCCTTCATACTTTCCGGTTTTTTCATATGCTGCCAGATCTCTCGTATTCTCTACCACCATGATCGTTTTATGATCTCGCTTATCGCTGCTGCAAATGGGGCAAAGCTCCTGATCTGTCAGTGTACAGCACTCCTTACAGTAACGGATATTTGCCTTAGCCTGCGTGATAGCACTGGTCAGGCTTTTCACCTGCTCCTGCGGCATATTGATGATGTGGAATGCCAGCCTCTGGGCTGATTTGCTTCCTATGCCCGGAAGCTTTGATAATTCTTCGATCAGTGTTGTGATCTGTTTGCTGTAATAATCCATTTTAGAATGGGAAGCCTCCGCCCAAGCCGCCTAAGCCGCTGGTCACCTTTGACATTGCTGCCTGAGATTCTTCCTCCATGCTTCGAAGTGCCTCATTGGTTGCTGCCACAATGAGATCCTGAAGCATCTCGATATCATCCGGATCTACAACCTCCTCAGACAGCTTCACAGAAACCACTTCCTTCTTGCCGGAAACGGTTACGGTTACTGCACCGCCGCCAGCAGACGCGCTGTACTCTTTCTCTTCCAGTTCCTTGGTGGTCTCTTCCATCTGGCGCTGCATTCTCTGCGCCTGCTTCATTAAGTTATTCATATTGCCCGGCATACCGCCCGGGAATCCTCCACGTTTTGCCATATCTTTTCTCCTCTATTTATTCATCTTCCATAGTAATATCCATATGGATCGCATTTTTCAGTTCTTCATCGCTGACGTAAATCGTATTCAGGCGTTCACCTGCATTGCGCAGCCGCGCCTTAAAGTACATGGTCTTGCCATACTGCTCTTCCACGTACTTTTCCAGGGTCCCCAAAACCGTCGGACGACTTCCGATGGCATAGCTGTCACTGTTGGAAAACACAATGCATAAGCAGCTATCACCGCTCGGCTCCAGCACCGTATCACGAAAGCTCGGCCGGATCGAACCGCCCTGCTCGCGGATGATCTTTCCCCAGTCCTGACGAATGAGGTTTAAATCTTCCAGCTGGGCCTGCGGGATCGCTACCTGCTGCGGTGCCTGCGCCGGTTCTGCTCCTGTCGCTTGAACTGCCACCCCGACAGCCCCTGCACTTCCCATCTGAGCCGCCATCTGCTGCATCATCTCGGAATTCACCGGAAGACCTTCTTCCATTCGATCTTCCAGTTCATCCAGACGCTGCAAAATGGAGTCGAGATTCGGCTCCATCTGTGGTTTTGTCAATTTGATCAGCGCCAGCTCGATCAGGATCCGCTTCTGACTGGCATAACGAATCTGATTGGACAGCTCAGAAAAAATACGGATAAAGCGGATCAGAGTCTCACCGCTTATCATTTCCGCCTCTTCTTTCAGAAGCTTTAAATTATCTTCTGACATATCCAGCATATTTTCCGCATCATCCGCCGTTTTCAGCACCAGCAGATTCCGCAGATACCAGGTAAAATCCGTGACAAATTGGCCAAGCTCCCGCCCCTGGATCACCATCTCCTCCAGCTTTTTCATGCAGGCCGTGGTATCTTTTGCAATCACGGCACGAAGCAATTCACTGAATACACCGGAATCGACGGCTCCCAGTACCTCCAGAACATTGTCGTAGGTAAGCAGACTTCCGTAATGAAAGGCTACGCACTGATCTAACAGGCTTAAGGCATCTCGCATGGAACCGTCTGCGGCCTTCGCCACATAGCGCAGTGCCTTTTCCTCTACCTGAATGTTCTCCGCGTCTGCAAGTTCGTGCAGGCGGGCTGCAATGGTATCGATCGTGATGCGGTGAAAATCATAACGCTGACACCGCGACAGAACAGTCACCGGGATTTTGTGAACCTCCGTCGTTGCCAGAATGAAGATCACATAGGACGGTGGTTCCTCCAGGGTCTTTAACAATGCGTTAAAGGCACCGACAGAAAGCATATGCACCTCGTCAATGATATAAACACGATATGCGCCTTCTGTCGGCGGATACTGAACCTGCTCCCGGATCTCACGGATGTTGTCAACACCGTTGTTGGATGCCGCATCGATCTCCACCACATTCATGGAGCTTCCGGAGGCGATTGCCTTGCAGACCGCACATTCACAGCACGGGCTTCCATCCACCGGATGCTCGCAGTTGACCGCCTTGGCAAATATTTTAGCCACGGTGGTCTTTCCGGTTCCGCGCGTACCGCAGAACAGATAGGCATGGCCGATGCGTGAACCGGTGATCTGGTTTTTCAATGTCTGTACGATATGATCCTGACCCTTGACATCATCAAATTTTGCCGGGCGCCATTTTCGATACAGCGCAGTATATGACATGTTTTTTTACTCCTTGCCGATGGCATTTTATATCCACATCTGCCGTTATTCATCACCAAAGCTGATTCCGACCATCTTTGCTTCCTGGATGATGCTGCAGTTCGGATCTACCGTCTTCAATCTGCCGGCAACCTCCTCCAGAGGGGTTACTGTGATCTCGTTATTTTTTACGGCTACCATGTATCCGTATTTCTTTTCCTGGATCAGCTTGGCTGCCTCAGCACCAAGTCTGGTGGAAAGCACACGGTCATACGGGCATGGCTCACCGCCGCGCTGCGTATGTCCCGGAACAGTGACACGGACTTCCTGTCCGGTCTTTTCCGTGATCTGGGCACCAAGGGCATAAGCGACCGACGGATATACCACCTGATTCTTTTTCTTTTCTTTTAATTCTTTTTTGCTTAAAGAAGCGTCCTCTTTTGAGATTGCGCCTTCTGCCACCGCAAGAATGGAGAAGCGCTTGCCTTGTCTGCTGCGCTCCTTTAAAGCTGCAACAATAACATCAATGTCGTACGGGATCTCAGGAAGCAGAATGATGTCTGCACCGCCTGCGATTCCGGCATACAGAGTCAGCCATCCGACCTTATGACCCATAACCTCTACAATGAATACGCGGCCATGAGATGCTGCCGTTGTATGGATGCAGTCGATGGCATTGGCTGCTACATTTATCGCACTCTGGAACCCGAAGGTCACATCGGTTCCCCAGAGATCATTATCAATTGTCTTCGGAAGGGATACTACGTTTAACCCTTCCTCCCGCAGGAGGTTGGCTGTTTTCTGGCTTCCGTTTCCGCCGAGCACCACCAGACATTCCAGTTTTAATTTCCGGTATGTGTGCTTCATGGCTTCTACCTTGTCCAGTCCGTTTTCATCCGGAACACGCATCAGCTTGAACGGCTGTCTCGATGTTCCAAGAATGGTTCCGCCCTTTGTCAGAATCCCGGAAAAATCAGAAGGTTTCATGATTCGGTAGTCCGCATACATCAGTCCTTTGTATCCATCTTCAAAGCCTACGATCTCTACATCTTCAAACATCTTATACAGCGCTTTGGCTACACCGCGCATGGTTGCGTTTAAGCTCTGGCAGTCGCCGCCGCTGGTCAGCATTCCAATTCTCATTGAAGACACACCCTTCTTTCTCTACTTTTCACACTCTGTTTTTTGTGATATTGATTGTCACCTGTTTGCTTTTCGTCCGGCAAAACGCGCTTGTGCGGTTTTTGACAGACTTTCGCACGTAACATTATAATACACTGTTTTCTTGTTTGTCCATCTTTATTAGGAAAGATAGAAAAAAAGAGGTGCCTCTCCAGTATCTGAAGATGCACCTGCTCATATTTATAAATTTTAAATCCGCGCACCCCGCTTTGTATACGGCTCACAGGCGTTACCCTGACAGCCAGCTCGGCCCAGGCTTCCTTGCGGCACACAGAGGGTCTCACTTAGTGCTGCTGCATTCCTGCCCTGACACGGTTCATGAGGTTCTGTTGCGCAAGACCCAAACGTCAACGCCGCTTATCAGGGGCAGCCCTGCAAGATCGCATCCGAGGCGGGATATCACCTCTGCTGGAGCGGATTGCAGATACAGGGCACCGCTATCTCCCCGGCTGCGCGGAAGCTTTATGACTTGTTCTTGTGCGCATCTGCGTGTTTTCCCACAAATGCCTGTTTAGTATACCCCAGGAAGCAGGGATTTGTCAAGGCTGGCCGGAATATTCCAGTTTCTTTTCCGAAAACGTGGTTCTATTCCGCTTTCTCCAAATCTGTATCCTGCGCCTGCTTCTGTGCCTTCAACTCTGCCCGTTTTTTACGCAAATCCCTAAAAAACTGAGACAGCATATCGGAACACTCCTCCTGACACACATTGATATCGGTCTGCACCTGATGATTGAAGCCATCTTCGTGAAGCAGATCCAGAACCGACCCTGCACATCCCGCCTTCGGATTCATGCAGCCGATCACAACCCGCGGGATCCGCGCCTGCACAATGGCACCCGCGCACATCGGACACGGTTCCAGCGTTACATACATGGTGCAGTCCTCTAACCGCCAGTCTCCCATCTTTTTGCAGGCTTTGCGCATAGCGATGATCTCTGCATGAGCCAGCACCGTCTTATCTGCCATGCGGCGGTTATAGCCGCGCCCGATGATCTTGTCCTGATAGACGATGACGCAGCCAATAGGAACATCCCCCAGTGCAGCCGCTTTTTTTGCCTGGCGAATGGCTTCTTTCATATATTTGATATCCGCGGTTTCTGTTGTCATTGGTTATCCTCATGTTTCAGCTTTGTAAATGCATTTGCAAGCTGCGCAAACTGCTGCAAATTCAAAGCTTCCCCGCGAATGGTGGCCGGCACGCCCAGGCTTTCGATGGCCGCCACGATCTGCTCCTTCGTAAAGGAAATATCCGGTGCATTGTTCAGGCCGTTCTGCAGGGTTTTTCTGCGTTGATTGAAGGAAGCACGGATCAGGCGAAACATCAGTTTTGGATCATCCACCTGAACCGGCATCTCCTTGTGGCGAGTCAGACGGATGACTGCAGAACCTACATTCGGACGCGGGATAAAGCAGTTCGGCGGCACATTAGCCACAATATAAGGCTCAGCGTAATACTGCACAGCCAGAGACAAGGCACCGTAATCCTTAGAACCCGGTCCCACCTGCATGCGGTCTGCCACTTCTTTTTGCACCATAACTGTGATGTTGTCGATCGGCACATTGCTTTCAAACAGTCCCATAATAATCGGTGTGGTAATATAATATGGCAGGTTTGCTACAACCTTGATGGGGTGTCCACCATTGTGTTCCTCTGCCAGCTTTTTTATGTCAACCTTTAAAATATCCTCGTTGATCACAGTGACATTGTCATATTCTGCCAGAGTCTCTTTCAGAATTGGAATCAGGTTATTGTCAATTTCTACTGCAACCACTTCTCTGGCTGCCTCTGCCAGATACTGGGTCATGGTTCCGATACCCGGGCCAATCTCCAGCACCATATCCTCTTTCGTCACGCCTGCTGCCCCGATGATCTTGTCTAAGACATGGGGATCGATCAGGAAGTTTTGTCCAAATTTCTTCTGGAAGGCAAACTGATATTTCTGGATCACCTCGATGGTATTCTTCGGATTGCCAAGTTTTTCTCTCATTCTGTAAATCTCTCCTGTTTCGGATGTTTGCTTGTGTTTTTACTTAAATCCTATCATATCGGCTTTTTAATTACAATGATGCAATCTGATACATCTGCTTTGCATTCCGATTTGTCACCTCTATGATCTTCTGTGCAGGCACTCCCTTGATCCGGCTGATCTCCTCCACCACATAGGGCAGGTTCAGGGAAGAATTGCGCTTGCCGCGGTTCGGCACCGGAGAAAGGTATGGGCAGTCGGTCTCCAGCACAATGCGATCTAAGGGCATGTATTCTACCACCTCTTTTAATTTTTTCGCATTGTTAAAGGTTAAAACGCCGCCGATTCCCAGATAGAAGCCCATGTTCAGGTACTCCTTGGCCATCTCCAGACTGTAGGAAAAGCAGTGGATCACACCGCCGATCTCTCCCGCTTTTTCCGCTTTCATAATATCCAGAGTATCCTTAGCTGCGTCACGGCTGTGGATGATGACCGGAAGCTTTTTCTCCCTGGCCAAACCAAGCTGACGCACAAACCAGGTCTTCTGGATTTCCGGTTCCGGCTCATCCCAATGGTAATCCAAGCCGATCTCTCCGATTGCCACCACCTTTTTTTCTTCGGCCACATGGCCAAGCCAGTCAAAAAGATGATCATTCAGCTCTGCAGTCTCACTTGGATGCACCCCTACCGCTCCGTATACAAACGGATACTTTTTCATCAGCTCCAATGTATTTTTTGTAGTCTGGATGCTGGCACCTACATTGACCACGGCCTCAATGCCGTGTTCTGCAAGGCTTGTTAAGACCGCATCTCGATCCTCGTTAAATGCCTCATCATCATAATGGGCATGGGTATCAAAAATCATCGTATTCTCCTCTTTTTAAAAAATGTGCCACAGTTCATTTCCTCACCGAACTGCACCTGCTTTGACCGCTATCCAAACAGCAGTCTTGAAATTCCATAGAACACTAGCAGATGCACCGGATACACCAGATAAAAAAACCATTTTCCCTTCCGGCTCCCGCGTTTTCCGTTATAGCTTCGAATCAGAAAAAAGCTCACTGCCAGTCCAGGCAGATAGATCAGTCTGGCTTCTGCTGCTGCCATCAGCACAAAGCCGGCAAGACAGGCCACCTTCGGTTCCGGCCGAAACCAGAACAGCAATGCGATCAGCATGATCCCTGCTGCATCATAGTCCGTACGCAAAAGCCAGGCAAAAAATGCACAGCCTGCAATGACCGCAAACTGCCGGTACTGCACCATCGCCACATCCGTATTCTTGCCGATCCAGTCCACAGCAGTCAGCATCAGCACACCGAGAAACAAGGTAAAGAACACGTTCTGCATCTGAGGATCCCACAGCTTGCCATATACTAAAAGGTCAAAAGGGACCTCCGACAGCAGTGCAAACAGACCCAGGCGCAGCGCATAACGTTTGCGGTTTTTGGTGTGGCAGAACCCTTCGGTCAGAAGGAAGGCATAAATCGGAAATGCCACGCGCCCCACAGATCTAAGAATCCAGAATATCTGGCTTAAGCTTGCGGTTTTTTCGTTTTCTCCGGCTGCAAGAAGTGCCGGGATCCATCCGTATGCCAGCAGGCGAATGGCTGCGTGATCACACAGCATACTGATAACGGCAATCAGCTTTAGCTGATTGCCGTTTAATCCATGTCTTGCGATTTGTTTTTCAGACATCTGTCTTTGTTCCTCATTTGCAGCGGTCAGACAACCGCCGTAAGCTCTTATTTCGGTATTTCTTAGCAGATTTCTGCTCCGGCCGGCATTTTCTTTTCCGGTACCATCAAAGACAGGTTGCCGTCTGCATCCTCTGCACAAAGGAGCATACCCTCGGACAGCACTCCGGCTAACTTTGCAGGCTTCAAGTTTACAACAACCATAACCTTCTTGCCCACCATCTCTTCCGGTGAATAATGTGCCTTGATACCGCTGACGATCTGTTTTACCTGACTGCCGATCTTAACCTGGGAACAAAGAAGCTTTTTGGACTTCTTGACTGCCTCGCAGGCAATGATCTCTCCAACCTGGAACTGAAGCTTTGCAAAATCGTCATACTCGATCTCGGCCTTCGGCTCGATATCGATCACCGGCTCTTCTTCCTTCACCTCTTCGGCTTCCGGCTGTGCTGCCTTCTCTGCGGCGCGCATAGCCTCTACCTTTTCCATGACTTCCTTCAGATCCATTCTTGCAAACAGGATTTCCGGTGCATCGGTTACATGCTCACCGGACGGATACAGACCGAACCGATCCATCTCGGAAAGGGCACGCTTATCCGCATGAAGCTGTGTAAGGATCTTCTTTGAGGTATCCGGCATAAAGGACTCCAACAAGGAGGCGCCGATGGTGATGGCCTCTACAAGATTGTAGAGAACGGTTGCCAGACGATCCTTCTGTGCCTCATCCTTTGCCAATGCCCACGGCATGGTCTCGTCAATATATTTGTTGCAGCGGCGGAAGATGTTGAAGATCTCGGTGATGGCATCTGCCACGCGAAGCTCATTCATCTTGCTCTCTGCCTTCTTTACGGATGCCAGAACGACATTCTTTAAGTCCTCATCTACTTCAGCCAAAACGCCACAGTTTCTCACTTCGCCGCCAAAGTACTTGTTGGACATGGAAATGGTACGATTTACCAGGTTTCCGAGGATGTTTGCAAGATCAGAGTTCATGCGCTCAACCATCAGTTCCCAGGAGATCACGCCATCATTCTCAAACGGCATCTCATGCAGAACGAAGTAACGGACTGCATCCACACCGAAGAAATCCACCAGGGTGTCCGCATAGAGAACATTTCCCTTGGATTTACTCATCTTGCCGTCTCCCTGCAGCAGCCACGGATGACCGAATACCTGCTTCGGAAGCGGAAGATCCAGCGCCATCAGAAAGATCGGCCAGTAAATGGTATGGAAGCGGATGATATCCTTACCGATCAGATGCAGATCTGCCGGCCAGTACTTTTTGAACAGTTCTCCGTGATTGCCGTCACAGTCATAACCAAGACCGGTGATGTAGTTGGTCAGTGCATCCAGCCATACATAGGTCACGTGCTTCGGATCAAAGGAAACTGGAATGCCCCAGGTAAAGGAGGTTCTGGATACACACAGATCCTGCAGACCCGGAAGCAGGAAGTTGTTCATCATCTCATTCTTTCTGGATACCGGCTGGATGAATTCCGGATGCTCGTTGATATATGCGATCAGACGGTCTGCATACTTGCTCATTTTAAAGAAGTATGCCTCTTCCTTTGCAGGCTGTACCTCACGGCCGCAGTCCGGGCACTTGCCGTCTACCAGCTGAGACTCGGTAAAGAAGGACTCACACGGAGTACAGTAAAGACCCTCATAGTAGCCCTTGTAGATATCTCCCTGATCATAAAGCTTCTTGAAGATTTTCTGCACCTGAGCCTCGTGATCAGCATCGGTGGTGCGGATAAATTTGTCATAGGAGGTGTTCATCAGATCCCAGATGGTCTTGATCTGACCGGCCACATCATCGACGAACTGCTTTGGCGTGATGCCTGCTGCCTCTGCTTTTAATTCGATCTTCTGTCCGTGCTCGTCGGTACCGGTCTGGAAGCGAACGTCGTAGCCCTGCTCTCTCTTAAAACGCGCGATGCTGTCTGCCAGTACGATCTCGTAGGTATTGCCGATATGCGGTTTACCGGATGTATAGGCGATCGCGGTGGTAATATAATACGGTTTCTTGCAATTACAATTTTCATTCTGACACATGAGCCAAATTCCTCCTAAACTTTCACTGCCGGATCTGTTCGTCAAATGTGACGTTCCTCTTATACCTCCGGCGTATCAACTGCGCCAACTTTTATGCGCCCATAAATTCAACTATATCATAAAGTCAAAAAAAACACTACCGTTTCTTAATCAGCGTCAGGATGTTCAGCCCATCCATATACTCATAATGCAGCTCATCCATCGTTTTTTTGACCATGAATATTCCAAGTCCGCCAATCTTGCGGTCTGCCGCAGAAAGGCTTGTATCGGGATCCGGCGTTTCCGTGGGATCATAAGGACGTCCGTTATCGGAAAACCGCAGTTCGATCTCATCCTCCGTGATCCGACAGCCCAGCGTCACCACCGTTGCTCCGCTGTGCCGTGCAATATTGGAAAACACCTCATCGACTGCCACATTCACCTGAGAACGCAATTTTGCAGAAACATTTGCCTCTCCCATCTGCTCCCGGAAAAAGTCCATAGCTGCAGGTAAAGATCCCATAAATGGCGACAGGTTCATTTTCTTCATTTCCAGGGTCTTCTCTTTGATTTCAATGCACAGCATGGTCATATCATCAAACTGATCGGCCTGTCCCACGAACCGGTTCACGCTCTCATGCACAACCTCCAGAAGCTTTCTGCAAGGAAGCCCCTTCGCTTCATTGAGTGCCTCAAGCATCCGGTCTGTGCCATAAAGGTTCTCGTTTGCATCCGTAGCCTCCGGCACACCATCCGTATAAACAAACAAACGATCACCCACATGCACTTCGATCTCATACTCACTGTAGCGTGAGTTTTCCATTCCTGCCAGAACAAAGCCGTGGCGATCTTTCAGAAGTTCAAAATCACCGCCCTTGCGCATGATTGCGGGATACTCATGACCTGCATTTGCACATCTCAGCTTGCCCGTGGACATTTCCAGAATTCCCAGCCATACGGTGACAAACATCTCGGCATCGTTGTTTTCGCACAATTGGTTATTCACCTTTTCCAATGCTGCCTTCGGAGAAAGACCGCTCTGTGCCGCCGATTTAATGAGCGTCTTGGAAATCATCATGAACAGGGCAGCCGGAACGCCCTTGCCGGATACATCCGCCATCACAAGCGCCAGATGGTCATCATCTACCAGGAAGAAATCATAGAAATCACCGCCTACCTCCTTAGCCGGAGTCATGGAAGCGTAGATATCAAACTCATGCCGCTCCGGAAATGCCGGGAAGACACAGGGCAGCATAGAGGCCTGAATGTGCCTTGCTACGTCTAACTCTGTTCCGATGCGTTCCTTTTCTGCCGTGATGCGACTCAGGTTATGGATGTACTCGTTTAATTCGGCAACCATATATTGGAAGGAATCCGCCAATTCCTGCAGCTCGTCTCCAGTGTGTACGTCGACCTTGAAATTCTCCATCCCTGCCATTTTATTCTCCACCAGTCCGATTGCCGCATGGTGCAGCTTGCCGAGCGGGCGGATCAGAATCCTTCGAACATAAAAGTAAAAAGCAAAAATAGAGAGAGCCAGTACCAGCAGTGTGATGATCAGCGTGGTTCTCTGAAACATGTTGATCTGTTCGTCGATCATATCCATGGAAATATCTACGCTTGCCAGTGCCGCCGGCTGACCGCTGCTGTCCATAATGGCAACATAAGCTGAGGCCAGATAGCCGTATTCCTCATTGTCTGTGATCAGGGTCGTCTGCTTTGCATTTACTGCAAATGCCTCATGCATCAGCTCCTTGCCGCCGCCGTAGTAGTCATCACCGTCCCCCAAGTCACATACTCCGGTATCTCCATCCGCTCCGACATCCCAGATATAGATCATCTGATCCTCCTCCGGGACTACAACATAGAAATATTTCAGCTCTGCCTTTTCTCTTACCGTACTCAGATATTTTTGGATAGCCTCATAGTAACCGTCCTTTTCGTCCGTAAGGTAGTATTGCCGCACGCGGTCACCATCAATATATTCTGCCGCAATGGAAGCCTGGGAAAAAGCAAACTTGGAATAATGCTCTTCCATCCATAGGCGGTATAACTGGCCGATGGCCGGTGTCAGCACGGCCAGAAGTGCCATCGCCATAACCACAAGTCCAAGGATCAATTTGGCCTGTAAATGCCGTTTTTTTCTTGGTTTCATTCTTCTCCCTCCTTTTTCCTAACATCCAAACGCAAATGTCCATCCTGCACCAGGTAAAGCAGGCGTACCGGCGAAATCCATTGTTCGCCCTCCTCCGGTATCACGGTGCCGACATCCATGCCTGTCACATAATACCAGGCATCGGCCAGCTGCACCTGAGTCATGCTGTTATATTTTCGAAACACCTCCCTGGCCTGCGCACCTGTCATAGTATGCGCCAGTGTCAGATGTTCGTCATCCGGACGTTTCCAGTAAGGAAGCTTTTCCTTTTGCACCATTGCCCGTTTCCAATATCCCTCCAGATCCTGCATGATCTCTTTTGTCATCTCTCTGGCATATGCGGCGCAGGAAAGATAGACATCAATGCTGTCCTTCTCCGGCAAATTTTCTACGATTCTCTGAGCAAGGATATCGCCCTGGTCAAGACAAGGTGCCAGCTTGTGCAGGGTCACTCCGGAGCGCGCCAGACCTCTCTCCATTGCTGCTTCAATGGGATAATAGCTTCGTCCCTGCGGCAGCATGGAGCTGTGGACATTGATGCCTCGAAAAGAAGGCAGATCCTCCGGTACCGGGATCCGCCGGTCATACTCTGCCGAAAACAAGAGGCCGCAGCCTTCCCTGTTAAAAAGGCGCAGGATCTCTTCCTGAGAGATCGCCTCGTAATGGATCGGAACACCGCACGCTTCGGCTCTTTTTACAATGGCATGCTCCGTAAAATAATCCTCATCATTGTGGTACGTATAGAGTGCCAGTACCTCATGCTCTCTTAAGAAGTACTCAAAGCAGGAAAGAAAAACATCCGTTCCAAAATAAACCACCTTCATACAGCCACCAACCTGTCCAAAAGATCTGTCTTACATCTCATCATATCTTGATCACCAACGTATTAAAGCCCTGATACCGTCGATAAGAAAACTCCTTTGCACTCTGTTTTATCACCAATACCCCCATGCTGTCCATATCAAAATTTCCGTCTGCACTGGCCTTTTGCGTATTCATGGCGAAGGGATCAAAGCGGGTGGCATCATCGCGCAGGTGCAGCTCTAATAGTCCGTCCTCATTCATGATCGCAGTGATCTGAATATAACCATCCGTTCGTCCCTGAAAGCCGTGCTGCAAAACCGCCATGCCAATCTCTTCCACCGTCATGGTCGCAAACATCTGCTGCTTTGCATCGGCACCCCAGCGTTCACAAAAGGCCTCCAGCTCGCGGCTCACATCCACCACATCCTTGGCGTTGCTCAGGATTATGCGCTGAAAGATACGCTCCTTGGCAATTTCCGCCTTCTTATAACGACCGCCAAGTCCCACCAGCAAAAATACCGCCAGTGCACC
The DNA here is from genome assembly GCA_963589345.1 of uncultured Selenomonadales bacterium. Lineage (GTDB taxonomy): Bacteria > Bacillota > Clostridia > Lachnospirales > Lachnospiraceae > Brotaphodocola. The sequence goes on along the minus strand of CAVALB010000017.1, from coordinate 26,945 downwards.
GGCCTCCGTCAGGAGAAATAAAAGCCAGAAATAGGTCAGCCCGAAGTGATAACATAAAAATGTCAGTGGGATCAGCAGTATCGCTCCCCGAAGCGTCTCCAGAAGAAAGGATGGCTTCTCATTTTCGCAGGCCTGATAATAGCTGCACAGTAATATGTTGATTCCGGCAAATAACGCTGCCGCTCCATACAGGCGAAGTGCCAGCACAGCCAGCGCCTCCGAAGGAGATCCCGCTGTGCCAAAGAGCAGACAAAGGCCTCTCGGCCACAGCTCTACAAAAAGGATCAGTGCGCCTCCGACACACAGACCGCTAAAGAATCCAAGCCGCACCACATTGGTTTTTCCCTGTTCATTATGTTCCCCCTGATAGGTCGACAAAACAGGCTGCATGGCACGTCCGGTTCCTTCAAACAGATAAAGCAGCAGATAGGATGTGTTTTGTATCACGTCAAACACGGCCACCGCCGTCTCTCCGCCCAGGCGCAAAAGCAGGTTGTTGCAGATGAGAAAGAATATCATCTGATAGAGATACTGCACAGAAGTTGCAAGGCCGGAAAGGAGCGCGGCTGCGGCATTTTTCAGCTCTTTCCACCGCGGCATCGCAAAATGCAGGGTATGCTGTCTGCCAAAAAATCCCGGCAGGTAGATACAGATCGTGATGATCTGACCCAGTGCGGTTGATAGCGCCGCCCCTCGTGTTCCCAAGCCCAATACCAGCACCAGCAGGATATTCAGCGCGATATCGCTGATATTTCCTACCACTGAGCCGATACCGGCCAAACGCTGGCTGCCGTCGTTGCGCAGATAGTAGTTAAAAATATTTGACAAATAAAAAAGCGGCGTGGCCGCCACGAGAATCTGCAGATAGGCTCTTGTAGCCGTATACAATGCTCCATCCGTCGGCCTTATTCCGAGCAATGCCAAAAGCGGCTGTAAAAACGCCTCGCCGAGTATGGCCGTAGCTGCGCTCAGGAGCAGCGCCAGAGCAATCACACCATGGAAGCTTTCCACTGCTTCTTTGGTATTCCCCTGCCCCAAAAGACGCGAATAGCGCACTGACCCGCCAAGTCCCAGCCCATGTGCCACCATGCAGTTGATCATGTAGACCGGAAGGATCAGACCAATGGCAGCAAGTCCTACCGTGCCGAGCCGCTGGCCGACCACCACAGCGTCTGCCATGTCGCTGAATGCCCAGCCAAAGGACGAGAACATGGCAGGAATCCATAGTTGGCAAAACATCCGCCGAGTGAACCTGTCTCCAGCTCCTGCTTCGGTCATCATTTTCCTGATTTCCATTTTATTTTCCTTTTGTGTTTTATCATTACTTTACATCTGGATTTTACCAACTTTTTCTCCAATACGCAACTTTTCTCATTCAAATCAGCCACGCATTGCAGTTTTAACCCTTATACTATATAATAAAGAACACCTAAGATTATTTTGGAGGTAGGTTTCATGCGTAAAAGAACACGCTTTCCGGTTGCTGTGCTCTGTGCTGTTTTTCTCAGCGCCTGTGCTCCCGCTTCCCATACGACGCAGCCTACGACTGCTGCCCCTTATGAGGAAGACGGCAAAGCTTCACCAGAGCTGCATCCTGAAGACAGTTTAAGTGAGCAGCAGCGCTTTGCAAAACTGGAAGACAACCTGTTTTCCGACAAAATTTCTGCGTCCAGGCTGGAGCTGCATTTCCTTCTGAAAAAACCGGAAGACTGCGGTATCACCAAAACCGACGCCCTGATTTCTCCCATCTCCCTGGAAAGCCTTCAACTGACCGAAAAAGATCTGGAAAAACTGGAAACCGAGCTTGCCGGTTTTCAGACCGCTCTGCTGACCAACGACCAAAAACTCACCTTCCGCGTCCTGGAAAGTCTGATCGATCTTGAAAAAAAAGGAAACGGGCTGGAGCTGTACAATCAGCCCTTATCTCCCACGGTCGGCACCCAGGCGCAGCTTCCCATGCTGCTGTGTGAGTACACATTTTATACACGTCAGGATGTGGAGGATTACCTGAGTATTCTGGAATATGTCGATACCTTCTACAGCCAGATTCTTTCCTTTGAGCAGCAAAAGGCTGATGCCGGACTGATGATGAGTGATACCTCTCTGGAGCATGTGATCGAATCCTGCAAAAACTATCTTCTTGTCCCGGGCGACAACTTTTTAATCGACTCCTTCAAGGAACGGTTAAACGCACTCCCGGATCTGACTGACGAAGAACGAAAAAGCCTTTGTGCACGAAATGAAGCCGCTCTGGAAGAACATTTCACTCCGGCCTATAAGCTTCTGATCGACGGGCTGGAAAAGCTGAAAGGAACCGGCACCAACGAAAGGGGGCTGTGCGGATATCCGGACGGAAAAGCTTACTATAAATATCTTGTATACACAAAAACCGGAACCTCCTATCATTCCATCGATGAGCTGATGACTGCAGCAGAGCAGGAAATTTCCGAAAATCTGCAGATCACCTCCAGGCTCCTGTCCGAACATCCAGAGCTGGAATCGATGCTTCAGGACTACCATTACCGCCAGACGGATCCCTCTGCCATCATGGAGGAACTCAAGGAGAAGACTGCAACCGATTTCCCGCAGCTTGCAGAATGCAGCTATACCTTAAAGAATGTTCCGAAAGCATTGGAGCTTTCCTTAAGCCCGGCTTTTTATTTCACCTCGCCGATCGATGACAGCTCCCAGAATATCATCTATATCAACAGAAATGATCGTTATGCCGACCAGCCCCTGTATAGCACCCTTGCTCATGAGGGTTATCCGGGACACCTGTACCAGACGGTATGGTTTCATACCCACTGTGACTCTAATCTGCGAAAGATCTTAAGCTTTCCGGGCTTTGGCGAGGGATGGGCTGCTTATGTGGAAGCCCTCTCCTACCGACTGGACAACGGCCTTGATCCGCTGCTTGGCGAGCTCTTAGAGGCCAACTCAAAGGCCACCCTCGGCATCCATGCCTACCTGGATATGGCCATCCATTATCTGGGCTGGGAGCGGGAGGATGTTCGGAAATATCTTGCTTCCTATTTCAGTGATCCGGACTCCATTGTCGACTCCATGTATGAAACCATGATCGACAATCCCGGCAACTATCTTTCCTACTATGTCGGCTCCTTGGAGATCCGCAATATGAGAAAAACTGCCGAATCAGAATTGGGAGATTCCTTTGATGCCGCGCAGTTTCACACTTTTCTTCTAAATATAGGGAATGCCCCCTTTGATGTGATCCAGTCCTACTTCACAAGCTGGCTGATGGATCAAAAAATGAAGAAATAAAAAAGGTAAAAAAGGCAGGTGCCTTGCGAAAATTTTCGCAAGGCACCTGCCTTTTTTATTACATAAAGAATTTCTGTAAATCTGCCTCTGTGGTGTCCTCGCCGATGGTGATCAGCTCGGTTCCGGTCAGGCGTGCAAACATTGCAATATCGTCTCTGGTCAAAGCCGTGGAAACTACGGAGTGATGAGCGCCGCCTGCATAGCACCATGCTGCGGTACCGATCTGGAAGTTCGGTTTGTGACGATACATGATTCTTGCTACCGGAAGGTTCGGCATCGGTTTCGGCTGTTTTACCAGCTCGATGTCTGCACAGATCAGACGGAAGTGATCGCCCATGTCTACCATGGTTACCTGGATGCCGTCACCGGTCACACCGTCGAAGATCAGTCTTGCCGGATCCTCCTTACCGCCGATACCAAGCGGCAGTACATCGATCTCCGGCTTGGTTGCTGCAAATGCCGGCGGAACCTCTAGCATATGGGATGCCAGCTCCAGCTCCTGACCAGGAGTCAGATCATAGGTATAATCCTCGATAAAGCCGGTAGCGCCTTCTCTGCCCTCAGACATTTTCATGAGCACTGCAGATAAAGCAGAGATCTTGTAATCTCCCTCCGGTCCAAAGCCGATTCCCTTTGCCATCAGATTCTGAGCAGCGATACCCGGAAGCTGTTTTAAACCGTGCAGATCCTGGAAGGTATCTGCGAAAGCGCCGATTCCGTTGGCTGCCAAGAACTTCTCCAGGCCAACCTCATATTTTGCCTGCTCACGAACGGAATCGATACGATCGGTCTTCATGGTGTACTTGTCGGTGTACTCCTTCATCTTTGCATCAACCTCTTCCTCGGTCACTGCATTGATGGTTGCAACAACATCACCCAGAGCAAAGTAGTTGCACTCCCAGCCGTATTTGATCTGGCTCTCTACGCGGTCACCATCGGTTACGGCTACTTCACGCATGTTGTTTCCGAAGGAAGCTACCTTTAAGGATTTGGAGTAGGAAATTGCCTTTGCTACCTCTGCAAACTGACGGATCTTAGCAATCACATCATCATGTTTGTAATATCCTGCCACTACCTCGTGCGGGATACCCAGTCTTGCTACGATGAAGCCGTACTCACGATCACCGTGCGCGGACTGGTTTAAGTTCATGAAGTCCATGTCAATGCTGTCATACGGAAGCTTCTCATTTGCCTGAGTATGCAGGTGTAAGAGCGGTTTTCTCAGCTCCTGAAGACCTTTGATCCACATCTTGGCCGGTGAAAAGGTATGCATCCAGGTGATCACACCGATGCAGTCATCATCGCAAGATGCCTGACGCATGGTTTTGATGCAGCTTTCCGAATTGATTATGGTCGGAACCAGCTCAACCTCAGCCACGCCGTTTAATTTTTCATTTAAAAACTCTGCCATCTGGCGGCTGTCCTCAGCCACCTGCTTTAAACACTCATCTCCGTAAAGATCCTGGGAGCCTACTGCAAAATATAACTTCTTCATGTCAATCTACCTCCTTGATAAATGTAAACGTTCATCTTATATCACGAACTGAGTTTCCATTATTGAGTGCCACCGGAAACCGGTGTGCATAGTTCTTGTTCTGCCAATCCGTATCCTCCATCATGCGAAGGAGGTTTCGGGCTGTGATACGTCCAAGATTGTATTTCGGATGGATCGCGGATAGGATTTTCAGTTCTGCCTCCTGCTCCGGTCCCGCATCATCAAAGGATACCAGAGAGATATCCTCCGGCACACGGAGTCCGCGCTCTTTCAAAAATTCTGTATAAAATCCAGCCACCTCATCATTATAAAGAATCATGGCCGTGCAGTCCTTTGTTCTGCGGTACATTCGCTGAAGACCTTTTCTGCTGAGTTTTTCCTCCATATCCTTGGTCGAATACCACCGGATACAGTCATCATCGAATTTGACTCCGTAATCTGACAGACATTCGATAAAGCCCGTGTAGCGCTCAATGCCCTGTCTGTCATCATACTTAAAGATCCCTCCGATCCGGCGGTGTCCGTTCTGGATCAGGATCCGAGTCAGTTCATATCCGGCTCGTGCATCTGACATCTCCACACTGTCGAACACTTCATTCGGATAGTGGTTATGTATGAACAGAGTCGGGATATTCTGCTTACGCACTTCCTTATACAGACGAAGGTTCGGATTCGGAAATGTAGACCGGGTTCCTTCAATGATGAGCCCTGCTACATTTCGCTTTAAAAATCCTTTTAAGTACATTTCTTCGTCATTGAGCCGATTTCGGGTCACGGCCACATCGATCTCATAGCCTTTTTCCCGAAGCACCGACTCGATTCCTGCATAAACCTGCGGGAACAGATAATCTGAAAAATAACTTAGGATCAGTCCCACATGGGGACGTTCTCCGTCTGCGGCACTGCTTTCATACGAAACATAGGTGCCGCTTCCCTTGACCCGGACGATCAGTCCGTCCTTTTCCAGACGATCCAGCGCATTGCGCACCGTCTGTCTGGAATAACCGAACTTTTTCTGAAGAATATGCTCTGACGGAAATTTGTCATGATTCTTGATCACTCCGCTGGTGATCACGGTACGTCCCCAGTTATAAAGCTTCTGATATTTCAGATTCTCCTGATTCTGAGTTTTTTCTGTTCTGGGCATATTGTTCAACCTCCGCTGTCATTTTGCCGCAAAAGCTGCAGCAAATAAGTCGTTACAGTTCATGCAGTTACGTTATTTGATAACCTGCAGAGACTGACGATCTGCGAATACTGCCACGAATACCAGGAATACAACACCCTGGATCAGCTGCATGAGCTGTGTAGAGAAGCCCATCATGGTCAGTCCGCTGTTTAATACGATATAAAGCAGAGAGCCTACGATGATGTTCTCGAAACGAACCTTTGCACCACCGGAGATCGGCATTCCGCCAAGTACGAGGGCGATCAGGATCTGGGTCTCTAACTGGTTACCTCCGGAGGAAGTAACAGAGCCGACTTTAATAACGTTGATAAATGCTGCAAATCCGGTAATTGCTCCTGCTAATACGTAAATCCAGAATTTCATGCGGTCAGTACGGATACCGGAGAACATTGCTGCCTTCTCGCCGGCACCGATTGCTTTTAAATAGGTACCAAACTTTGTGAAACGGAAAAGTATAAAACCAATGATCAGAACTACTGCCGTGCAGGCAACCTTCAACTCCGTGCTGTCGAAGTTGATCAGCTTTGCAGATCCTGCTACCGGTGCATTGGTGGTCAGGTACTTGATAAAGCCGCGGAACAGGAACATGGTACAGATCGTAACAATGAAGGATTTGATCTTACGGTATACATAGAAGTATGCGTTGATCGCTCCGATCGCTGCGCCTGCTGCGATGCCGCCCACGATAGCAAGCGGGATGCTGGTCTTGGAAAGCATACATACTACGATGGATGCGATGCCCAGGATGGAGCCCTGGGAGAAATCCAGACCGCCCATGGTCATGATGAAGAATACGCCGGTTGCCGCAATCATGGTCACATATACCTGTGACAGAACAAGCGGAAGGTTTCCGACCATTCTGAAATTTGTAAGTACGTTAAATAGTAAGAAAATAACGATCAGTCCCGCAATCGGAAGAAGGGAACGGATCATCGACATTTTTGATAATTTTTTGAGCTGCTGCTCTTTCTGGTCTGTGTTTGTCTTAACTTGATTCTCCATTGCTGCCTCCTTATACCATCATCGTAATCAGGCTGTTCTCATCGAGAGCCTCATTACGCTCCAGTTCACCACTGGTCTTGCCATCCTTCATGATAATGATGCGGTCGCACATACCAATGAGTTCCATCAGCTCCTCGGAGATCATGATGATGGACTTGCCGTTCTTTCTCATCTGGTTCATCAGCTGGTAGATATCCTGTTTTACCTTGATATCGATACCACGGGTCGGGCTGTCCAATACAACGATATCGGAGTCCTTGCCGATCCATCTTGCCAGAACAACCTTCTGCTTGTTGCCTCCGGAAAGATCGGATACAAACTGATCTACGTTGACCATCTTAACTGACATCTGCTTTGCAAACTTATTGGCGAATTCCTTTAACTTCTTATCACTCAGCAGATGAGACTTGCCCGCCAGGCTGTCTAAGGACGGCAGACAGATGTTGTCACCGATACTCTGGTTTAATACAACCGACTCGTTATCACGGTCCTTCGAGGTGTAAGCGATGCTGTGTTTGATCGCAGTCGGGATGTCATTGATCTGGGTTCCGTCTGCAAGCTCCACAGTACCGGTACGGTCGTAGGAAGCACCGAAAATGGCTTTTCCGATCTCATGCATACCGGACTCGGACAAACCGCCGAAGCCAAGGATCTCGCCCTTATGCAGATCAAAGCTTACATCGTGGATCAGACCCGGAACAGATACATTCTTTACAGAAAGAACCACTTCATCGGAAACCTTTTCGCCATAATCGGAGCGATAGTAATCACCGGTCACCTCACGGCCAACCATCAGACGCTTCAGATCATCCTCTGTTACATCCTTGCTCTTTACGGTATCGATATAAACACCGTCACGCATGATGGTGATGGTATCGGATTTATCCAGCACCTCCGGAAGGTCATGGGAAATGAAGATGATGGAGTTGCCGCTCTCACGGATCCGGTTCATGTGCTTATAAAGCTCTTCACGTCCTTCCTGAGAAAGTGCGGTGGTGGTCTCGTCGATAACTACGATCTTCGGATCAAAGTAGGTTGCCTTTACGATCTCGATCAGCTTACGATCCTCAAAATTGTATTCATCAATGATATCGGCTGCCTTGATGCGCTCAAAGCCGTATTTCTTTAAAAGATCCGTTGCCATCTTGTTCATGGCATTGGTATTTTTGATGCCCATGTGTACGAACTGATCCTCGTGGCCAAGGAAGATATTCTCTGCCACAGTCAGGCCGGACAGGGTACCAAGCTCCTGCACGATGATGGAAACGCCTTCATTGTTTGCCTCTACCTGATTTTTCGGATGGATCTCTTTTCCATCCAGCACGAAGGTACCGCTTCCGATACTGTAGATACCGGTCAGCATGTTGGTCAGAGTTGATTTACCGGAACCATTCTCACCGATCAGTGCGTGTACCTCGCCTTTATTTACGTTAAATGAAACATTCTGAACCGCCTTCGTGATACCGAAGGACTTGCAAAGATTTTTTACCTCTAACCTTACTTCGCTCATTGCATTTCCTCCCTATGGTCTACTTGACGATCTCGCCTTTGGTTACTTTCGTGGTTACCGTGATGATGATCAGCAGCGCAAGGCCTGTGATGACATCCTGGATCGCGGTCGGCGCACCCATAGCAATGAAACCAAAGAAGATAATATTAATAACAAATTCACCGATTACGATAGCCTGTAACGGCATACCGTATTTCTTAAATGCCAGTCCGAAGAAGCAGCCCATGGTCGGAACGAAGTTACGGCTCATGGATGCCATGCCTGTTACTGCTACCATGGAAGAACCATAGCTGATGGTCAAAACTGCCATGATGCCAAGGAAGGCACCGCTTAAGATGAAAGCCAGAACCTTGTATTTGTCAACATTGATACCCATATTCTTAGCTACAAATTCGTTGCTGCCGATTGCATAGGTGTAAGTACCGATCTTCGTATAGTTTAAGAAGATATAAGCCACTACACAGGCTAACAGTGCCAGGATGATGTTGCCCGGCATCTGACCGAAGGCACGCAGATTAGACGGAAGAGTCTGCTCAACGCCGCCTGCAATGTAGTTTGCAATAGACTCATAGATCAGTGCAAGACCCGTGGTTACGATCATGGATGGGATGTGAAGTTTTACATAGAAAACACCGTTCAACAAACCTACAATGGAACCGGTCACGAGGCTTCCGATAATGAGGCCTGCATAACCCATGCCGAATTTGGATGCAAATACACAACCCACGATTGCAGAAAGCATAATGTTCGCACCGATGGAGAAGTCGAACATTCCCATTACCATAACGAAATAGAAACCGACCGCACCGACCGTCGCGATCAGGCTGGCCTGGAAGTAGCTCAGCATGTTGGCCGGTGAACCAAAGTTGCTAGGTGTGAGGATCTTAAAGATCAGCCAGGAAAGTGCTACCAGTCCAAACAGGATCAGATAACCTTTCGCGGTTCCCGAAAGTTTCTTCTTTCCGGGTGTGTCAACAACAGGAGTACCCATATTCTTTACCTCGTTTTCATTTCATACTAAGACATAACGGCCGGCATCGCCGCGCGATACCGGCCGTCTCAAGCTGCTCAGCCTAACCTATTTTATTTGCCAGCTCTTGCTGCTGCATCCTCGATGGAGATCTTGGAAGCTGCTTCTTTCAGACCTGCAAGATCCAGTTCAGACATCTCAACCAGCTCTTCATCGGTGTAAGGAAGCTGATCTACGAAGTACTTCTCGTAATCTTTGTAGTCATCTGCGGAAGATACATACAAATACGGGAACGGAACATCCTCGAAGTTGCCTTCGAATCCGGTGTAGTTACCCTTGATTGCATTGTAAACCATCATGAATGCGATAAGCGGATCACAGTAATGTCCGCCGGACTCACCTGCCATGGAACCGTTCTCAAGTCTCTCGCCAAGATCCGGAAGGAAGTCGGTAGAAACGATGTCGATATCCTGAACCTTACCTGCACGCTCAACTGCTGCGATAGCGCCCTGAAGCGGGTCACCACCGCCGCCTGCCGGGATCAATGCATCCAGTGTCGGATCTGCAGACATCAGAGCCTCTGCTGCCTTGGAACCGCCCTCAGAAGAAGTACCTGCGTACTGCGGCTCAGAAAGCTTAGCCTGATCATCCGGATGCTCTTTGTTCCAGTTCTCAACGCCTGCTTTGTAGCCTTCCCATCTGCCTAACCAGGTAGCATCACCCTGCTCCCAGCCGATCAGACCGATGTTTCTGTCACCCTTGTCTAAAAGGATCTGAACCAGTTTCTCACCATTCTCCGGCTCGTTCTCATGAACTGCACCGATGTAGTACGGAGACTGGGTTGCCATCTCATAGATATCAGCACTGTTGTCCTTGCTGATTACACGGAAGAACTGTGCCAGATAGATCTTGTTGTCATTTGCAGTCTTGATTGCAGAAGTCATCTCGGTATCAGATGCGTTACAGATGATGATACCCTGGCATCCTGCTGCTGCCAGCTGCTCAACAGAAGCGGTAACCTTCTCAGATACGTGTCCCTGGTCAACATACTGAACCTGTACCCCAAGAGCTTTTGCAGCCTCATCCAGGATCAGTTTGCACTGGGAACCAAGAACGTCGGTAGAAGACCAGATGGAAACACCGATCTTGATGTCCTTGTTGTCAATACCGGAAGCTGCTGCCTCGGTAGACTCAGCGCCGCCCTCTGCCTTTGTGTCAGCTGCCGGAGCTGCTGTGGTAGAACTGGATGCAGCACCGCCGCCGCATGCAGTCAGGCTTGCCAGCATTGCTGCTGCAGTCACTGTTGCTGTTGCTTTTTTGAAGACTTTCTTCATTTTGATTCCTCCCAACATGTTTTGATTGTTTTGAACAACTATCATGCCCTTATTATATGGTTGAGCCACTAATATCGCAATAAAATACAAGGTATTTCTTTTTTTAAGTTGTATTTTTTACTGTGTAATTTGATATAAAATCTACTGCATTTTTCGATCTTTTTTATCATCATTATACATGTTCCATCATTTTTTATCACCAGAAACCGCCGTTTTTTGTCTATCATTGCCAAATTATGCGTTGTTTTTTTAACAGACTCTTTGCGGACAGAATACAACTTTTGCAATCGCAAAAAGCTGTATGGTGTTACGTTTATATAAAAAGAATCCGGCTTGCCGGATTCTCGCGCCGAGGCGCGGTTGCTTCAGCAACCATCCACCCTTGCGCCGAGTGCGCATCCCGCGGAGCGTTTTTGATTCATATGGCGCAATTTCCTATGAATCAAAAGAACAGACGAAAGGTCTTTTCCTCTCGTCTGCTCAGGATGGTTGCAATAATGCTATTTTATTTTATAACAGTTTCAAAATCTCATCCCGGTCGATCAGGATACTGCTGATGCCATCACCGGACAGGATTTCCTCCGCCAGATCCTGTTTGCTCTTCTGAAGATTCTGGATCTGTTCCTCGATGGTATTTTCTGCGATCAATTCATAGACCATGACGGTGTTTTTCTGACCGATCCGGTGAGCGCGGTCGGTAGCCTGATTTTGTGCGGCGACATTCCACCATGGATCAAAATGGATCACGATATCTGCCGCAGTCAGGTTCAGTCCGGTTCCTCCGGCCTTTAGGGAAATACAGAAAACAGGGATATCGCCCTGGTTAAAGGCCTCTACCCGGCGCATGCGTTCCTCTTTGGATACACTTCCGTCAATGCGGAGATTTTTGATATGCTCTTTCTTAAGCGCTTTTTCCACCTCATCTAACACACTGGTAAACTGGGAAAACAAAAGCAGCTTGTGTCCGCCGTCAATAGCCTGTTTGACCAGCTCCATACAGGTGTCCAGCTTTGCATTTTCTCCCTTATAGTTTTCCAAAAACAAGGATGGGCCACAGCACAGCTGACGCAGGCGTGTCAGTTCGCGCAAGAGCTCCAGCTTATTCTGACGAAATTCATCCGGAGACTGTTTGGCAAGAAACATGCGCAGCCTCTGGGCGTAGGCATCATACAGCTTTCGCTGCTCGCCTTCGAGGTGTACCGAGATGGATTTTTCCAGCTTGTCCGGAAGTTCTAACAGCACATCCCGTTTCAGGCGGCGCAGGATAAAGGGATGCACCAGGGTACGGAGACGTTCGGTTGCCTCTGAGTCAGTACCACGAACGACTGCTTCTTCGTAGGTTTCGCGAAAGCCCTGATATCCAAGAAGAAATCCCGGCATCAGGAAATCAAAGATACTCCATAATTCACTCAGGCGATTCTCGATCGGAGTTCCCGTGAGCGCCAGTCGGAATCCACTGTGTATGAGCCGAACAGTTTTGGATGCCTGCGTGTTATGATTCTTGATATACTGTGCCTCATCAATGATCTGGTTTGCAAAGGTCAGATTTTCATACCCCACGATATCCCGTTTCAGCAGGTCATAGGAGGTGATCCAGACATCCGCATCCATTGCCGGATCTTCACCGGAAGCCTGGGCAAGCAATTCTTTTCTTTCCGAAACAGAGCCGCTGATCACCTTGCAGCGTAAGTCCGGAGTAAAGCGGCTGATTTCTTTTTCCCAGTTATAAACCAGAGAAGCCGGAGTAATAATCAGGGTACGCAGTTCATCCCCTCTCTTTCCTGCCTCCTTTTCGGACAGCAAAAAGGTCAGCGCCTGCAAGGTTTTGCCAAGTCCCATATCATCGGCTAAAATTCCGCCGAAGCCGCATTGCTTTAAGGTACGGATCCAATGATAGCCATTCACCTGGTAAGGACGTAAGAGCGGCCTTAAGGAGTCCGGAACAGGATCCTCGGTATCGTTTGCCAGATCCATATTTAGGATCAGCTGGCGATAGCGGCGGTTCGCATCCACCTGGATATGGTCACGGTTTTTCAGCATCTCGTCCAGATACAGGGCACGGAACATGGGTACAGAGATATCCTCCGGATGCTTTTTCCCATATTGAAGCCAGGTCTCAGAAAGCGTTGCCCAGGCGTCGGCCTGAGCAGGATCCATGGTAATGAAGGAACCGTTTTTGAGACGATGGAAATTTTTTTTGCGGTTGTACGCAGACAAAAGTTCTGTAAGCTCATTCATATCCATGTCCGCAGAGGAAAGGGACATATGCAGCATGAGGCCATCTAGCCGGAGCCCTACGCTTACAGCCGGCATCGGCCGCACCTTCAGTTTTTCCAGCGCATCGGATACAAATACTTCACCAAGCAGCGAAAGCTCCGGAATGTCAAACAGCAAAAACCGGTACAGGCGGTTGTCATCGCAGAGCAGGCACATGGATTTATCGGTTTCGTTGAAGGCATCAAAGTAGTTATTGATTGCCTGTCGCATGGTATTTTCCTCCGCCTGATTGCGCACATCGGCCTGTGCATCATCATAGAGAAGGAAATCCTTGTTCAGGCGGTCGTAAATGCAATGCACCTGGCAGGAAACCATATTGTCCTGCGGCAGATCCAGATAAATCTTAAATTTCGGAATTTCCGGACGGTAATCCTCCGGAGCCAGCCCCTGATAGCGGATCGGAAGCTGTTTTTCCAAATCCGTAAGAAGGTTGTTGAATATGGCCGGAAGTTCTGTCTGGCGGATATACAGTTCCGGATTGTCGGAAAGCAGCTGAAGCAATTCGGTTGCTGCGCCGGTGCCATTTGCCTGTACTCTCCCAATCTGATCATTGTAAAGGAAATAGTTCCAATCCGTCGTTGAAATAATGAGATGGCTTTGAGCACTGAGCAGGGCACCAAACTCCTGTTTTTCCAATACGATGCCAAAATCCTTCAGATCCGGGTTGAAGGTCACGGGTTTATCCTGGAACTGAAATGAGGTACCGGATAAAAGCTCCATAAAGGCATCCAGATTTCTTCCTGTCAAACCAAGATATCGTTGATGAGAGGAGTTATGGTTACACAGGAATACATTAGAATAGTAGGATCTACGTTCCTCTTCATATAAGCCGATGAGAAATTTCATGATCCTTCCGGCATGGGCATCAAGCTTCTCCAAACCCAGACGAACCTGATTTTTGCCCAGTGCATAAGAACCCTGTTTCTGTACAGCACGAATCAGTTCCGGTATGTCTTTGACAACATATTTTCTCTTGCTGCCAAAACGCAGTTCAAAACACAGCCTGCCCTCTTCCTGCTCGGCAAGGCATTCGATTGTATAGATTTCCGAACCGGATGCGTCAGGAAGCAGAGCCGGTGTCATTTTATGCTGGCTCAACAGATTCAAAAGTTTTGAGTTGGTTGTTTTTAGCTGTCCCGGCACAAAGGGATCCGAAACTCCTGTCTTTTCCTTCAGCTTATCAGCCAGGGAGCTGTTTCGAAAAACAGAAAGTCCATCACGGTCAATAAGATAATGAACCAGCAGTCCGGCAACGTGTTTGCAGGCATATCCGCTTTTATGAAAATCAGAGCAACGGCAAAAGGTTTTGACCAGTTCCCCGTGAGTCTCATCTAACAGGATCTGACAGCCGACAGGACTGATTGAAATCGATTCATCAAGTTTGGCAGTCAGAAAACGAATGCTGGTTCCTTTTCGAAAGATTATATCATTCTCTCGCTGATCATCGGCTGTGGCTTTTTTAGAGTTCACATCCTGAGATCCAGATAATTCCAGCTCCAGACCGTCAAGAACCTCGCCTTCCTGAAAATCACGCAGCAGATGTTTATATTGGTAAGCGATTTTTGTCATCATTTCCTCCCGCAGCAAAGCTTATATTTTTTCCCGGAGCCGCAAGGACAGGGATCATTTGGATAAACCGTCTTCTTTTTGGTGATTGGCTGAACCTTTTTCAGCCGCGTCTGCATCTCTAACGGTGTGAAGCCATAGAGCGGAAGCTGTCTGAAATTGTGTTCATGAACCTCCAGAAAATGCTTGATGGATGTCAGAAGCGGGCTGTTTCCTGAAAGTCGCAGGGTACTGCTGCATCTTGCAAGGATATCCGTTTTTTTATACTGATAGTAGGTCAGAGTCGCCACCTCATCAACGGAATATCTGATCTGGTTGGGCGTGCAGTGGTATTTGTTCAGTATCGCACGATATGCGTTTTCCACCGGAGGATCCAGACGATAGCCGCGAGATGCAACATATTCCAGCATGGTCTGATCCGGAATATAATGAAGACGATTTCTCTTTATAAAATCCATAAAAAGCTGCTCTGCAGTTTCAAGGTCAAATCTCCGTGCATCATAATAAGCGGTGGCATTTAACAGTCTGAAATTCGGAATCAGTGCGGTTGTCTCGGAGGCCCAAAGAGGAGCCAGAACCACGTTTTTACTGATATCCGGATAACAATGCAGCATGAGCTCCTCGGCAAGCTTGCGGTCGACAAAACCATAGAGAAGACCGGCAGCTTTTAAAGCAGTGCGGTAACACAGCTTAAGAAGGAACTGTGGTTCACTGTTAGATTCCAGCCAGCGCTCATAAAATTCCATAAATTCTTTCGCAACACGAGTAACTCCGGAGGAATCACGGGCAATAAGACCGCGTTCGGTAAGCTTTGGAAGAACATCCCAGTAGTCCTTAGAAAGATCCGGCAAATGACCGTTTATGCATAAGGTACGCATAGCCTGATATTCCGAATAATCCAAAGAGGCCAAAACACTGTTCCAGTAATCGTCCACATTCATCTCTTCACAGATCGTATCGACGATCACTGACTTACGCTTTCCGCTGCTGCAATACAGGTTGAAATAGTTTGCCATCTCCGTAAGATCAGCAACCGTATAGGAGTTTAGGATGTCCGCAAGCGGAATGGCAACGGCCTTGCAAAGTTCCGGAATAACGGCATCGGGATGGAACAGACGGCTCAGCTCCCGGTTCATTTTTGCAAGATGCTCTTTGTATCGTTTTTCGGCTTCCGATGCAAAAAAAGCAAGATGCAGACTTGCACAATCCGGTCGGAAACGTGTGACACAGGGATCAGAAAAATCCGCAATAGAAGAATGCTGCACAACTTCGAGATGAAGTGTTTTGACCGGCTGATTTTTCTGATTCAGCTGGATTTTTGCAAAGATATCAGGCTTCAGAACATCGGCTAATATCTTTTTCGGAGAAACAGACTGTTCATCCATACGAAATACAACACTGGTGCAGGATTCCGGATCATCTAAAAAAACCGTCTTGGCAGCATCCTGAAGCTGTTCAACGGTTCGAGTGTCCTCAATCTGCAGTTCCCGAATGATCTGCGGATTGGAACGGGCAAGGATCAGTTTTATAGTAAAAATTTTCATATTACTCCTTTTATCCTGCCGGGCAGGAGGGATAAATTCTAATCGAACATTAGTTGTATCATACCATTATCAGAAGGAACACGCAATAAATAGCCTGAATTATCCTCAACAATTCCTCCGTAAAGATTTTTTACACACAAAAATGGTTCGGGTGTCAAAACACCCGAACCATTTTTATAAGTTTTTATTTTCCTGCATCCACAAACTCCAGCCCCTCTGCCAGGGTCTGTCCGCCTGCCTGGATGGTGATACTCTCCGCGTTCATGTTTTCACAGAACGTATTTGCCACAGCCTGCAGCACCATGTCCTGATTGTCAGACGGGAACTGACTTAACTCCAGGATTGCTGTTGCTGCCTTGGTTGAATCTTCCGTTACACCCGGGCCTGCTTCTTTACTTGCCGCAGTTCCTTCGGTGGTAAAGCTTACTGCCTTTGTGCCGTCATCCAGTACACCGTACTGAACAAGCAACTCTACCAGGCTCTGAGCGTCTAAGGTCTCCACAGAATCCATGGTTTCCTCAATCTTGCTTCCGTCCTCGCTGATACTGTATACAGATACCATGGTAAGATCCGGTGCATCCTGATCTACCGGTCTGCCCGTTACAACACCCGGGCCTGCATCGGCAGTACTTTCCACCACTTCATCCTGCTGCAATGCCTTTGTTTCACCGGTTTTGTTCTTTTCGGTTGTCGGGGTACAAGCTGCTAATGATAAGATCATCATGGCTCCGAGTAAACCCATGACCAATTTTTTCATGATAAAAAAGCCTCCTTGTGTCTTGTATCTTAGGTACTATTTCGCCCTGCGAAACCAGATATTCAGTTTTGCAAGGGCTTTGACAAGGCTGTCGGTCTCGTCAGGAGTCAGATCTTCCAGGATGGCATCGATCATATCATGATGGAACTTCTCATGATGCTCATAAGCATGTTTTCCCTTTTCGGACAGTGAAATATAGACTACGCGCCGGTCTTCTTTTCCTCGTTCCCGGGTTACGTAGCCCTTCTTTACCAGACTGTTCATGGCTATTGTCAGGGTTCCCACAGTCACGGAAAGCTCTTTTGCTATCGCGGACATATTCTTTGGTTCTCCTGTGCCGATGGCCTGGATCACATGCATATCGTTATTAGTTATATCCTGGTATTCATCCGTAATGATGGCCTGTTCCTCCAAGTCCATCACATCACGAAATAATTTGACCAGCGCATCATTCAATGTCGCGTAAGTATCCACTCTCTCCTTCACTACCCCCCTAAAGCCTGTCGCTAGTTACTGATTATACATGATTTCCCCATTCTCGACAACCGCGGATTTCTTACAACATTGTGAAAGATTTGTGATTAATTCAACTTAGACCTCTCCAGCCAGATCCCGCATCACAGCTTCTACCGTTTCAATTTTATCGGCACGGTAAGCATTGCTTCCGCAAAACAGGAGCGCATCATTCAATGCTCCCTCGGCCGCATTGGATAATGCTTTGGTAATACAGTACGGGATGTTTGCCGGATTGCAATGCTCCAGACACTGATAGCAGTGACTGATTTTTGCCTTCTCCCCGCGTTCTTTCATGGCTGTGATTTTTTCAAGGAAGGGATTGACAATCGCCCGCCCCGGCATTCCCACCGGACTCTGAGTGATCACGATGTCCTCTGCTTTTGCATGAATGTAAGCCTGTTTGTAGCTCTCCGGTGCGTCACATTCTTTCGTCGTCACAAAACGGGTTGCTACCTGTACCGCATCCGCACCAAGCTCCATCGCGTGCTGCACATCCTCATGGGTATAGATACCACCTGCGATCGCCACAGGAATGTGCTTCTGGTATTTTTCCTCAAACTGCTTTACGACCTTCATGATCCCGCGGATTTCTTCATCATACAGATCCTGACGGTACGTATGCGCTACATCCTTTGTGTCGGCTCCATAGCGGCTTAAGTCCTCCCTGGTAAATCCAAGATGACCGCCTGCTAAGGGGCCCTCGATCACCAGAAGATCCGGTACCCGCTTATACTTGCGGTCCCACATCTTACAGATGACCATTGCTGATTTTGCCGTAGAAACGATCGGTGCAATCTTGGTTTTTGCCCCTTCCACAAACTCCGGCAAAGATACCGGAAGTCCGGCTCCGGAAATGATGATATCGGCTCCGGCCTTGACCGCCTCTTTCACATACTGCGCATAGCTGCGGGTTGCCACCATGATATTAAAGCCTATGATCCCCTTCGGCGCAATTTCCCGTGCCTTTTTCAGCTCCTCACCGATTGCACGCAGATTTGCCTCAATCGGCGCCTTTAAAAAATCCGGATCCTGAAACCCGATCTGTGCGGTAGAAATAATTCCGATTCCTCCGGCCTTTGCCACTGCGCCTGCTAAGGAGTGCAGACTGATGCCCACACCCATGCCGCCCTGAATGATAGGATATTTTGCGGTAAGATCACCAATTTTTAATGTTTTCATGCCATGTCCTCTTACATTTTCCGGAATCTCTGGTAACGAAGCTCGCGAATTTCTTCCCCACTTTTGCTGCTGTAACCATCTAAGAATGTCAGCAGATTCTGTCGGATCTGCTCTGCCAGAACCGGTATTGTTTCCAGTGTTGCCGGCTCTGTCTCTGGGATCACGCGCTCGATCAGGCCGCGCTCATAAAGATCTGCTGCCGTGATCTTCATGACCCTGGCCGCTTCCGGTGCCTTCTTGCTGTCCTTCCACAAAATAGACGCAAAGCCCTCCGGAGAAAGGATCGAATAGATCGCATTTTCCATCATCCATACTTCATTTGCCACCGCCATGGCCAGAGCGCCGCCGCTTCCGCCTTCTCCGATCACAATCGAAAGGACCGGAACTGTCAGCGCTGCCATTTCGAACAGGTTGCGGGCAATTGCCTCGCCCTGACCGCGCTCCTCGGCCTCCAGTCCGCAAAATGCTCCGGGCGTGTCCACAAAACAGATGATCGGTCTGTGAAAAGTCTCTGCCTGTTTCATAAGGCGCAGCGCCTTGCGGTATCCCTCCGGTGAAGGCATGCCAAAATTTCGATGGATATTTTCCTTGGTGGTTCGTCCCTTTTGCTGTCCGATCACAGTTACCGGCTTGCCGCAGAAGGTGGCAATTCCGCCAACAATGGCACCGTCGTCACCAAAATATCGGTCGCCGTGAAACTCCATGAAGTCATCAAACAAGGCATGAATATAATCAGACGCCACCGGACGGTCCGCACTTCTGGAAAGCTTCACCGTATCCCAGGCATTTTTTCCACTCTGCTTCTGTTTTTCCAGATAGTTATCCACATCTTCGGTAAGGTTTTTCAAGCTTTCCTGTGGATGATCGTGCATATCCTGTTTCTGATGCATACGCAGAATATCCGCCAGCACATTTCGCTGGTTTTCACGCTCAACAATCTTGTCTACAAAGCCATGCTCCAAAAGAAACTCCGCTCTCTGGAACCCTTCCGGAAGCTTCTGCCCGATCGTCTGCTCAATGACACGCGGTCCTGCAAAGCCGATCAGTGCATTCGGTTCTGCCAGGATGATATCTCCAAGCATGGCAAAACTTGCCGTCACACCTCCTGTCGTTGGATCTGTCAGAACGCTGACAAAGAGCTGACCGGCCTCATGGTGCTTCTTAAGCGATGCAGAGGTCTTGGCCATCTGCATCAAAGAAACGATGCCTTCCTGCATTCTTGCACCGCCGGAACAGGCATAAAGAATGACCGGAAGCTTTTCTTTTGTTGCACGTTCCACCATGCGTGTGATTTTCTCTCCCATCACATGCCCCATACTGCTCATGATAAACCTCGCATCACAGATGCCGATGGCAGTCGGGGAACCCTTGATGGTTCCCTTTCCGGTCACAATGGCTTCCTTCAGGCCGGTCTTTTCCTGGGCTGCCAATACTTTTTTCTCGTATCCCGGGAAATCCAGCGGATTGGAAAACTCCATTTCTCTGTTCCATTCCTCAAAGCTTCCCTCATCCAGCACCATCTCAAGACGGCGATATGCATGTACTCTAAAATATCCGCCGCATTTCGGGCAGATATACAGGTTGTTGCGTACATCCTCCACATAGATCGGCTGTCCGCACTTGTTGCATTTTTTCCAGAGACCCTCCGGAATGTTCGGCTCATCCTCACGTTTTCCCTTGTGATGTGTGTCGATCATGGTATATGTCTTTTTAAACATATTTTTTAACATATCGGATTCTCCTTAATCGGAATCAAACATCATTTACAATACTCCGGAAACTGATCCGGGATAAAGCCGGTATCGATCTGATGCCCTTCCTGATAAACCGGGTTGCTTAAGATCTCAAACTGAAAATCCAGGTTTGTTTCAATCCCCTCTATGATCAGCTCGCCGAGTGCGCTTCTCATCTTCGCGATGGCCTCCTCGCGGTCTTTGCCATGCACGATCAGCTTCATCAGCATGGAATCATAGTTTGCCGGTACCTTGTAATCGTTGTAGATGTGGGTGTCCACACGAACCCCGTTTCCTCCCGGAACATGAATGTTCGTGATCGTTCCCGGACACGGCATGAAATTCTTTGCAGGATTTTCTGCATTGATACGGCATTCAATGGCATGTCCCTGAATGTGGATGTCTTCCTGGGTCACACTTAACGGTTCCCCTGCCGCCACGCGGATCTGTTCCTTAATGAGATCCAGACCGCTCACCAGCTCCGTCACCGGATGCTCCACCTGGATTCGGGTGTTCATCTCCATAAAATAGAAATTTTTATGTTTATCCAGCAAAAATTCAATGGTTCCTGCGTTTTCATAGCCTACCGCCTTTGCAGCTTTTACGGCTGTTTCACCCATTTGTTTGCGAAGCTCCTCAGAGATCGCTATGGAAGGAGATTCCTCCAACACCTTCTGGTGACGCCTCTGTATGGAGCAGTCCCGCTCTCCTAAATGCACGACGTTGCCATACTTATCTGCCATGATCTGAAATTCAACATGGCGCGGATTCTCCACAAAACGCTCCAGATACATGGTATCATCCGAAAAACCTTTCACAGACTCCATCTGAGCATTCTGGAAATTGGCTTCAAAGTCCTCCTCGCTCCAGGAAACACGCATGCCCTTTCCGCCGCCGCCGGAGGATGCCTTGATCATAACCGGAAAACCGATCTCCTTTGCCAGTTTTAATGCTTCCTCTGCCGTATAAACCGGCTCCTTGCTTCCCGGAACAACAGGAACCCCGGCCTCCTCCATGGTTTTTCTGGCTGCAGATTTATTTCCCATCTTATTAATGATGTCCGCAGAGGGACCGATAAACGCAATATTACATTTCTGACACAGCTCTGCAAATCGTGCATTTTCTGAAAGAAATCCAAAACCCGGATGGATTGCCTCTGCCTTCATGGCCACAGTAGCCGACAGAATGCGCTCCATATTCAGATAACTCTGGTTCGATGGTGCCGGTCCGATACAGATTGCTTCATCTGCAAGAAGGGTATGCAGGCTGTCTCGATCTGCCTCCGAGTATACGGCAACCGTTTTGATCCCCATCTCACGACAGGCACGGATAATCCTTACCGCAATCTCGCCGCGGTTCGCGATTAAGATCTTATCAAACATTCCAGCACCTCTTACTGGATTGCGAAGGTCAGCTCTGCTGAGACTGCAATCTTTCCTTCTGCATTGGTTGCAATTGCCTTTCCTACTCCGATCGGTCCTTTGCGCTTGATGATCTCGCATTCCAGCTTTAAACGATCCCCCGGCAGTACCATCTGTTTGAATTTGGCATTGTTGATCGCACCGAAAAATGCGGTCTTGCCCTTGTTTTCAGGAAGGCTCAAGATTGCCACGGCGCCAACCTGGGCCAGAGCCTCAATCATCAGAACGCCCGGCATCACCGGCTGTCCCGGAAAATGGCCGTTAAACTGCGGCTCGTTAAATGTAACCGATTTATAACCCACGGCACGCACTCCCGGCTCCAACTCATCAATAAAATCGATGAGCAGAAACGGATGTCTGTGCGGGATAATTTCCTGGATTTCTTTGATTCCCAGTCTCATACTATTTCCTCCTACCGGATGCGGAACAGCGGCTGTCCGTACTCTACTACATCTTCATTGTTTACTAAGACTGCCTCAACCACACCGTCGTACTCACTCTCGATCTCATTCATCAGCTTCATGGCTTCAATAATACCGAGAACCTGACCTTTCTTTACCGTATCGCCCTCTTTTACGAAAGCCTCCGTCTCCGGGGAAGCCGATGCGTAAAAGGTTCCTACTAACGGAGAGGTCACAACCTTGTCCGAACCGATATCCAGTGTGCTCTCCTTCTTTTCTTCTGCTGCCTTCTGCGGCACCTCAGATACCGCTTGGGGAGCCGGAGCCATCTGTACCGGCATTGTACTCATCATCGGAGCTGTCGGCTGAGAAATCACAACCGGAGTCTGCGCTACGTTTTTCTTCTTCTTTTTCTTGAGTACCAGCTTCTGGCCGCCCTCTTCATATACAAAACTGGTCAGGCCGTTATCTGAAACAGCCTGAATCAGTGTTACGATCTCATCAATCGTCATGGTCTACCTCCGTAAAGCTTACGCCTCAAACTTTTTTACCAGCAGGGTCGCGTTGTGTCCGCCAAAGCCCAGAGAGTTGGAAATTGCACAGTTCACATCCATCTGCACACCTTCCCCCTTGCAGTAATCCAGGTCACACTCCGGATCATCCTTCTCAAGGCCTGCCGTTGCGTGCACGAAGCCTTCCTCAATCGACTTGACACAGACAATGAACTCTACACCGCCGGCTGCACCTAAGAGGTGTCCGATCATGGATTTGGTGGAGTTGATCTTGGTTTTATATGCATGGTCGCCCAGGGCGATCTTGATCGCCTTGGTCTCAAACAGATCGTTGTGATGGGTGCTGGTACCATGGGCATTGATGTAATCGACATTCTCCGGCTTCATGCCTGCATCTGCGATCGCCATCTCCATGGCCTTAGCTGCACCGCTTCCGTCCTCTGCCGGAGAGGTAATATGGTAAGCATCGCCGGTTGCACCGTAACCTGCTAACTCCGCATAGATCTTTGCGCCTCTTGCCTGTGCGTGCTCTAAGGACTCTAAAACAACCACGCCTGCGCCCTCTCCCATGATAAAACCGCCTCGCTCTGCATCGAAAGGAATGGAGGCACGACTCGGATCCTCGGTGGTGTTTAATGCAGTCAGGGAGGTAAAGCCAGCCACACCGATTGGGGTAATGCTTGCCTCAGCACCGCCTGCCACCATGACATCTGCGTCACCATACTGGATGGTGCGGAAGGCCTCACCGATGGAATGGGTACCGGTTGCACATGCAGTCACTACATTGATGCATTTTCCCTTCATGCCAAACTGGATCGATACATTTCCTGCTGCCATGTTGCTGATCATAAGCGGAACCAAAAGCGGATTGACACGACCCGGTCCTTTTTCCAGAAGCTTCTTATGCTCACGCTCAACCGCCTGGAGGCTTCCGATGCCGGAACCTATGCTTACACCCACACGAAACGGATCCTCCTGACTCATGTCAAGGCCTGCATCCTCAACCGCCTGTCTGGTTGCAGCCACTGCAAACTGACAAAACTGCTCCATCCTCTTTGCTGCCTTCGGATCCATAAACTGCTTCGGATCAAAATCCTTGACCTCTGCTGCCAGCTTTGCCTTATAATCCGTGGTATCAAAATGGGTGATCGGCGCAATGCCGACCTTCTTTTCTTTTAAACCGTTCCAGAATTCCTCTACACTGTTGCCGATCGGGGTGATGGCACCCATGCCGGTTACTACTACTCGTCTGCTCATATCTGTTCTCCTGTGATTTTCCAATACTCAGATGGCCATTCCGCCATCGACGCAGATGACCTGTCCCGTAATATACTTTGATTCATCCGATGCTAAAAAAGCTGCCAGGTTTGCCACATCCTTTGTCTCTCCAAAGGTTTTCATCGGGATTTGGGCATTGATACTTTCCTTGATGGCATCAGACAGTACCTCCGTCATATCGGTCTTGATAAATCCCGGTGCGATTGCATTGCAGGTAATGCCTCTGCTTGCCATTTCCCTTGCCACGGCCTTGGTCATACCAATGATGCCGGCCTTGGATGCACTGTAGTTTACCTGTCCTGCATTTCCCATAACTCCGGATACAGAAGAAATGTTTATGATATGTCCGCTCTTCTGCTTTAACATCTGACGGGAAATATGCTTGATACAGTTGAATGCTCCTTTTAAGTTGGTGTCCAACACGGCATCAAAATCTTCCTCGCTCATCTTCAGCAGAAGATTATCGCGGGTGATCCCGGCATTGTTGACCAGAATATCCACGCGTCCGTAGGTCTTTACAACATACTCCATCATCTCTGCTGCCTTGTCATAGTCCGACACATTGCACTGCAAAGCCTCTGCCTTACCGCCCAGTGCTTCGATCTCCTGCACAGTCTCCTCTGCTTTTGCTGCAGATCCATTAAAATTTACGATCACGGTTGCTCCCTTTGCTGCCAGGGTTTTTGCAATTTCTTTTCCAATGCCGCGGCTTGCGCCGGTCACCACTGCGATTTTTCCGGTTAACATAATCCAAGTTCCTCCACGACCTTTGCTACATCATCCAGTTTCTCTACATTCAGAACCTTTACGGTCCTGTCGATCTTTCTCATAAATCCGCTTAAGGTTTTTCCCGGACCGATCTCGATAAAGGTATCCACGCCGTCAGCCAACATGGTACGAACGCTCTGTTCCCATCTGACCGAGGAGGAAACCTGTCTCGTCAGAAGTTCTTTCACATCGGAAGCATCGGTTACATACTGTGCATTCACGTTTGCCACATATGGGATCTGCGGGGTATGTACCTCTACCTGTTCCAATATCTTGCCAAGCTTTTCGCCTGCACCGGTCAGCATACGGGAATGGAACGGACCGCTTACGTTTAACAGAATCGTGCGCTTCGCACCGGCTTCCTTTAATTTTTCGCAGGCAGTCTCCACAGCCTCCTTCTTTCCGGAGATCACGATCTGTCCCGGACAGTTGTAGTTTGCGATCTGCACATCCGCGATATCGGCAATGGTTTCCTCAATGGCTGCAGCATCCATAGCCAGAACAGCTGCCATAGCGCCCTGTCCTGCCGGAACGGCCTCCTGCATCAGGATTCCTCTCTGCCTTACCGTCGCGATCGCATCCTTTTCGCTCATAACACCGGCTGCATAGAGTGCGCAGTATTCACCCAGGCTCAAGCCTGCTGTTACATCCGGTTTCACACCCTGTTCTTCCAGCACCTTTGTCATGGCAATGCCGGTGGTTACCATTGCTGCCTGAGTATACTCCGTAATATCCAGGCGGTCATTTTTTGTAAAACAAAGCTCCGGAACGGAAAATCCCAGAATGCTGCTTGCAAGATCAAAGGTCTCTTTTCCTGCCTTTGTCTGCTCATAGAAATCCTGTCCCATTCCACACACCTGTGCGCCCTGTCCCGGGTAAATAAATGCGATCCTGCTCATCACTCCTGCTCCTTTTATCTTATTTACGGCCCAGAAGCGTTTCTGCCTGTGCCATCATCTCATCGATCATTTCCTTACAGGTCTGCTCCTTGGAAACCAGTCCTGCAATCTGTCCTGCCATCACAGTTCCATGGGTCACATCCCCCTCCTGTACCGCCTTGCGAAGGGTTCCGAGGGTCAGATATTCCAGTTCCTCAAAGCTTTTTCCTTCATTTTCCAGCTTCACATATTCTCTGGTCATCTGGTTTCTCAGACAACGCACAGGATGTCCGTGGCTGCGGCCGGTTACTGCAGAATCAATGTCTTTCGCTTTTAAGACACGATCCTTATAATTCTGGTGTACGATGCATTCTTTCGCAACCAAAAAGCGGGTGCCCATCTGAACCGCCTCGGCTCCCAACATAAAAGCTGCCGCAATGCCGCGGCCGTCCGCAATACCGCCTGCTGCGATCACCGGAATGGAAACCGCATCCACAACCTGAGGCACCAGTGTCATGGTCGTTGCCTCTCCGATATGTCCGCCGGATTCTGTTCCTTCCGCCACGACTGCATCTGCACCATAGCGCTCCATTCTCTTTGCAAGAGCTACAGAAGCCACAACCGGGATCACCTTGATTCCTGCAGCCTTCCACATCTCCATATATTTTTCCGGATTACCGGCACCAGTCGTTACGACCTTTACGCCTTCTTCCACGATAACCTTTGCCACATCATCAGCATAAGGGCTCATCAGCATCACGTTCACACCAAACGGCTTATCCGTCGCTGTCTTGACCTCACGGATGTAATTTCGGATCACCTCAGCCGGAGCATTGGCACCTCCGATCAGCCCCAGGCCGCCCGCTGCCGATACTGCTGCTGCCAGATGGCTCTCTGCCACCCAGGCCATACCTCCCTGAATGATCGGGTGTTCAATCCCTAAAAGTTCTGTAATTCTTGTTTTCATCTGAATCCTCCGGATAAAACAGTTGCGATATGTTTAGTAAAAAAGGGTGCAGGGCTTACGCCTCTACACCTTTTTCCTTCAGGTAATTCATAACATCACCAACAGTCAGCAGATTCTGCAGATCATCCGACGGGATCTCTACGGAGTACTCATCCTCCAAAGCCATAACTAACTCGAACAGATCCAGGGAATCTGCACCTAAATCCTCCTTAAAGGAAGAAGCCTCTGTGATGCTGTCTGCATCTACGCTTAACTGGTCTGCAATGATCTCTTTCATTTTCTCTAACATGATTTTTATCTCCTTTTATTCATTTATTTGTAACTGTTCAGAGCCAAGCAAAATTTCATAAATCAGACGTGAAATGC
>CAVALB010000016.1:0-44284 GCA_963589345.1 uncultured Selenomonadales bacterium | reverse complement strand
CATGTGCCATACTGATACCTCTTTTCGATTGATAATATCAGTATAGCAGAAAACCATAAATATAGCTAGTTATTTAATTTTTAGTGTACTAGTGCCTCGTTTACAAAATAACTAGCCTATTCGCTTGTCTGCAAATCCGATTGCACAGTCCAAAAAGCCTCAGCGTAGCCCGCTACGCCTACGTTTTTTGAACTGCACACTCGAATCTGCATCCTGCGTGATTAGGCCAGTTATTTATGAAACGATGCACTGGTTTTACTTTCTCGCACACTCCGACGCGGTGCCGCGCAGGATCCTTAAGCCGTGATCCAGTGCATTCAGGATAAAGCTGAGACTTTCTTTGACCGCCTTCGGGCTTCCCGGAAGGTTTACGATCAATGTCTTTTTGCGGATCACCGAGGCTCCGCGGCTTAACATGGCGCGGTCTGTGATCTGCATGGATCTCATGCGGATGTACTCCGAAATCCCAGGTGCATTCCGATCGGCAACGGCCAATGTGGCCTCCGGTGTCTGATCCCGTTTAGAAAATCCGGTGCCGCCGCTGGTGATCACCAGATCCACCTGTCGGCTGTCGGCCAGCCGGATGAGATGATGCTTTAGTACCTCCGGCTCATCCGGGATCACAAAGCGCTCCACCACTTCGTAGCCTGCTTCTTTTAACATTTCCTCTGCCGCCGGACCGCTTAGATCCTCCCGCTCACCCTTGGAGCCTTTGTCACTTAAAACAATGACTGCCGCCGTGAAGGGTCGGTTCTCATCCGGGGCTTTTACCCGCATCACATCGCCGGGACGGATCACGCCTTCCTTTACCACCTCGGCAAAGACGCCTTCTCTTGGCATGATGCACTCGCCCACGCGGTGATAAATCGCACAGTGGCTGTGGCACTCCTTGCCGATCTGGGTCATACGAAGCTCAACGTCTCCGGCATACAGTCGGGTGCCCACCGGCAGGGCACGAAAATCAATCCCGTCCACCACCAGGTTTTCACCGAAGGCGCCATCTCCTACATTGGCACCGCGTTCGTTAAATTCTTCTACCTTGTTATAGGAAAGAAGGCTCACCTGCCGATGCCAGGTTCCTGCATGGGCATCTCCCTCAATCCCGAAATGCGGAATGAAATGTCCCTCAGGAATGCTATGCTTTTCCGTTCCCCTGGCAGGGCTAATGCAAATGGCCTTCACCACTCCTGTCATATCAAAATCCATGTTCCTCATCCTCCGATTGCATTCATGCCGTGTGCTTCCGTGATCTGCTCCGGCCGGTCGAAGCAGTGCTCCGCCGGTTTGCCGTAGATGGCGCTTGCCATAGCCTCAAGAAGCTTCTGATTTTTACTGTCCGTCACTCCTGACTGCAGACTTTTATTTTTTTCATTTTCTGCATGACCGCCCGGCTGTTTTACTGTCTCATGTTTCCCTCGCAAAATCTCACGAAGATCTGTTCCATCCTCATAGCAAAGACAGGTCTTTAAAAATCCCGTCGAAGTCAGGCGTACCCGATTGCAGGAAGAACAGAACTTTCCGTGCATGGCGCTGATCAAACCGATGCTGCCCTGATACCCGGGAATCCTGTAATAAACCGCAGGCCCGGCTCCGTGTATGCCATCATCCTTCTGAAGCTTTGGAAAGGCTTCGCGGATCTTGGCAAGAAGCTCCTCATTGCTGCGCCCTGCTGATCTGCGTCCCTCGCCGATCGGCATCAGCTCAATGAAGCGGACATCCAACGGCCTGTCCTTTGCCAGCAAAATCAGCTGCCGCCAGTCCGTATCCGGCATGGATACTGCATTGATCCTGACGTCAAGACCTGCTGCAAGAGACGCATCAATGGCCGCAAGCACCTCTTTTAAAAGATCCTGCCCGGTAATGGCTGCAAACCTTGCGGCATCCAGCGTATCAAGGCTGATGTTGACCGCATCGAGTCCGGCCTCTATAAGCTGCGGAAGATTCGCACGAAGCAAGGTACCGTTGGTCGTCATAGCGACGATTTTTATCCCGGGAATCTCCTTAAGCATTTTAACCAGCTGCGGACAGCCCTTTCTTGCAAGCGGCTCTCCACCGGTAAGGCGGATCCTGGTGATTCCAAGTCTTGCTGCGCATTCCGCAATCTGCAAAATCTCCTCAAAGCGCAGGATGTCGTTGTGCTCTACACAGGCAATCCCCTCCGGCATGCAGTATTTACAGCGCAGGTTACAGCGATCGGTCACGGAGATCCGCAAATAACTGATTTCTCTGCCTCTGGCATCCTTCATGCCTCTTCACCGCCCTGTTCCTTCGGATTCACAAAATGACCGCTCTTGCCTCCGGTCTTTTCTGCCAGTCGGATATCGCCGATCTCCATGGCTTTGTCTACCGCCTTACACATATCGTAGATGGTCAGGAGTGTCACGGACACCCCGGTCAATGCTTCCATCTCTACGCCGGTCTTGCCGGTGGTCTTGGCCGTGCAGACTGCCTCGATCTCACAGGTTTCCTGATGCAGTGTAAAATCCACATTCAGCTTTGTCAGGTTTAAGATATGACAAAGCGGAATCAGCTCCGAGGTGCGCTTTGCTCCCATGATCCCGGCAATCCGAGCCACTCCAAGGACATCGCCCTTGGCCATGGTGCCTTCTTTGACCTTTTCAAAGCAGTCCGCACTCATGTGAATACGGCCCTTAGCCACCGCCTCGCGAACCGTCTCACCCTTATCGGTCACATCCACCATCCGGGCATTGCCCTGATCGTCAAAATGGGTAAATTCCATATCAATACCCCTTTCCGAAACCGCAATTTGGGAAGGTGCAGGTCGGACAATTTAAGCACAGGCCGCCCATGCCCAGGGCTGCCAGCTCATCGGCTGTCACCTCATCATCGGCCATCACCCGTGGCAGTACCAGATCAAAGATGGTGCGGTTTGCATACATCACGCAGCCTGGAAGTCCCATAATGACGGTTCTGTGGTTTTCGCCCTGCTCCATTCGGTCATAATAGGCCAGTAAAAACATGGCTCCCGGAAGTACCGGTGCTCCATAGGACACAATGCGTGCGCCGGTATTTTTGATGGCCAGCGGTGTCTTGTCGTCCGGATCCACACTCATGCCGCCGGTGCAAATCACGATATCCGCACCCTTTTTGATCATATCGAGGATGCTGGCAGTCACCTTCTTATCGTCATCATCCCAGGTAACATGGTCGATGACCTCCGAATCAAACTCCGAAAGCTTGTCCACGATGACCGGAGTGAAGGTATCCTTGATCCGGCCATGGTATACCTCGTTTCCGGTGGTCACAATGCCGACCTTTTTATGCAGAAACGGCTTTAACTCAAGGATCGGTTTTCCCTTCGTAATTTCCATAGCCTGGGCTTTTACCGCCTTCATCTTCTCTTCTTCAATGACTAACGGAATGATACGGGTACCGGCTAACTTCGCCCCTTTCTTTACGGCGAAGTTTCCGTGACGTGTGGCGATCATCATCTGACCAAAGGCATTGACTGCTTTTAATGCCTTCGCGTCGATCTTTAACAACCCATCACAGGACGCGGTCAGCTCAATCTTTCCTTCCTTTGGCTGAGAACGATCCATGTGTTCGCCCTTGCAGATTTCACATAACACTTCTGCCGCCTCATCCTCATGCATCATTCCCTCTTCCTTCTCCCAAACGTAGAGGGTATCCTTTCCGACGCTTAAAAGCACCGGAATATCCTCCTTTGTAACAATATGACCCTTGCGAAACACTGCATCCTTTGTGACCCCTCGGATGATCTGCGTAATGTCATGACAGAGGACAGCTCCCTCCGCATCGACTGTTTTGATTAGCTTCATATATGCCGCCTCCCAAAGCTTTTGTTTCCATGTGAATATCTTCGTAACTGTTCGTTATGTTTTTTTAAGAATAACGATTCACTTGCGCTCATTATATCCTGTTTTTCGGATAAATGCAATCCCTTGTCTGCTTTTTTATCAGGCCATCTGCCTTTTAGTTTGATTTCAATTTTTTTTGTTAGTTTGTCCGGATCTGCAAGGCTTCCCGTATTCTTTCCTCCACCTGCTTTGCCTCCTTGAATCGACGCTCCTGCGCCTTCAGCGCTGCCCGGCTGTCCGCCTGCTTTTCACACCGTTTTCTGCTCTCCTCAAACCGCTCGTTTAGAGTCACCACCCTGGTTTTGTCTACCATTTTATCTGCCAGATAAACAACCTCTGTTTCATCCGGTTTTTCCGGTAGGATTGTTTCCTGCAAATCGTGATGCCTGGCAATGATCTTTGCCACCTCCGGATATCCTTCTTTTCTTAGGATTTCCGCTCCTTTTTTTGCATGTTCCGGTCTTGTCCTTGCCACATCATGCAATAAGGCCGCACTTTGAATTAAATCCATATTCAGATTGAAGCCTGCCTGATTCAGAGCAGTCCCGATCCGCATAGCCTGTTCACACACAGCCAGACAGTGATCCCTAACCTGCTCCGGTGT
Source organism: uncultured Selenomonadales bacterium (assembly GCA_963589345.1). Classification (GTDB taxonomy): domain Bacteria; phylum Bacillota; class Clostridia; order Lachnospirales; family Lachnospiraceae; genus Brotaphodocola. Next base: position 39,841 of record CAVALB010000016.1, on the reverse strand, counting down.
CTGATAGCGATCCCACAGTTTTCTGCATTCCGTCTCATTCGGCACAGTCTCTGACATTACACCGTATTTTAGTACCTGTTTTCGCCCGTCCGGCTCAATTTCAATCAGATTCAGGCATCCATAGGGCTGCGGCAGTGCCCGACTCGTTTCCAGAGGTTCCCCTAACAGATCTGCCAGATAGCAGCAGTTTACTCCTGCATGAGCCACACACACGATGTCCCCTTCGGATTTTTCGAGGATTTCATCGGTTGCCTCCCGAAAACGGATCAGTGCGTTTTCCCTGTGTTCTCCGTACACCGGCTCGGATTCCAGTTTTTTTCCTCGCATATCCTTCAGTTCCTGTAAAGGCAGGTTTTCCCACTCGCCCATATCCACTTCCCGAAGACCTTCTTCTACCTCCACCGGATATCTTCCGTGACTTAAAATCTGCGCAGTCTCCCTGCACCGCTTTAGGGGACTGGTAAAGATCCGTGTCACAGCATGTGTGGCAAAATACTCTGCCAAATGCTCTGCCTGCGTGCGGCCTCTCTCTCCAAGCGGAACATCCGTGCGGCCGATACACCGATGTATCCCACCCTGAAACTCCACGGCTCCATGCCGGATAAGATAAACTCTTCTGCCACTGTTTTGCTCCATACCATTCATCCTTTCATAAAATATCGATCAAAGGCTTCCTCTACTGCATGCTTTGTAAAATTTTCCATTTTCCGGTAATTTTGAACCAGCCACAAGCCTTTCTCCGTTAGCTTGGAACCGCCTCCGCCAAGACCTCCGGCCCAGCGTTTCACAGCAGCCTCTCCCATCTGATGTTCGATATTTTTCAGCATCCTGCTTCCCTTGCTGTAAGAGAGATTCATTTTTTCGCAGGCCTCCTGCACGGATCCCGTCTGGCCGATTAGTTCCAACAGCTCACAGGTTCCGGGGCCAAAAAATTTCTCTCCTGCCTTCAGCCCTACCGTGACAAAGGGTCTGACCGGGTATCCCCTCCCCCGGTTATAATTCCACCGGATCAGTTCCTTGTATTCTTCCTTCGTATCCATATCTTTATAGATGCCTTCATCCTCTACTTCCAGATTTGTGATGGGGACACCGGAGCTTTCCATGGCACCGCGAAGTCCTTTTTCCCCTCTGTTTTTCCAGATGAGCGGAAAAACTTCTGTCTGTATCATGACCGGATGTCCCGGCTTTCCCTTGCACACGGTACGGACGATCGGGGCATCGATCATCAAAACCTGACGGATCGTCTGCGGCATCAATGCCGGGAGATCAATCGGCAGGATCATGATGCGTTCACACTCCCCACAGATTTCCTCTACTCCCAGTTTAATAGAATCAAACATTTCGGTTTCATTTGGGCGTTCGTTTCTCACAAACCGAACGCCTGCATGAGAAAGATGATTTTCCAGCTGCTCGGCACGATACCCTGTTACCACGACCACAGGATCCACGTTCCTATCCTTCAGCATGGAAACCATATGCCGTGATACCGTCGAACCTCCAAAGGGAAGCATCGGCTTAAAATCCTGCATTCTGGCAGACATTCCTGCTGCCACCAGAACCGCCCCTGTCTTCTTCATTTTCTCTTCCTCCTGTAATAAACGGCAGCTTTTCTCTTGTCTTTTTCATTGAATTTATTCTATAATAGAAATAGAACAATTATAACAAAGGAGAATTACCATGCAAACACTGATCATCCTTGGCGCCGGCCAGTTTGGCCGTTCATTTATGAACCTGATAAACCTAAACCGGTTCCGTATCCTGGCTTTTGGCGATAACAGCAAAGAACTCCAAAATACCACACTTCCTGCCGTTTCCGGTTCGATTCCGGTTCTGTCCGTAGAACAGGCGGTTTCTCTGCAGCCGGATCTTATCCTGATTGCGGTAAGCGATGAAGCCCGCAGCCAGGCCCTTCAAAATCAGGCAGTGAAAGCCGGTTATTCCCATTCCTTTTTAAGGCTTTCTGACCTTTCCCGCTTTCTGGATATCCGAAGTGCCACTCTGCAGCGCATGGCTGAACGTGTCACCGGTCAAAAACTTCCGGGAAGCATTGCTGAACTCGGAGTATACCGGGGAGATATTGCCTGGCAGTTAAATGCCCTGTTCCCGGATCGAGAGCTTCTGCTCTTTGATACCTTTGAAGGCTTCCACGAAAACGATATCCGTGTGGAACAGAAGCATCAGTTTTCCCGGGCAAAAGCAAAGCACTTTTCCGACACCTCCATTGAGTATGTAAAAAGCCGCCTGCCCTTCCCGGATCAGGCCTCCTTTTATCCCGGATATTTCCCGGATACCGCCAAGGGGCTGGAGGAGAAGTCTTTTGCTCTGGTCAGCCTGGATACCGACCTTTATGAACCGATTCTTGCCGGACTTCAGTATTTCTATCCGAGACTTGTCCGTGGTGGAATGATTCTGCTGCATGACTACAACAATGCCCAGTTTCGCGGCTGCAAAGAGGCAGTGCGTCAGTATGAACAAACCCACTGCCCTCTTTTGCTGGTACCGCTCAGTGACCTGCATGGTACCGCCGTGATCTTAAAATCCTGGTAACTGTTCAGAACCAACCTCCAAAATACTTCGTATTTCGTCGGTGTGGCGTATCCGCCAGCTACGGAAAACTTGCTTAGCAAGTTTTCCTCGCCATCGCGGTATTCGCCAAGGTTTCGAGCAAGCTCGAACTTTGGCTCATTACTCGCGTAAATAAAATTCCAAAATCAGCCTTAGAAATGCAAGCATTTCACGTCTGATTTATGAAATTTTGCTTGGCTCTGAACAGTTACAAATCCTGAGATTTCAGGTTTCATTCTGGAATCGCACCTCTATGGTGCCTTTCCAGTCTTCACCTGTATACAAATGTTCTCCTGTTGACGTGAGTTTTCCTGTCGCGGATTTCCAGCGAAGCAAAATATCCCGCTCCTTATATGTCTCCGTTCCATTCACCAGATCCTCAAGCTTGATATGAATCGGATATTTTTTTGCCATGCTTAAGATCACGCCCACCTGATCCGCAGAGTAAGGATGCAGCTTCACAACCAACTCCACTTCCAGGTTCGCCGCAACAGCCTTCCATAAACCGCCAAGGATTTTATTCAGCTGTTCGGATCTTCCGGTGATCTTTTTGTAATTTTCCGCGAGCATGGTATCCACATGGATCCGTACATTACGGACATTGGAATCCTTGATCTTAGGAAGGTACTGTTCCAGTAAAATTCCATTTGTACTCAACGTCATGGACACTGCCGGGCACCGACTGCTGATTCCTTCGATGATTTTTGTGAATTCCGGGTGCAAAAGCGGCTCTCCTCCGGTCAGTTCTATCGTATCGTAGCCAAGATCTGCCGCTTTCTTTGCAAGCTCCACGGCATGATCTGCGAAGAGATATTCTCCGCACCCTTCTTTCACGTGCTGGCTGCAGTAAAAACAGCTGCATTGGCATTCATTTGTTAAACACAGATGGTATACCATGCTTACTCCCTCCAGGCTTTCAGGGAATCTCGGATCAGGGATTTTGCAACATCCACTTTATAGACATTCTTTTCAAACGGCTCTGCATCTTCCAATGCAAGTTCTGCTGTCTGTTCGACAACCTCCTCACTCAGTTTCTTTCCGATCAGGTAAACTTCTGCTTTTTCTCTTCTTACCGGTACCGGAGCGACACCGCCCAAAACAATGTCCGCTGATTTCACGCAGCCATCCTCAACCTGATAGCTGGTGGCAGCAGAAACCATGGCAAAGTCCACAGAATCTCTTAAACGGAATTTTCTGTAATGGCTTTCACCGGACGGAATCGGAATTTCAAATGCCGTAACCAGTTCTCCTGACTCCAGCATATCTTCCACTTTCAGAGTTTCAGTAAAGAGCTGTTTGGCCGGAATGCGCCGTTTGCTGGTGACAACCACTGCATGCAGAGCAACCAGAACCGGCGTAATATCCGATGCATTTACAGAATAGCAGCCGCAATTCATGCAGCGTTTTGCTTCCTGCAGTGCCTGATCCGGTGCAAGAGAGGTGGAATCTTCAACATCCAGGGTTCGTTTTTCTACCGGAGTGTCGGTTTCCGTAAGTCCCTGCGTGTTTGTGATTCCGTCCTTATCATTCTTAAAGAAGCCGTTCTGACGGATGCGTTCTTCTGCCTCTTCTCCCAGATAACTCAGGATAGATCTTGCCGCATTGGCTCCTGCTCGAATGGCCTTGATGGCTACGGACGGACCGGTGGCCGCATCACCTCCGGCGTACACACCCGGCTTTCTGGTCTCATTGTGCTCGCCAACCTCGATCAGCCCTCTCGCAGACTGCACTTCTTCCTTATATTTTTCGCCCAGGAAATCCAGGTCTACTCTCTGTCCGGTTGCTAATAAAACGCTGTCTCCGTCAATCGTCATCAGATCGGTTTCATCGTAGGTTGGGGAAAATCTTCCATTTGCATCTCTTAAAGATACACACTTATTTGTCACCAGCCCTTTTACCTGATCCCCGTCATAAACCACCTTATGAAGTCCGCGCCCGTTGATGATCTTTACGCCTTCTTCCAGGGCCCGCTCGATTTCTTCCTCGGAAGCCGGCATCTCTGCTCTCTGTTCCAGGCACACCAGGGTAACGCTCTCCGCACCCAGACGTCTTGCTGTCAGAGCCACATCCATAGCAACATTTCCGCCGCCGCATACAATGACATGTTTGCCAATCTGGCGTTGCATGAAGCCTTTTACCTCTACCAGGAAATTCAGGCCGAACTTCGCAAGTCCTTCGCCGTCAATTCCAAGGATCGGCTGTTTCCAGGCACCGGTATCGAGAAATACCGCATCACTGTTTTTCTCGATCTCCTCGATCGTGATATCTTTACCAACCGTTGTTTCCAATACAAATTCCACACCCATACCGGCAATGGCTTTCACCACATCCCGCACGTAATGCTTCGGCAGACGGTATTCCGGAATTCCGTACATTAACACACCGCCGGCCTCCGGCATCTTATCGTAAACAACCACATGATTGCCTGCCTTGCGCAGATAATAAGCTGCAGTAAGGCCTGCCGGTCCGCCTCCGACGATCCGCACCGTCTTGCCGGTCTCTTTTTTCGGTGCCGGGTAGCAGATATCCGTATGCGCGAGGATCCAGTCTCCCAGTGTCCGCTCCACGCTGTGGATCTTCACAGAATCTCCATGCTTGCACTGATTGCATTTGGTCTGGCAGGTATGGGGACATACTCTGGAAGTCAGCATAGGCAGCGGGTTATACTGCAGGATGATTTTGGCCGCTTCTTCCCAGTTTCCTTCCCGGATCTTAGCCATATAGGCCGGGATATCGGTTCCGGCAGGACACTCCAGAGTACACGGTGTTTTGCCGGTGCTCATACCGCCAAAAATGGAATGGTAACGATTATCTCCCAGAATACCATAGCACTGCTCTCCGCCCTTACGTGCGCAGTCCAGGCGTCCTCCGATCTCATCCGGATAACGGTAAAACCAGCACCGAACATCCTGGCAGACATTGCCGCCGATGGTTCCGATATTGCGTACCAGAGGAGTGGCTACACTTTTTGCTGCCTCGGACAGTGCAGGCGCCAGTTTCTGGATTTCTTTATGCTCTGCAATCTCACTCAGCTTTGTCATGGCCTTTACGGTAATGGTTTTATCATCAACCGTAATTCCTTCCAGTCCTTCAATTCCTTTTAAGCTGACAAGTTTTTCCGGATACTTCGGATAGATATCAGCCTTCAGTCCCCCTAAAACGTCACTGCCTCCGGCCATTGCCATCCCGCCGTTTTTGATCTCTTTTTCTGCTTCTTCCAGTGTTTTCGGCCGCACATATTCAAATTCTCTCATTACTTCTTCTCCTCCTTAAGCGCTTTCAGAATGACATCCGGAGTGGCCGGATAGGTGGTCACCTGAACTCCGATCGCGTTGGTGATGGCCTGCATGGTAGCACTTGCAGCTGCGGCACCTGCAATCTCGCCGACACCGGTTGCCTTAAACTGGAAGGTATCAAACTGAGACTGCAGGATGCAGGTGTCATAAGTCGGGAAATCATTGAACGGACGCCACTTATACTCGATCATGTCATAAGTCATGGTTCTGCTTGTCACCGGATCGATCACATGCTCTTCAAACAGCGCCGTATCCAGAGAAGCGGAACCAATGCCGCTTTGTACCTGCATTTCCAGCATAGACGGGTCGATGGCCTGTCCGCAGTCGGTACCGCCAAGGCAGTTGATCAGTTTTACCAGTCCGGTTTCCTTGTTTACTTCCACCTCTACGAAGATGATAAACATATTCGGAGTAGAGAAATTCTCCAGATGCTGTCCGTAACCGGTCAGTGTCAGATCCGGCGGAATCAGCTGTTTCCAGCTCACAAACTTGTCCGGTCTTGCCTTGATTGCAACCCCGTAATTTGTCAGATACATGCTGTCTGTGGTAACCTCCAGATACGGAACCGCCAGTTCAAACAATTTATTTCTTGCATCCTCACAGGCATTGCTGATCGCATGGCCGTAGGTAATGGTGCCGCGGCTTCCGCACAGTCCGAAACCAGTCGGATTGATTTTCGTCTCCGGAGGAGTGATCTCAACCCGGTCATAAGGAACATTCATGATATCTGCCGCCATCTTTGCCAGATTGCTTCGCTGTCCCATGCCGGACTCCGTAATATTGGTCTGCAGTACAATGTGTGCCTTATCTCCCACCATATCCGGAACCACGCGGATGTAGGCTTCCGTATTATCTTCTCCGATATCTGCGTTTCCGATGATACCGCAGCCGACACCGCGAACAGTCTTACCGTCCTCGCTGGTCCAGGTCGGAACGCCCCAGCCTTTCCATTTGTCTTTCCACTTAAATTTCTCAGACGCCGCTTCAATCGCTTTTACATAGTTGACAGAATGTGCCTGCCACTGACGTCCGTCACGCCAGGTGTAAATATCGCCTTCGCTGACATAGTTCTTCTTATATACCTCAACTGGATCGAAATTGCCTTCCCGCATGGTACGTCCCATCAGAAGAGAAAGGCAGGAGTTTAATTCCTGACCGCCGTAACCTCTTACAATTCCTGCCGGCTGTTTGTTTGTAACTACCAGATTCGTATCCAGATCCCAGTTCTGGCATTTGCACATAACCAGCTGAGCCTCACCGATACCAACGCCAACCTGACCCTGGGTCGCATTGGAAAAGCAGCCGGTGTCTACCGTCCACTCTGCCTTCACGGCACGAACAACGCCATCCTTATCCATACCGATCTTTGCATGAACCTGGCTTCCCAGTCTCGTCTCAAAGCAGCACATCTGCTCCTGCTTTGTCTGGAACACTTTAACTGGACGGTTTGTACGGCGGGCAAGCAAAAGGGCTGACATAACCTGCATAACCTGGGACTGCTTATTACCGTAGGATCCGCCCACGTTAAAGGTGCGGACATCCAGATTTGCCTTCGGTGCCGCAAAGGAATTCAGGATCTTACAGATATAACCGGACTGAGAGTCCACCCAGATGGTATAATTCTCATCGCCTTCCCAACGGACAATGGCACCCGGAGCCTCCGGAGCTGCCGGAGCCGGCATCTTGGAAAATTCCACCATGTCCTCAGCAATATACTCACACTCCTCAAATCCGGCCTCTACATCACCTTTGATCAGATGCCAGAACGGGCCATCCTTCTGGAACGGCGGATATCCCGGAGTTACAATGTTGTTCTTATACATATCCGGATACAGCTGCGGTGCTCCATCCTTTACCGCTTCCACACCGTCGAGCACATGCGGAAGGATCTCATATTCTACCTCGATCAGAGTCAGAGCCTTATTGGCAATCTCTGTAGTCTCCGCTGCCACCAGTGCAACCGGATCTCCTACATACATCAGCTCCTGTCCCAAAATCGGCTTTGTTGGCGGCCAGCCCACCTTCATATCCGGATCCACATCCTTATAGGTAAGAACTGCTGCTACACCTTCCAGCTTTTCCGCCTTCTCCGTGTTGATGGATTTGATGCGGGCATGCGGGTGCGGACTTCTGAGAGCACGGCCGATCAGCATCTGCGGCAGTGTAAAATCATCCAGATACACACATTTTCCGGTCAGGATCTCCTTTGCATCTTTTCTCGGAACATTGACCTTTCCCACATACCGGTAATTTTCCGGTCTGTAATTCGCATCAGTAAAGTTATTCACGTCCTTCATTTGAAATCCTCCCACTTTTCTTTTGCTGTGCGCCCGGTTCCTGCTGCTTCCTCTACTGCTTCCACGACATGGTAATGACTGATGCAGCGGCAATAGTTGCCGGACAAGGCTTCCTTGATTTCCTCCTCTGTCGGATGCGGATTTTTGTCTAACAAGGCCTTAGCCGCCATAATGATACCCGGTGTACAAAAGCCGCATTGGAATGCATAATGATCCAGGAATGCCTGCTGCAATTTGGACAGCTCTCCTGTCTTCGGATCCGCAAGTCCCTCAATGGTTGTAATATGACAGCCGTCACAGTCTGCCGTCAGCTGCATGCAGGAGGGAACCGCATCTCCATCCTTGATCACGGTACAGCACCCGCAAGCTCCCTCATCACAGGATTTTTTTGCTCCTGTCAGCCCCAGTCGGTTTCGAAGTGTGTCTAATAAGGTCTCGCTCGGCGGGACCTGTCCGTATGCATCTCCCATAGAAAATACATACCGGTTTTCATTCACATAGAGTGTTACGGTATTGCTCTCCATATGTTTTGCCTCCTCCTATCATTTGACATCTTTTTAACTATCTATTATGATTATATGAGAATTTTTCTTGAAAATGAAATACAACTTATTTATAATTAATAACTATAAGTTATTACAAAGATAGAGAGGAGTCCTGCCTCATGACATTGCAGCAACTATATTGTTTTGAATCTGTCGCAAGAAATCTAAGTTTTTCCAAAGCCTCCGATGAACTGTTCATCTCACAACCGGCCGTCACCCACCATGTACAGAATCTGGAAAAGGAACTGAACACCACCCTGATCCTGCGTGACAAACATTCGGTTCTCCTTACCGAAGCAGGTACCCGTTTTTTACTGGAAGTCAACGACATTCTGTCCCAGTTGGAACACGCAAAACAAACGATACAGGGAAATTCAAACCTTCCGGAGTATATCCACATTGGTTTCGAGAACACCGTCAATATTCACAGGCTTTATAAGATCTTTGCAAATTTCCAGAAATTGAACCGCAACGTAAGATTCTTTTGTTCCGATGTCACGGTTCAAAAAGGTCTGCGGCTCTTCAACGAAAAGAAGCTGGATCTTGTCTTTTGCACCAACGACAGTAATTTCATCAGCAGCGGAACCTTCCGCCCGCTCTTTCGCGGCTGCTTCTGCTGCCTGATGCGCAAGGATGATCCGCTTTCCGGCAGATCACGCATTGAAGAAGAGGATCTGAACCACCGCACGATGATCTTCGCCGACAACCAGAAAACGGTGCCCTTTCTTGCAAAAATGCAGCGAGACCTTCACCTGAAATATCCCGGCATCTCCATTCATTTCAGCACCTCCATCGACTATACGGTACATATGGTCTACGCCAAAATGGGCATTGCCCTGCTGCCTGATTTTATTGCAGAATCCAACTTCACTCACATGAATGAGCTTGTAAAAATTCCATTCCACACTTCCCAGGCTGCAGAATTCGGAGTGCTGTTCCACGAAAATTACAGTTCTGCTAATGTCCGTTCCCTTCTGGAATTTGTTTTTCAGGAATATCCGTATCATCCGGCATGCGAACAGGAAACTGCAACATCATGATTTTCTGGCAATTTTCTGAGAAAACAAAAGGGCCATCGCATTCCAATCCTGCGATAGCCCTTCTCTTTTGCTTATAAATGTTTGTATCAATTCACCTCATCACAATGATGGTCATGAATCGGCTCACCCCATGCCCCAGTATCGTAAAAAGCAACAATCTCTTTTTGCAGTTCCGAATCTTCCGCGTTCAAAAACTGTTTGAACGAATACGGAAATGCAAAAGCACATTCTTCTCCGTTTTCATCCATTCTGATTTTGACAGCAATGTTGGTACAAAAAGTCACGGTTCCCGCTCCCAGCGAAATGTGTTTTACTCTTTGTCCAATCATTCGTTCAGCAAGTGTTCTCTGCATATCCGTATCCTTCTTTCCATTCTTATTCTGCCAGACCTGCGATTCAGCGCTTCTGTCCTGCCATGTCCGTATATTTTCCGGTTTTCCGTTTACGCCGGCTCGATCAGCACCTGCATGATGCCGCCGCAGACCATGCCCTCGTCCTCTGCCACCTTTCCGGTCATATCCACGTGGCGGAGCTGATAGACACCATCCCGAATCACCTCTCTGGCATGCTGCATCAGGTTCGCCTCCGCGCAGCCGCCGCCGATGGTTCCCTGGATCATGCCGGTCTCGTAAACGATCATCTTGGCTCCCGCCTTTCTCGGTGTGGAGCCTTTTGTCGTTAAAATGGTGATAACAGCCTTTTTTTGACCTGCAAATTTTTCCTCCGGCTCTGCCAGATCATGGATCACTTCCATATCAATATCAGACTGAGATACCCGCTTGCCTCCCTCTGCAGGTTTGCGCTTTACCTGAATGGCTTCTGCCAGGATCGCTACCGCAATCTCCTCCGGGGTAACTGCACCAATGTCCAGTCCCACCGGGGTATGGATCCAGTCAAGCCACTCCCTGCTGATGCCTTCCTCCTCCATGGTATCCTTCAATTCCCGTACTCTCTTTCTGGAACCGATCATGCCAAGATAGGCTGTCTCCTCCTGCTTTGCCAGTGCCCGCAGGCAGACCCCGTCATGACGATGTCCACGGGTTAAAAGTACTGCAAAATCCGAAGCATTGACCTGAAGTTTTTCGATGGCTGAATCAAAATCCATGCAGAGCACTTCTTTTGCTGTTGGGAAACGAAGCTTGTTTGCAAAAGAAGGCCGATCATCTGTTACCGTTACCGAAAAACCGGTGCGGGCTGCAAACTCCGCCAGTGCCAGAGATACATGGCCGCCGCCAAAAATCAGCATGCGATTTTCTTTGCAGAAGGGTTCTGCAATCCACTTTTCGGTATTCTCATCTGTCCCAAACCCAGAAATACAGACCTTCTTTTCAAAAGCAGCCTGCTCAGCTAAGGCCTCCGCCTCTTCCGGTTCTTCACCAGGCATATATAAATGCTTTTCCAGTGTTCCATCTTCATTTAATTTTGTCAGAAGCAGCTTCTGGCTTTCCGACTGTAGGCCGGCAAGAAGCTCCCCGTATACATTCTGTCTCATCTTTATTGCTCCTTTCTCCGTAATTTGTTTGCCTGTTTTATCCGATGATACTTTCGTTTTTCTTCATACATTCTTTCATCCATACGTTTTAAAAAGGATTCCGCATCATCATCGGAACCAAATTCTGCATATCCCATGGATACGCTTAAAGTAAACGGTTCCGTTTGGGACTCGTTAAACTTCTCAAGATTTTGCCTGATTTCCTTCATCGTGAAAAGTGCACAGTCCGTATCCACTCCGGACAAAAGGACCATAAACTCATCCCCCGCATAGCGGATTGCCATGCCTCCGTCCGCAATCGACTGAAAGAGGACATTGCCCATCGCGCAGATGGCCTTGTCTCCCGTACTGTGACCGAAATGATCGTTGATGGATTTAAAATCGTTGACATCCATCATAATCCCATGGAGGGATTTCCTTCCCATATTTTCCTTCTCTGCCAGCACCGCATTCAGATACCGTCGGTTATATAAGCCGGAAAGCTCATCCATATAGAGGTTTTCGGCATAGGACTGCATCTGCACAAAGGTCAGGGCAATCGCAACGGACACCCATGATGTCGTGATTCCGTAAAAGAAAAACTGGATCAATACCCCTGCCAGGCAGGGTCCCACAAAGTAGAATACAGGAAAAAAATTCAGGTTGATCCCCTCTTCTTTGGAATGATATACCTGATGGACCGAATAGGCAAAATAGATGATAATCGAGATATATCCCAAGATCGCTCCGCCATTTCTCTGGTATACATTGGATTCTGATATCCGAAACAAGACTCCTGCACCAAGCAAGGTGAGTACGATCGCGACAGCCTCTAAAAGCCATGGAAGCATCAGAATTACAGCTCTCCGGAAGGTCCGCTTGTAATTTCGGTAAATGCGCAAATCTACATACAGGCTCCAGAGCAAGCCTATGCTTACCGTACCTGCAAAACAGAAGCTGTTCGCGATATAATTGATCATCCGACAGCCGGCAAAGCTTTTTCCGTCCACCAGGAAGGTCATGGTCTCAAAGAGTGCCCCGAGAAGATTGATGATACACATTCCGTCGTAGAGCTTATCCTCTGTATGAATGCTTTCCCTGTTCTTTTTCCTGCACCACAGAAGAAAAATCATCATCAGGATGGTGACTCCGTTTGCCATAAATATTTCTTCTATTCTTATCATACACGTTCCTATTCACAAAGTGTTATCAGGTTACGTCCAATGTAACACAAATACTCTCAAAATACAAATGATTACAAATCTTTTGTTTGACTGCAGATAAAAAAGTTGGCTGACTTGCACGAAAATTTTCTGGACAAGCCATCCGCATCTTCTTATAATCATGGGTATAACTATCAGCAGGAGGTTGATGACTCATGGAACAGACATCTTTTGAACAGCAATTTGAATCCATCAGCGACCGGATCTGGGAACTTGCGGAGACTCGTTATCAGGAGTTTCGTTCCAGCTCGCTGCAAGCTGATTTTCTGGAGCAGGAAGGTTTTACTGTAACCCGCAATCTTGGCGGCATCGCCACTGCGTTTTCGGCAAGCTTTGGCTCCGGCCATCCGGTCATCGGACTTTTAGGCGAGTTTGACGCGCTGCCCCGCATGAACCAGAAGGCAGATTTCCCGGAAAAGCAGGTGGATCATCCCGGCGCTGCAGGGCATGGATGTGGGCACAATCTTCTGGGGACAGGCACCATGGAGGCGGCCTGCCTGATTCGTGACTGGCTTGTGCAAACCCACAGAGAGGGAACCGTGATCTACTTTGGCTGTCCGGCTGAGGAAGGCGGTGCCGGAAAAGCCTTTTTAACTCGCTCCGGCTGTTTTGACGTTCTGGACTTTGCTCTGGCCTGGCATCCGGGTTCCAAAACCGGCCTGATCAAAGAAGCCTTAGCGAATATCCGCGTCATTTTCGACTTTACCGGCAAGAGCGCCCATGCAGCTGCCCACCCGGAGCTTGGCCGCTCCGCACTGGATGCCTGCGAGCTCATGAATGTGGGAGTCAACTATCTGAGGGAACATGTAAAAAGTGATGCCAGAATGCACTATGCCTACTTAAATGACGGCGGAGATGCACCGAACATTGTCCCGGCTGCTGCCACCCTGCTCTATGCCCTGCGGGCACCGGAAAGTGCTTATGTGGCTGAGCTTTACGAGCGGGTGAGCGATGTGGCAAAGGGCGCGGCTCTGATGACCGGAACCAAGGTAGACTATCGGATTGTCAGTGCCTATGCTGATTTTTTGTCTGCTCCGGCTATGGAAGAGCTGATGATGAAGGCAATGATGGAGGCAAAGAAGCCGGAGTATACAGAGGAGGATTATGCATATGCAGCAGAGTTTATGCTGTTGCCGGAATCACCGGATTCTGCCAAGTCCGGTTCTGAGTCCTGTTCGGATTCCAGTTTCTCACTGCATCCGAATCCGGAAAGAATAACCGCAGCTTCCAATCACACTTCGATTGACACCGACATTCTCCCCGCAGATCAAACCATCAACCTCGGAAGCACCGATGTCGGTGATGTAAGCTGGCAGGTTCCGACCGGCCTCATCGGTGTAACCACAGAAGCCGCCGGCTGTGCCCTCCACACCTGGCAGATCGTGGCCCAGGGCAAGAGCCCGCTGGCCCACAAGGGCATGCATTACGCGGCACGGATTCTGTTTGAAGCCGCCAGGAAGTTGTATTCCAATCCGGAATTATGCAAACAGATTCAGGAAAATTACCAAGCAGTGAAAGGAAACCGCAGTTACCGTTCCATGCTTCCGGACTCTGTGAAGCCCGGGGATTTTTAAACAAAGCATCCCTCATCAAGATCTCCGCGTTACTGGAAAATAATTTTCAAAAATCATTTACATTGTTTTCCATTTTGTGGTATCATGGCTCTGAAAAAATTTAATATGGAAATAAAAATAACGACATTAAATATCGCGTGGCTGTTGTCTGGTGGCCATTCACGGATATGGATGTCGTTTTTTTATTTCAGAAAAGGAGCTTTTTTATGCCAAAAACAAAATTTCAAAGTATCATTTTCACTGCAATCATGGTGTTCTGTATGGTGTACTGCATGACCGTCTACAACCTCACACTCAATTTCGGAACTCTCAATTACCAGCTTCTGCTTCTGGCTCTGAAAGAGATGTGGCTGGAGTATGTCGTTGTCTTCTGCCTGATCTTCTTCATGATCACTGAAACCGCAAAAAAGCTGGCATTCCGGATCATCAATCCGGCTGACACACAGCCCATCTTTCTGATTCTTGCGATTCAGTGCTTTACCGTATTCCAGATTGTTCCTGCCATCACCTTATTTGCGACACTGGTGCACAACGGAATTTCCGCCGACTGGTTCTGTCAGTGGATCCAGCTGGCCGTGATCTGCTTCCCGATGGCACTCTGCACCCAGGTGTTCTTTGTGGGACCGCTGGTGCGCCTGGTGTTCCGGACCCTTTTTAAAAAGCAGCTAGCTGCTCAATAATCACAAACTCTTATCTACGAAAAACGGGACCATCTCACCCGACGGTCCCGCTTTATTGCATATATTTTTAATTTTCAGGCAGATCTGATAGCACTATTCTGTCATACGCACCATTCTTTGCATCCTCTGGATGCGGTTCCAGACCTATGATGGTAATCTCCTGCTGACCAAGTCCATACACCCAATACATCCGCCTGGCTCCACTCGTTTTATTCTCCAAATAAGATTGCCAGACCTTTATACCATACCGCTTTGACAACGGTGAAATCTCATGAGTCTGCAATCCTGGATAAAAAGGATCTGCAGATAACTTTTTCAATGCATTGCCCCATTTTTTATAAAGTTCTTCGTCCTTTTTCTTTATCGTCCCATCCCGGTATTTTCTCTGTAACTCCGTCCACAGTGCCAGCATCTCCGGAATTCCCATTCTGATTGTAAACCCCATATCCATTCCCCTATACTAAAAATCCGAAAGATCAATTGCCTCTGACACTTCACCTTTTCTAAAATTAGCAACTGCTCTATCCATATCCTTCAATGTTCTCGCAGAGACAGACTCTGGAATTTTCAATTCTCTGGGTTCCAACACGATGCAGCCATTTTTGTATTCTTTTACATGGTAATACTGATATGCTGCTCCACGAAGCGTTACACGTTTCTTACTGTCAATATGAACAGTATAATCTTTTACAGCTTCCATGATCGCACCTCCTCTTATTTTAGTGGGATTTCCCACTTATTATTATAATACGCCTATCGTTAGTATCTGTCAATCTCCATCCAACATCCCATAAATTTTTTAGCAAAATCTGCGGCCCATAAAACTTGCGCAACACTGCCCGACTTTGTTATAATGTAAACAGTTTTTATTTCTTCGATTCATCATACTTTAGGGAAGGGAGTTTCTATAACTATGAATCTGACAAAAGCTGTAAAAGAAAAATATAAAAAGCCGCTGGCTTCCTGCACCAACGAGGAGATTTATGTCTGCCTGTTAGAGCAGGTGAAGAAACTGGCAAAGGACAAGGAAGAGTCTGAAAGCACCGGAAAAGTGCCGGCAAAAGAAAGTGCTCCTGTCAAAGGCGCTACTCCCGCAAAAGCAACTGCCGCTTCCACCGGCAAGCGCAAGCTCTACTACATTTCCGCTGAATTTCTGATCGGCAAGCTGCTTTCCAACAACCTGATCAACTTAGGACTTTACGATGAAGTTAAAAAGGAACTGGCTGCTGCCGGAAAGAATCTGGCTGAAATCGAAGAGCTGGAGCCGGAACCGTCTCTTGGCAACGGCGGTCTGGGACGACTGGCTGCCTGCTTTGTGGATTCCATTGCCACCCTTGGTTTAAACGGCGACGGTGTCGGTTTAAACTATCATTACGGCCTGTTTAAGCAGGTTTTCGACAAAAAGCACCTGCAGCAGGAGACTCCGAATCCTTGGATGGAAAAGGAAAGCTGGCTGACCAAAACCGAGATAAGCTACCAGGTTCCCTTTGGCGGCTTCACCGTTACCTCCCGTCTCTATGACCTGGATGTAACAGGCTACAACAATCATACCACCAGACTACGCCTCTTCGATCTGGAATCTGTGGATGAGAGCATTGTAAAAGATGGAATTGACTTTGACAAAACCGAGATTGAAAAGAACCTGACACTCTTCCTCTATCCGGACGATTCCGATGACAAGGGACGCTTGCTTCGCGTTTATCAGCAGTATTTCATGGTCAGCAATGCCGCACAGCTCATCCTTTCCGAGTGCATTGCCCGCGGCTCCAATCTTCATGACCTGGCTGACTACGCTGCCGTTCAGATCAATGATACCCATCCATCCATGGTCATTCCGGAGCTGATCCGTCTGCTTGGACAGCACGGCATCCTGATGGATGAGGCCATCTCCATCGTATCAAAGGTATGTGCTTACACCAACCACACCATCCTGGCAGAGGCTCTGGAGAAATGGCCGATTTCCTTCTTAGACAAAGCGGTTCCGCAGCTAATGCCGATCATCCGCGAACTGGATAACCGCGTTCGCGCCACTGTAAAGGATGAAACCACCTATATCATCCAGAATGGCCTGGTGCACATGGCGCATATGGACATCCACTACGGCTACAGTGTCAACGGTGTGGCCTACCTGCATACCGAGATCTTAAAAAACACCGAACTCAACAACTTCTACAAGCTGTACCCGGAGCGTTTCAACAACAAGACCAACGGCATTACCTTCCGCCGCTGGCTCATGGAATGCAATCCGGAGCTTTCCGCCCTCATTACCTCCCTCATCGGAGAGGGCTGGAAAAAAGATGCCATGGAGCTTGAAAAGCTCGAAAACTTCGTATCGGATCCGGCAGTCCTTACAAAGCTTCTTACTGTTAAGGCTGAAAAGAAGGCTCAGCTTGTCTCCTATCTAAAAGATATCCAGGGACTGGTGCTGAATCCGGATTCCATTTTTGACATCCAGGTAAAGCGCCTCCATGAGTACAAGCGCCAGCAGATGAATGCCTTCTATGTGATCCACAAATACTTGGAGATCAAGGCCGGAAAGCTTCCAAAAACACCGATCACCGTGCTGTTTGGAGCAAAAGCAGCCCCGGCTTATGTGATCGCAAAGGACATTATCCACTTAATCCTTTGTTTGCAGGAACTCATCAATAAGGATACGAAGGTCAGTCCTTATCTGAAGGTTTTCATGGTAGAAAACTACAATGTGACCCTGGCTGAGAAATTGATCCCGGCCTGCGATATCTCCGAGCAGATTTCCTTAGCCTCCAAGGAGGCTTCCGGTACCGGCAACATGAAATTCATGTTAAACGGTGCTCTTACGCTGGGAACCATGGACGGTGCCAACGTGGAGATCGCTGAGCTGGTTGGAAAAGACAATATCTTCACCTTCGGCGAATCTTCCGAGACCGTCATCGCTCGCTATGAGCGCGGCGACTACAAGTCGAAGGACTGGTACGAAAAAGACAAGGACTTAAAGGCTGCCGTAGATTTCATTGTCGGAAAAGATATGCTGAAAATCGGCCAGAAGGAAAATCTGGAACGCCTCTATAAGGAGCTGTTAAACAAGGACTGGTTTATGACCTTCCCGGATTTTGAAGATTATGTCAAGACCCGCGAAGAAGCTTATGCCGCTTACACCGACCGCACCGAATGGGCAAAAAAGATGTTAGTCAACATCAGCAAAGCCGGATTTTTCTCCTCCGACCGCACGATCGCGCAGTACAATGAAGAGATCTGGAAGCTGTCATAAAAACCTTCATTTGAAACTAAAACGAGGAGCCGTTATGGCTCCTCGTTTTTATTTTCTATTTGATTTCCTCTACCGTATATCCCGCATCCTCAATCGTTTTCTTAAGCAGTGCTTCATCCAACGCTCTGTCGAAGCTGACTACGGCTTTTTTGCCGTGCAGGCTGACCTTAGCGGAGGCACCGTCGATTTTGTTGATGGCTTCGGTAACTGCATTGACGCAGTGCTCGCAGTGCATGCCGGAAATTTTAACAATTTTCTTTCCGATGACCGGATTTTCAAGCTTTTTTTCTTCCGGCGGAAGGCTTCCACCGCCGCCTCCGCAGCAGGCTCCCTCACCCTTAAAATGCTTAATGCTGGATCTTATGCCAAGCAGCACAAAGACTGCAATAACCAAAATTACAATGATATCTGTCATGATTCTTCTACTTCCTCTCCGTCTGTTTTCCTTTTTTATGACTGCTTCCCGGGCTGATGCCCTGTTGCTGCTTCGGTTGACAGACTGCTCTGATGCTCTCTCTGAAAACGACGGTCTCTCGCCTCATCCATCTTTTTTCTGACAAATTTCACCAAAAGATAAATGGATACGCCGACGACATACAGGATAATGCAAAGAACCACCATGTAACCCATGGAATTCTGCGAATGCGACATGATCTTTCCTCCTCGTTTTGGAATATCAATTACTCTACCGATACGACCTTGTAATCCTGTGCCTCCACAGCCTCCTTCAGAACGCTGTCAGAAACTTCCTTTTCCAGAGTTACCACTGCAGTACCCTTTTCGTGGCTTACCACTGCCTCGGTTACGCCTTCAAGGCCTTCCAGAGTTTTCTTTACTCTTGCCTCACAATGTCCGCACATCATTCCTTCAATTTTCATTGTCTTTGTCATAGCACTCTTCTCCTTCTTCTCTTTATGATCATCATGATGTTCTTGCTGTTCACCATGGGATCTGCTTTGTTTTTTTCGTTTATCCTTTGACGCGTCGTACATCTTAAACAGATTCAGACGCAGGGCATTGGTTACCACACAGAAGCTGGAAAGACTCATGGCTGCTGCACCGAACATTGGATTTAGCTTCAGTCCAAACAGCGGATACCAGATTCCGGCTGCCAGCGGAATGCCGATGACATTGTAGAAAAATGCCCAGAACAGATTTTCGTGGATATTTTTCAGGGTTGCCCGGCTTAACCGGATGGCTGCCGGAACATCGCTTAAGCGGCTCTTCATTAAAACCACATCGGCTGCATCAATAGCAATATCCGTGCCCGCACCAATGGCGATACCGATATCCGCACGGGTCAGAGCCGGGGCATCGTTGATGCCGTCACCGACCATGGCTACCTTGCCCTGCTCTTTCAGGGAACGGATCACACTCTCCTTTCCTTCCGGAAGCACGCCTGCGATCACCTCATCTACACCGGCCTGGGCGCCGATGGCTTTCGCAGTACGCTCATTATCACCGGTCAGCATGACCACGCGAATGCCCATGTTCTGCAGCTCCTTTACAGCACGAGGGCTATCCTCCTTGATGACATCTGCCACAGCAACAATACCAAGAAGCTTTCCGTCACGGCTGAAATACAGCGGAGTCTTGCCTGCTTCTGCAAGGGTTTCTGCTTTTGCGCGAATCTCATCCGATACCGCTGCAACACTGCCAATGAAGTTTAAGTTTCCTCCGCAAAGCTCGCTTCCTTCGTAAATACCGGAAAGTCCATTGCCGGGAAGTGCCGCAAAATCATCAACCTCACCGGTGGTGATGCCCTTTGCCAAAGCACGTTCGTTGATGGCTCTTGCAAGCGGATGCTCGCTCTTTTTCTCTAACGCATAAGCAAGTGTCAAAAGCTCTCTCTCACTCGCTGCTTCTGCAAGGATGATATCGGTAACCTTCGGCTCTCCGCTTGTGATGGTTCCGGTCTTATCCAGTGCCACAATATCCATCTTGCCTGCTTCCTCTAAGGAAACCGCAGTCTTAAACATGATACCGTGCTTTGCGCCCATCCCGTTGCCCACCATAATGGCAACAGGAGTTGCCAGACCAAGTGCACATGGGCAGCTGATCACTAAAACAGAAATTCCTCTTGCCAGCGCAAAGCCAATACTCTGACCCGCAAGCAGCCACACAAATGTAGTAATGACTGCAATCGTGATAACCGTCGGCACAAATACGCCCGATACCTTGTCTGCCACCTTTGCGATCGGTGCCTTGGTGGCTGCCGCGTCACTGACCATCTGAATGATCTGGGAAAGGGTTGTATCCTCTCCGACCCTGGTAGCCTCACAGCGGATGAAACCGGACTGATTCACCGTTGCAGCAGAAACACTGTCCCCAACCGTCTTATCCACCGGGATACTCTCACCGGTGAGGGCTGCCTCATTTACGGCACTGTTTCCTTCCAGTACCACACCATCCACCGGAATGTTCTCGCCCGGACGAACAACGAATACGTCGCCCTTCTGAACCTCTTCAATTCCAACGGTGACTTCCTCTCCGTTTCTTACTATAACGGCTGTCTTCGGAGCCAGCTTCATGAGGCTCTTTAATGCATCTGTAGTCTTTCCTTTGGACCGTGCCTCCAGCATCTTGCCTACGGTGATGAGGGTCAGGATCATGGCTGCAGACTCAAAATAAAACTCGTGCATGTAACTCATGACCGCCTCTTCGTTGCCCTTCACCTGAGCATCGGTCATGGCAAAGAGTGCATAGGTGCTGTAGACAAAGGCTGCCATAGAGCCAAGGGCAACCAAGGTATCCATGTTCGGTGCCTTATGCCACAGACTCTTAAATCCACTGATAAAAAATTTCTGATTGATCACCATAACGATGGCCGTTAAGATCAGCTGGATCAGTCCCATCGCCACATGGTTTCCGTTAAAGAATGCCGGCAGCGGCCATCCCCACATCATATGACCCATGGAAAAATACATGAGCACGATCAAAAATCCAAGTGAATAGATCAGTCTGCGCTTTAAGACCGGAGTCTCATGATCCTTCAGAGCTTCCTCCGCCTCCAAAGACTGTGCTTTCGTATTTTTCTCATTTCCTGCGCCCTTCACCGACGCCCCGTATCCGGCATCCTGCACCGCCTTGATAATGTCAGCCGCTGCCGCCGTGCCTTCCACACCCATGGAATTGGTTAAAAGGCTGACCGAACAGGATGTGACCCCCGGCACCTTAGAAACCGCTTTTTCCACACGGCTGCTGCAGGCTGCGCAGCTCATACCGGTCACTGTATACTGTTCCATATACTTTGCGCTTCCTCCTTTTTATCTTCCTGTACTCTCAGACTCTCTCTTGTACCTGCCTTTACGGCCGATTTTTCGCCCTCCCTACTTCATCAGTCTCTGTAAGACCTTCAACAACTCGTCAATCGTCTCGTCATGGCCTTCCCGAATATCATTGGCAACACAGGTCTTTAAGTGATTTCCAAGAAGCACCTTATTGAAACTGTTAAGTGCCGCATTGGCCGCTGCCACCTGGATCAGGATATCCGGACAATAAGCATCCTGCTCCACCATATTGCGGATCCCGCGAATCTGACCCTCAATACGGTTCAAACGATGGATCAAATCCTTATATTCCTTCTCCGAACGCTCCTTTTTCTTATGACAACAACACTTTTTTTCTTCTTTATGCTCTGCTTTATTCTCTGCAGCATCCGTTCTTTGATTTTCTTCCTGCATTTCCTTTTCACAGCAGCATTCCCTTTTATCCGTATGCTCCATGCAATCCCACCTTTCTGTAACAATTGCCACTTACCGAATCCCCATTTCGAATTCCAATCACCCCATGCTTCGGATGCTTTCTTTCTTATCCGCACCTCTGCATACCCCCAAGGGGTATATAGAGTATAAAAAAAATATCCGACACTGTCAAGAGGCAGCCCGGATATTTTTTCTCAATAACATATCAAAACTAACTCATTCTTAAGGCATTCTTGCTCTTAAATAACATAAATAAAGGTTCAAAGCCAAGCGAGGCAATCATCTAAACAGAGTCCGTAACGTCATTGGCGCACAAAAGTCTTATGCCGCCAAAAACGTAGAAGTTCCGGGACTGCCATACAGAATAAGCAGACCCTTTGGAATTTTCAGAGTGCGCGAGCATAGCGTCTCACCGGAGGCCCTGTCTGAGCGTGCAAAGCACGCGAGTTTGGCCGCAGGTGAGACAATAGGCGGCGCAAGCGCACGAGGTAAAAATTCCACCAGGGTCTGCGTTTCTGTATGGCAGTCCCGGAACTTCGGACCTTACTCCATCCCATACGTCACTTATAATCTGTTACCGGCGCATCCTCCAAATTTCCTTCTGCAGCTCACGGGCACTTTGGATCATCCCATCAAAGGCTCCGTAGCGGTACAGGTTCATCACAAAGATTCCGATCGGAACCGCAAGGATCATACCGGATATTCCATGTAGCTTAAAGCCGAGATACAAAAAAACCAGCGACCACAGCGGCGAAAGTCCCATGGTATCTCCAACGATTTTGGGCTGGATGATCTGACGCGTAACCTGAGTCAGTACATAAAGAACAGCCATACCGCCAGCCATGGCATAATCAGCCGTCAAAAGTTTGAATACCGCCCAAGGAATCAATACGGTTCCCGTACCAAAAAGCGGAAGAAAAT
Source organism: uncultured Selenomonadales bacterium (assembly GCA_963589345.1). Lineage (GTDB taxonomy): Bacteria > Bacillota > Clostridia > Lachnospirales > Lachnospiraceae > Brotaphodocola. The sequence goes on along the minus strand of CAVALB010000016.1, from coordinate 17,278 downwards.
CCAGTACCGCAACCAACACGCCAAGCAGGAACGCATATTTGATCCTCATCACAAAAAATCCCACGATCAGGATAACAGCTACCACAAACATAATGCGAAACTGCGCCAGAAAATATCCACCGATCAACCGTTTCATATCTCCCTTCAGGTAACGACCATATCCTTTTACGCTCTCAGGAAGATATTTTTTCCAGAATTCCATGATCTTATCCTGTTCCGCAATAAGAAAATAGGAGGAAAGAATGGTAACGATCACATTCACCAGTGCATTCGGAATCCCCTTTGCAACATTTCCGGCTACTTCGACGGTAGGGGATGCAATTTTCTGCACGATCAAGCTTGCTGCATGACTGATACTTCCGGCAAGCTCCTGCCAGTTTGTCTGCACCTGCTCCGGCAGCCTGGAAAACAGATTTGCAAAACGGAGAGAAATCCCCTGCAGATCCTCCGATACTGCCCCGTACAATGCCGGAAGATCCTTCACAAGTCCGATTGCCTGGATCACCAGTCTGGATACCAGAAAATAGCCAAGCCCAATGATCAGAGCCAGCACGGCCACCACAATGAGTACCGAACTGTGTTTGCGCACCAGCCTTACATGACTTTCCAGAAAACGCACCAGTGGATTGGCAATCATGGCAATGATCCATCCAATGACAAAGGGCAGAAAAAAACGTAAAAGCTTTGGCCCGAGAAAGCAGACCAGCACAATTTCCGCTGCCGGAATAAAAAGATTTAAAAGTAAGCGGACGTAATGTCGATTCATGCAATCACCTCCACAAATGATGGTTTACTGTGCCAGATAGGTTTCAAGAAAGGCAAACAGAGTCTCCATTTCCTCACGCGTGCCGATCGTGATTCGCAGATAATTAGAAAGCCTTGGCTGATCAAAATAACGCACATAGATCTGCTGCTTTTTAAGCGCCGCGAACAGTTCCTTTGCCGGAACGTGGCTATGCGAAGCAAAGATAAAGTTCGACATGGAATCCGGAAAGGTAAATCCAAGCTCTGTCAGTTTTTTCTTCGCCCATTCCCTGGTATCCATGATTTTATGAACTGTCTCCTTGAAATAAGCATCGTCCTTCAGCACCTCCGTACCGAGGATCAGGGACGGCATATTCATGGTATAGGAATTGTAGGAATACTTGACATCATTCAGCGCTTTGATCAGATCCGGATGTCCGATGGCAAAGCCGATACGCATGCCTGCCATGGAACGGGACTTGCTGAAGGTCTGCACCACCAGAAGATTCTCATATTTTTCAATCAATTTGAGGGCTGATGTGCCGCCAAAATCAATATATGCCTCATCCACGATCACTACAGATTTCTGATTCTTTCGAATGATTTCCTCCACCTTGTCAAGCGGCAGCAAAAGTCCGGTCGGTGCATTCGGATTCGGGAAGATAATACCGCCGTTTTCCCTGCAATAATCCTCCGGGCGGATGCAAAATGCCTCATCCAGGTTTGGAGTCTCATACGGAATGTCAAATAGTTCTGCCCACACCTTGTAGAAGGAATAGCTCACATCCGGAAACAGAACCGGCTGATCTGAATGAAAGAAGGTCAGAAAGCTCATGGCAATGACATCGTCCGAACCGACTCCCACAAACACCTGATCATCGTTCACGCCGTAATATTCAGCCAATGCATGCACCAGATTGGAGGCCGTCGGATCCGGATATTTACGGAACTGTTCAATTGCCATATTTTTTAATGCATCAGCCACTCCGGGTGCCGGCGGATATGGGTTTTCATTGGTGTTCAATTTGACCAGCCGATCTCCTTTCGGCTGCTCCCCCGGTACATAAGGAACTACTTTACGGATATTACTCTCCCATGCTTTCATAATTTTATTCTCCTCATCTGTATTGATGTACGCTCAGAATCTCACAAAAACAGGTAAAAAATTCCGAGTTTCTTGATAGTTTATTCCGTCACGATGTTCGCAGGTGATAAAAAAGCGCCATGATCCCTGTCATGATCAGGTAAAACCAGGTTGTCGTATTGGAAAACCAGGTTGTGAAAAAGGATAACATCATGTATGCAGCAAACTGAGCATACAAAAGATATCCAAACGGATTTCTCATCTCGCGAAGCTTCACCACCAGAATATAGGCCACCGCCCCCAGCAGGCAGGAAAAGATCAAAACTCCGATCCAGCCGAAATCGTAGTAGGCATCGTAAAACAGGGTCAGCGTTGTCAGTTCCGTTTTATCCACATAAATCGGAAAATTGATCAGCTGCGGGAAGAAAAATTTCAGTCCGGACAGAGCCCACAGCGGAAACAACCCCTTAAGGCCAAAGCTGTGACCGGGCAAGGCCTCGACCAGGCAGTTGAAATTATCGTAGTTATTTGCAATGTAGATATACGGCTGGCTGATAAAAATCGGCATGGACGTGCTCTTCATTTCGAAGATCCCGTTCAGATATTCGATATTATGACTTCTTGCCACAGTCAGAATCAGATAAAACGGGACCATGACAACAAAAAGTCCCAAAAGCCAGGCCGGGTGAAACAGCTTCTGCAGAGAAATGTATGTAAATGCTGCAAGAACCACCGCAAACACCAGCTGGAAACGTGATACACAAAAAATTGGGATCAGCAGGGAGATGGCCGTCATAATAAGCGCTGCGATCAAAAGCTTCTCACTCCCTCTTCCGTTTCGCATATGGACATAAAGGATCGTCAGAGACGGAACCAGTACACAGGATACCGTAAAATAATGGATCCCCGTGAGATGGAATTCGGAATACGCATGGGGAACGCCCCGCAAAAGAAGCGGCACATAGCCCAGCGTAACCGCCTCCGCGATAAAACAGCCAAGAGAAAGAACCGTCAGACCACAGATCAGGATAAATACCGGTTTCGGATCTCCGGAGAATCTTCTCCATCGTCCATAGCCATCATAACCGGATCCATAGAGGCGGACCAGCACTTCAAAAACCAGCCAGAAGCCCACATATGCCAGAAAGAGGCAAAGCCAGGTCATATAGGACCAGTCTGTCTGAAGACTGCTGAGCTTTAAGCAGGCCATGCCCTCACCACCTACCCAGAATAAGGAAAAGAGAGCACGAAGATGGATCAGATTCTTATATTTCCGGTAATCCTCCATATAAAGCCAGACTGCCGCTCCTAAAAGCAGGACACCGGACAACAGATCATGACTGAACCGTGCCAGTATAAAAGATGCCAGATAACAGATAAGATAAACTGCCATGTTCTTCTCTCCTCTTGGTTTTTTAAATGGCTGCCGCCTGCAATGCAGGTGACAGCCATCCGTTCTATTATTTCTAATCTGCCATGTATGCTGCCATGAATTCCTTCATGTACGCTTCCACTTCCGCAGCAGTTGCAAAGCTCATCGCCTTATCAGCAACAGCCTGAAGTTCCTTTGTGCTAAAGCTCGTGATCAGCTTTCTGGAATACAGGATCGCAGATGCACTCATACTGAATTCATTTAAGCCAAAGGCAAGGAGCAGCGGGATCATAAGCGGGTCGCTGGCAGCCTCGCCGCACATGCCTACCATGATGCCTGCTTCCCGTCCGCAGGTGATGATGCGCTTGATGCTGCGCAGTACAGCCGGATTAAAGGTGGAATACAGATAGGACACCTTATCATTTCCGCGATCCACCGACATGGTGTACTGGGTCAGGTCATTGGTACCGATGCTGAAAAATGCTGCTTCCTTTGCAAATACATCTGCCATCAGGGATGCCGCGGCAGTCTCTACCATGATACCGACTTCAATATCCTTGTTGTATGGGATGTTCTTTTCATCCAGCTCTTTTTTGATCTCCTCGATCAGCGCCTTCGCCTCGCGAAGCTCTTCGATACAGGTTACCATCGGCACCATGATCTTGATATTGCCGTAGGCACTTGCACGAAGCAGAGCACGCAGCTGCGGTTTGTATATATCATCCTTTCGATCCAGACAGAAACGGATCGCACGATAACCCAAAAACGGATTCTCGTCTTTTGTAAGACCCATATACGGAATTTCCTTATCACCGCCGATATCCAGTGTACGGATGATGACCGGCTTGCCCTTCAATCCCTCTGCTACGGCTTTGTAAGCCTCAAACTGCTCATCTTCCGTCGGCATAGCCGTACGATCCATAAATAAGAACTCCGTACGGAACAGGCCAACACCCTCGCCATCGTACTGAAGAACCTTTTCCAGATCCTCCGGTTTTCCGATATTGGCAACAAGCTCTACAGAAACACCATCCTTGGTCACAGTCGGTTTTCCGATATACTGTTCCAGTTCTTTTTTCTCCTTCAGGAACTTTTCGCGTTTTTCGCGGAATTTGTCTACGACTGCCTGCTCCGGATTGATATAAACCACGCCTTCGCTGCCGTCTAAGACAATCACATCACCATCCTTTACCTGGTTCATCAGATCCGGTACCGCTACGACTGCCGGGATTTCCAGTGCACGGGCAAGGATCGCGCTGTGGGAGGTTTTTCCGCCGAGCTCAGTAAGGATTCCGGTTACATTTTCCGGCTTGATCCCTGCTGTCATGGACGGAGTCAGATCCTTCGCAACCAGGATGGTTCCTGCCGGAAGAGCTGCGATATCAACACTCTCCACGCCGAGAAGCTCCCTCTGCATACGAGTCTTGATATCTCGCATATCGGTTGCTCTTTGCTGCATCAGTTCGTCATCCATGGATGCAAACATGTCGGCATAGGTTGTGCAGACCTGTTCAATGGCATATTCTGCGCAGATCCCCTCTCCTGTGATCGCTGTTTCAATTTCCCCTGTCAGCATTGGATCCATCAGCAGCATCATATGACCCTGCATGATCTCTGCTTCCTTCTCCCCTACTCTGGTCGCAAGATCTGCAGCAAGCTCTTCTGTCTTCTTCAGTGTGGAATCAAGCGCTCCCTTAAAACGCTCCACCTCTGCGGCAGTGTCTGCAACAGCCTCTCTTTTGATCACCAGTTCCTTTTCTTCCACGATCACGGCGTTCCCAATGCCGATACCGGAAGAAGCGTTTGTACCTTTCAGCATGATGTATCCTCCTTATTAATATCTATATCTATTTATGAATTCGCGTATAGCTACGCGTAAATCATCTGGCTGAAGCCTCTTACACTTTACTCCCCGAGGCCGCTTTCAATTGCTCCGATCACTCCGTCCAGCGCTTCCTGCTCGTCCGGGCCCTCACAGATAAATTCCACCTCGTCGCCGCATTTGATGCAGGCTCCCAGCACACTCAGTACACTTTTTGCATTGGATGTCGTGTTGCCGAAATGAAACTTGATCGATGATTTGTATTTAATAGCTTCATTGCAAAGAACTCCCGTCGGGCGAAGATGAAGTCCTGATACATTTTTGATAACAATTTTTCTGCTAACCATGTTATCCCTCTTTCTGTACAGCGGAAACTGTGCCGCTTGTCTCTGTTATTTCTGTATTGCTGTCTGCATTATCATTTTGTGTACCGGAATCTGCCTGCGTTGTTTCTTCAACACCCGTAGATTCCTCCAGCTGTGCAGCCGGACCTCCGGCAGTCACCTCCACACTAAAGGACGATACTGACAAAAGTTTGAAATTATTGCCAAGGCCGCCCAAACTTAAACTTCCCGTGTGAGTTCCAAGCTGCATTCCGGACAGATCGATAGATGCCTTTAAGGTGTCTGCCTTTAAGGTATCCAGATCCTCTTTGAGTCCCTGAAGCTTCACTTCAATCCTGGACGGTGACAGATGGTAATGATAATAATCCGCTCCGTTTTCCATGGTGATATCCGATTCACTCAGGGTGATGGTCCTGGTCGTAAGCTGTTCCACCTTCAACCGGATCGTCACCTTGGCATCATCGGAATTAGCCAGGCTCACATCCTCCGGCAGATAATCATTTAAGTCTACCGTCACAACCTTATCCTGGGTTGCTCCGGCAACACTTAATATAGAAGACGGGATTGTGATCTTGTTGGCCGATGCCAGACTGTTTTTTAATCCCATCACGGAAACGCTCTTTGCGCTGCATTCCACTCCGGTATACTGATAGCCCGAAGCCGCCGTCCCGGTCACTTCAAAATCCAGCGGCAGGGTTTTTACCTTGCTGATTTCCAGGGTATACTGGATGGATTCAGGGCTTACACTCACACGATCGCTGACTGTGATCTCATTGCCGTTGGCATCGTAAAAGATCGGCTTGGCAGTACCCTCTGTAGCGCTTTCGAGTCCATTGACATTCAGCTCGATTCCAACATGATTGATCAAGCCAACCTGGGAGGTCGGCCCCTCTACCGTCACATGATCCGGTGTCAGGATTGCCTTGCTGATAGCATAATCCTCTGCCAGGCTTCCGTAGGTATTCATGATCAGAGAAAACTGCTTGCTCTGCAGCTCCTCTGTCTGGACACGAACAACTCCCGGCCGACTTTCTGCATTGGAGATCAGCTCCTTATTGTTCAGCACTTCAATATTTACCTGCACCGACCCGGTCACATCATACAACTCTGCCAGGTCGATATAGGCGCGAAAATCAGAAGCATGGATCTTGTAGGCATCCTTCGTTCTCACGTCAAAATATACGGTTACCGTATCTTTTCCACCCAGTTCATAGGTTCTTCCTGCCTTGGTCAGTACTTGTTCATTCACGATCTCAAGCGGAACTTCCTTGCTTCCGGTCATTTCCGGATTTGAGACGTTTACAACCACCAGCCACATAAAAAAAGCCAGAAAACAGGAAAGAATCTTAAGTCCCAGATTATTTATCAGTTTTTCTTTCATTTCTGCGCTTTCCCTTCCAGATCTTTAACAGTGTTCCATTGGTTTCTTCCCGGGTTTTGGCCACAGCCAGAGCCTTGCGCAGCTCGTCTGCTGACACAATCTTTCTCAGTCTGCCATTCTCCACGACGGATACGCCTCCGGTCTCTTCCGAAACCACCACAGTAAGGCTGTCTGTCACCTCGCTGATTCCCACTGCCGCACGATGTCGGGTTCCCAGATCCTTGCTGATCGTCATGTTGTCCGATAAAGGAAGATAGCAGGTTGCTGCTGTTACCTGATTGTCCCGAATCACGACAGCGCCATCATGAAGCGGCGTATTGTGCTCAAAAATATTGATCAAAAGCTGGCTGCTGACCAAACCGTTGATCTCAATTCCGGTCCGTTCGATTTCTTTGAGGGAAACATTGCGCTCGATTACGATCAGGGCTCCCGTTTTTACCTTTGCCATCTCGAAGGTAGCCTTTACGATCTCATTGACCGTACGATCGGAAAAGCCCTGCTTTTCGCGGTTGACATCGATGGAAAATAAAGTCGAAATCAGGTTTTGGCTTCCAAGCTGCTCGAGTGCCTTTCTAAGCTCCGGCTGGAATATGATCACCACTGCCGTTACCGCAATGCCGCCGGTCCTCCCAAGGATCCATAAAATGGTATCCCAGTGAAAAATAGCTGCAGCCATTGCAAAGGCCATGATCATGGCAATGCCACGCAGTAAATACCAGGCCTTTGTACTCTTGAACCATAAAAGTGCGTAATAGACCAGGATCGTCAGTATGATGATCTCGGTTATATTTGAAATTGTAATTCTTGGCAAAAAGGAAATCCAGGAGCGCATACCCTGAAAAACCGTCTCCAAATCCTGGAACATGCCAGTCATACCTGATCCTCTCTTTCTTATGATCTATATATCTTTTCCGCGCTTGCCCCGTACAGGGTTGTTGATACGCTGTACCTTTACGTCGGTCCGTGTAACCGCCACCTTCGGCACTGCTTTTACATAATATACGTAATCATCATCCTCGTATTGCACATATTCTGTCCGCGTATAATCCACAGCAAATACAAAAAAATGATACACAAAAGCCAGTGTCAGCGAAACCAGGGAACCGATCAGAAGCTGTAAAACCGGCATGGAAACATGAGCAAGGAAATCTCCTGCAAATACCACTGCCAGCTGTGCGATCGTTCCTGTCACAATGGCAATTCCCCAAGAATAATCCAATGACAGGTTGTGGATCAGATATACACAAAGGATCCCTGCTACACATACCATAATCATGACATACATCTCCTGATTTGAGAAAAGATTCCGAAGGATCTGCATAAATTTCTGGGTAATGTCCACCGACGTATCACTCGTCAAAAGCCCTGCATTCTGCTTTACATAGGAAATGATAAAGGCGATAAGCACTCCGCTTCCTACCGGTATCACAGTCAGAAGGCTTCCGGAAAGTCCCGCAAGAAGCGGAACCGCAAAGGGGATTTTCAGCAGAAATGCCATAGGCGTCAATACAAGCCAGAAGCTGTCTTTCGGCTGAAACCCGTAATACAACAAAATCAATATGATAAAGATCACACCTACGATCAGTGCAGTTTCCATGGATACTGCATAGATATGCAGCAACATGACTGCGCCCAGAAGGCATCCGATCACACCGTAAGGAAGAAATGCACACACAAGCGCGATGGCCGCAATGACAAGCGGCTGTGTCAATTCCGTGCGGTAGCCGATGTTGCTGTTTAAAAGCAGCATGGCAGCCAGACTGTATAATAATTTGATCACACCGTTGACTGGTGTCGCGTACTTTGCATAAAATGATTTCAGCCATTCTTTAAGTACGAGAAACATCATCATGGCGGCTGCCCTCCTTTGTCAATTCTCTGGTCCGGGTTTGAACATCATACCGTTTTTCCAGCCTTTTCAGCTTTGCAATATAGACACGCATGCCACGTCTTGCATATTCGTAACGCTTACTGCTGACAAACCAGGTGATGATCAAATAGAGAATCAGGCCGGCGATATAGAAAACGGCTCCTGTTTTTGCCGATTTGACCACCGAGTCCAGATTCATCGTATTTAAAAGCTGTTCCATACTGGAAAGCACCCACATCATAACACATAAGATGAAGCAGACTGTATATGCAAAAAAAGAGCGAAGCATCCGGCCACTGATATAATCATTGCGAAAGTACCGGTTTGCCGGAAAAATATGCTTCCCCTCCCGTTTTTCAAACATGGCAATGCTTGTCATAAGTTTGATCTTGTCTTCATTCAGCATAAAGTCATTCTCCATTATTTTTCAGACTCATTTCATTGTACCATATTTATTCAGGTTGTGCTACCTTTGAACGAGGTTTTTTACAGTTTTCTGCTTTATGGCAAAAAGAATGTGCCCTGCGCCGAGTGCGCATCCACGCGAAGCATTTTTATATGACAGAACTCAATTTCCTATCATGCAAAAAACCGCCGTATGAAACACGGCGGTTTTTCATTATGATAATTATTCATCAACACTGTAGTTCGGAGCCTCTTTGGTGATATGGATATCATGCGGATGGCTTTCCTTTAAGGATGCTGCGGAAATCTTTACAAAGCGACCGGTTGCCTGTAAGGTCGGGATGTCTTTTGCTCCGCAATAGCCCATGCCGGAACGAAGTCCACCGAGCATCTGGAATACGGTATCCTCTACCATACCCTTGTATGCCACACGGCCTTCCACGCCTTCCGGAACCAGCTTCTTTGCATCAGACTGGAAATAACGGTCTTTGCTTCCGTTCTCCATAGCGGCAATAGAGCCCATGCCGCGGTATACCTTATATTTTCTTCCCTGATACAGTTCGAAGGTTCCCGGGCTCTCGTCACAGCCTGCAAACATGCTTCCCATCATGCAGACATTACCGCCTGCTGCGATGGCTTTTGTGATATCACCGGAATACTTGATGCCTCCGTCTGCAATGATCGGGATGCCGTACTCTTTTGCAACTGCATAGCAGTCCATAACGGCTGTGATCTGAGGAACACCGATACCTGCAACAACACGGGTCGTACAGATGGAACCAGGTCCGATACCAACCTTGACTGCATCCACACCGGCCTCGATTAGTGCCTTGGTTGCCTCGCCGGTTGCTACATTTCCGGCAATAACCTGCAGATCCGGATATGCTTCCTTGATCATCCTCACGCAGCGCAGAACATTCTCAGAATGTCCATGAGCAGAATCCAGCACCACCACATCCACATGTGCTTTTACCAGTGCTTCCACACGATCCAGAACATTGGCAGTAATTCCGACTGCAGCGCCGCAAAGCAGGCGTCCCTGTTCGTCTTTCGCGGACAGCGGATATTTGATCTGCTTTTCAATATCCTTGATGGTGATCAGTCCCTTCAGGTTGAAATCATCATCCACGATCGGGAGCTTTTCGACTCTTGCCTTTGCAAGGATGCGTTTTGCTTCCATAAGGGTAATTCCCTCTTTTGCAGTAACCAAATGCTCAGAGGTCATGCACTCTTTGATCTTCTTGGTGAAATCCTCCTCGAACTTCAGATCACGGTTCGTGATAATGCCTACCAGCTTGCGGCCTTCCGTGATCGGCACACCGGAGATACGGAATTTTGCCATAAGCTCGTCTGCATCCTTTAATGTATGCTCCGGAGAGAGGAAAAACGGATCTGTGATGACACCATTTTCTGAACGTTTTACCTTGTCTACTTCCTCTGCCTGCGCTTCAATTGACATATTCTTGTGAATAATACCAATACCGCCCTGACGTGCCATAGCAATCGCCATGCGATGCTCTGTAACGGTATCCATGCCCGCACTCATAAGCGGAATGTTCAGTTTGATCTTCTTGGTCAGGTAGGTGGTAAGATCCACCTGATTTGGAATAACCTGGGAATAAGCCGGCACCAGGAGCACATCGTCAAACGTAATGCCCTCACCAATAATTGTACCCATTATTCGTTTCCTCTCTTTCTGTGTTTTTGCTGTTCATTATGATTCTGTGTTTATTGTTGATTTTTTATTAGTAATTCTAATAATTCAGCATCGCAGAATCAATGTTGCTTATTAATTGTGTATTGTAGCAAATTTCTGTCCGCTTGTCAAATACATTTATAAGGAATTTGTCAAGCTGTGTGGAGGTGGGGGAAATTGCAGAAAAAACCAGGTGCAATTGTCTTGAAAACAACAATTGCACCTGGTTGGATTGGGTTAGATATTCGATTAAAAAACAGGTACTGGCTGACCCGCTCACTCGCGAACTCGCGCTTCGCGCTTTATTGTCTGCTTCGCAGACGGTTCGCTCGTTAAGACGCTGGGGAAACAAATGACTGCTTTGCAGTCGCTTGTTTCCCCTGGGCGCGTCTTACATCATCCCGCCCATGCCGCCTGTTTGGGCTGCTGGGGTTTCTTCTTTGATGTTTGCTACTACGGACTCGGTGGTCAGAAGGGTGGATGCTACGCTGGTTGCATTCTGCAGGGCGCTTCTGGTTACCTTGGCCGGGTCAAGGATGCCTGCCTTGATCATGTCTACATACTCTTCCTTGTATGCATCAAAGCCAAAGCCTACCGGAGATTCTTTTACCTTGTTGATGATAACAGAGCCTTCCAGACCTGCGTTTGCAGAGATATGGAACAGCGGAGCCTCCAGTGCTTTCATGATGATCTTGCCGCCGGTCTTCTCATCGCCCTCAAGAGCATCTACTACAGATTTGATCTCCTGGGTAACATGTACATATGCGGAACCGCCGCCTGCAATGATACCTTCCTCTACTGCTGCTCTTGCTGCGGACAGAGCATCCTCCATGCGGAGTTTTGCTTCCTTCATCTCAGTCTCGGTTGCTGCACCGACACGGATCACTGCAACGCCGCCTGCCAGTTTCGCAAGACGCTCCTGCAGTTTTTCTTTATCAAATTCAGAAGTGGTCTCTGCGATCTGAGCACGGATCTGAGCAACTCTTGCTGCGATCTCGTCCTTGCTTCCGCATCCGTCAACGATGATGGTGTTCTCCTTCTGTACCTTAACGGATTTTGCACGGCCAAGCTGCTGCATGGTGGTATCCTTTAACTCCAGACCAAGCTCCTCAGAAATCACCGTACCGCCGGTCAGGATAGCCAGATCCTTTAACATCTCTTTTCTTCTGTCGCCGTAGCCCGGTGCTTTCACGCCTACTACTGTGAAGGTTCCTCTTAATTTGTTTACGATCAGGGTGGTCAGTGCCTCGCCCTCGATATCCTCTGCTACGATGAGCAGCTTAGAACCGGACTGTACGATCTGCTCCAGAATCGGAAGGATCTCCTGAATGTTGGAAATCTTTTTATCGGTAATGAGGATGTACGGATCATCCAGGTTTGCTTCCATCTTATCCATGTCAGTGCACATATAAGCGGAAATATAGCCACGGTCAAACTGCATACCTTCTACCAGATCCAGTTCCGTCTTCATGGTCTTGGATTCCTCGATGGTGATAACACCGTCCTTGGAAACCTTCTCCATAGCGTCTGCTACCATCTCGCCAACCTCGTCATCTGCTGCGGAAATGGATGCAACACGAGCGATGCTGTCACGGCCGGAGATCGGCTGGCTCATCTTTGCGATTGCCTCTACAGCAGCCTCGGTAGCCTTCTTCATACCCTTTCTTAACACGATCGGGTTAGCGCCTGCTGCCAGGTTCTTCATACCCTCGTTGATCATAGCCTGTGCCAGAACCGTTGCGGTTGTGGTACCGTCACCTGCTACATCGTTGGTCTTGGTAGCAACTTCTTTTACCAGCTGTGCACCCATGTTCTCAAACGGATCCTCAAGCTCAATCTCCTTTGCGATGGTTACACCGTCGTTGGTAATGAGCGGAGCACCGAAGGACTTGTCAAGAACAACGTTTCTTCCTTTCGGTCCAAGGGTTACACGAACAGTGTCTGCTAACTGATTTACGCCTGCTTCCAGGGCTTTTCTGGCTTCTACGCCATATTTTATCTGCTTTGCCATGATTCAAATTCCTCCAGTTTCTTTAAATATAAGACAGAAGACAACTTAATAATCTTCCGATTACTCAATGATTGCCAGAATGTCGTTCTGCTTTACGACAACGTACTTCTCACCTTCAACCTCTACCTCGGTTCCGGAGTACTTGGAATAAATAACCTTGTCACCCGGTTTTACCTGCATGGTGATCTCTTTTCCGTCTACCACTCCGCCAGGGCCTGCTGCTACAACCTCTGCCTGCTGTGGTTTTTCTTTTGCCTGGCCAGGAAGCACGATACCGGATTTGGTAGTCTCCTCTGCAACAAGCTGTTTTAATACAACCCGATCAAATAACGGTACTAATTTCATGGATAATTCCTCCTTACATCGTTTCATCTAACGTTCGGCCTTTGCAGCCTCTGCTGATGTACATTACCTTTTATAGCACGAATTGTTAGCACTGTCAAGCGGTGAGTGCTAATTTATTCAATTTTTTTAGTTTCCCCTTTTCTTTTTCCTGTATTCGTATTAAAATTGACTTTACAAAGGATGCTCACAGAAAGGAGTACAGGGGTATGGCAAAAAAAGCTTTTGGAAAACTGGCAGCGCTTTTAACGATTGCAGGTGCTGCTGCAGCCGGCATTTCTTACCTGAAGAAATATCATTCATTCAATAAGGAACTGGATGAGGATTTCCACGATTTTGAGGATGAAGAGGACACGGAGTTTACACCGGACAGCACTATGACACGCAACTATGTTTCTCTCCATGCAGATAAGGATGAATTCCTGGTAGCTGCCACCGATATGGTGAGTGCTGCAAAGGATGCGGCAAGTGCAGCAAAAAACATGGTAAAGGACGCGGCAGCCATCGTGGCTGACAACACACGTGAGGCAGTTAGTGTAGCAAAGGACGGTGCACAAAAAGCCACCATGGTATCAGAAAACATTGCTGAAAAGGTAGAGGACACCGTGGAAGACGCGGTAGAAAAAACAGAAAGTGCCGCTGAGGATGCCGTTATCAAAGCAGCTGACATCATGGAAGATGCTGCATGTACGGTAAAAGACATCGCAGCAGAATCCGCGCCGACCGAAATCAAATCCGCCGATGAGAACAGCAACGAGGAAGAAGACTCCGGCACAACCGTCAGCGACGATACCGAAATCTAATGGATACTTTATCGCATATTGAAAAAGGAGCAGGGAAGAGTCACCGTCTGAGTACGGCAGCTCTTCCCTGCTCCTTTTTCATTATTTGTAACTGTCCTCAAGCCTTCCAGCTTTCCCTCAGAAGGCCAACTCCCTCTGTGATTTCTTCCTCACTCAGGCTTGCATATCCAAGCACGACCGTCGGCGCCTGGTAATTGTGCTCCGGATGGATAAAATAGCTGCTCAGCCCGTAAACCTTTACGCCTGCCTCGGCAGCTTTTTTTATCAGAAGCTCTTCCGGCTGCCTTGTTCTGGAAGTCAGAAGAATGTGGATTCCTGCATGCTCTCCGCGGATTTCGAACTGACTGCGGAGCGGTTCGATCTGTTCGAGCAATAGATCATGCTTGGTTTTATAGATCGCACGCATCCGGTTTAAATGACGTTCAAAATGTCCCTGCGACAAGAACTGATACAGGATATTCTGGTCAATGCGGGATACCGTGGATGCATAAAAGGCCGTCTGACTGCGGTAACGCGCCAAAAGTTGCAACGGAAGCACCATGTAGCTCACTCGAATGGCCGGTGCGATGCATTTGGAGAAGGTACCAAGATAAATGACTCTTCCATCGCGATCCAAGCCCTGAAGTGCCGGGATTGGCTTGCCTCGATAGCGGAATTCACTGTCATAATCATCTTCTATGATATAACGACGTTTTGCTTCGTTTGCCCACTTTAAAAGCTCCTGCCTGCGCCCAACCGGCATAACGATCCCCGTCGGAAACTGATGGGAGGGCATCACATAGGCCACATTCGCCCCGCACTGAGCTAAAAGTCCCGGTTCCATACCGTTTGCATCCATTTCCACCGGGCAAACCTCAAGACCCAGGCTTGCAAAGACACGATAGGCCTGTTTGTAGGTGGGATTTTCCATGGCAATCACGGGTTTTCCTTCCAGAATCTGGTAAAGCAGCATGAGCAGGTATTCACTTCCGGCTCCGACTATGATCTGCTCTGCGCTGCATTTTACTCCGCGAGCCGAATGCAGATAACTTCGGATGGCCTCCCGAAGTCCCGGTTCTCCCTGATGGTTTCCGGAATGAAACATCTCCTTATTGTCATCAACCAGGGTGTTTTTGCTCAGCTTCCGCCACACGTGATACGGAAAACTATTGAGATCGATTCCCCGCGGGGAAAAGTCCACGCGCCATCCGGCATTCTCCGTTGTGCTTGTTTCCATCGCGTCGATACCGGAGGGCGCGGTATCCACCAATTCCTCCAGATGACTGACAAAATAGCCGCGGCACGGCCGGGCTTCAATATATCCCTCGGCTAACAGCTGGTCATAGGCCATCTGCGTTGTGCTGCGGCTGATCTTCAAATGCTCCGCCAAAATCCGCGTGGAAGGAAGGCGGTCCCCCGTTTTCAGGGAGCCGTTTCTGATTTCCACACAGATATGGGAGTAGATTTGTTCATATAATGGTTTTTTTGACCTGGAATCAAGCGGGATCAAAAGTTCCATATGCCTGTCCTCGCATCTTATTTCTGAATCTTAAAGGAGCTCTTTAAGGACACGATCCGGTTAAATACCGGAGATCCCGGCTTGCTGTCCTTGCAGTCTGCACAGAAGAAGCCGTTTCTGACAAACTGGAAGCTATCATATGCCTTGGCTTCTGCAAGAGCAGGCTCTACGTAGCAGTTGGTCAGAACCGTTAAAGAGTTTGGATTTAAGTTCAGGCTTCCGTCCTCATTTAACTTGCCCTTTTCCTCATCCACGATGTTCTCATAGAGACGAACCTCCACCTGTTTTGCGGTCTCGGCTGCCACCCAGTGGATCGTACCCTTCACCTTGCGCTCAGAAAAGCCGGATCCGCTCTTGGTTGCCGGATCGTAGGTCGCATGAACCACAGTAATGTTGCCGTTTTCATCCTTCTCAAAACCGGTACAGGTTACAAAGTAGGCACTCATCAGACGCACCTCATTGCCTGGGAAGAGACGGAAGTATTTACGCGGCGGCTCCTCCATAAAATCCTCTCGCTCGATATAAAGCTCTCTGCCAAACGGAACCTCGCGGGAACCGAGCTCCGGATTCTCCAGGTTGTTCGGCACCTCTAACATCTCCGTCTGTCCCTCCGGATAGTTGTCGATCACAAGCTTCACCGGATCTAAGATTGCCATCATACGGGCTTTCTTGAGTTTTAAGTCCTCACGGATGCAGTACTCTAACATTGCATAATCAACGGAGCTGTTGGCCTTGGAGACACCGACCAGCTCTACGAACTTGCGGATGGACTCCGGCGTATAGCCGCGTCTGCGCAGGGCTGCGATGGATACCAGGCGTGGGTCGTCCCAGCCATCTACAATGCCGTCCTCTACCAGCTTTTTGATATAGCGCTTTCCGGTGATCACGTTTGTCAGATACAGCTTTGCAAACTCGATCTGGCGCGGCGGATTTTCGAATTCGCACTCCCGTACAACCCAGTCATACAACGGACGGTGATCCTCAAACTCCAGCGTACAGATGGAATGCGTGATATGCTCAATCGCATCCTCGATCGGATGAGCAAAGTCATACATCGGATAGATGCACCAGGTATCACCGGTATTATGGTGAGTCATATGGGCTACACGGTAAATAACCGGGTCACGCATGTTGATATTCGGAGATGCCATGTCAATTTTGGCACGCAGCACCTTCTCGCCGTCCTGGTATTTGCCCTCTTTCATCTCCTCAAAGAGCTTTAAGTTCTCTTCAATGCTGCGATTGCGGTATGGGCTTTCCTTACCCGGAGTGGTGAAATCTCCGCGGTATTCACGAATCTGATCCGCAGTCAGGTCACAGACGAAGGCTTTGCCTTTCTTAATTAAAAGAACAGCGCACTCGTACATCTGCTGGAAATAGTTGGAGGCAAAAAACAGTCTGTCCTCGAAATCTGCTCCCAGCCATTTTACATCGGCAATAATCGATTCCACGAACTCTGTCTTTTCCTTGGTCGGATTGGTATCATCAAATCTTAAGTTGAACTTACCGCCGTACTTCTGTGCAAGACCATAGTTTAATAAAATGGACTTTGCATGTCCGATATGCAGGTATCCGTTTGGCTCCGGCGGGAAGCGGGTCTGGACATGGTTGTAAACTCCCTCTGCCAGGTCCTTATCGATCTCTAACTCGATAAAGTTTTTGGAAACTACTTCTTTTTCTTCTTCCATCATGAAATCCTCCATGTAATTTGCGGACGTTTTCCTGTACACCGCATGATAATTACATATGATAGCACATTTTCAGAAAATGGAAAAGGGGAAAACCATAAATACAATTTTTAAAAAAATATGTTGACAAGAGAAGATCTCTATGCTATATTGTACGAGGTTCGCTGCTGTGGCTCAGTCGGTAGAGCGTCGCATTGGTAGTGCGGAGGTCACGGGTC